>NZ_CP046120.1:0-300000 GCF_009707465.1 Novosphingobium sp. Gsoil 351
GGCGGCTTTACTGGTCCGCTTCCGCGCCACGCCGCTGCCTCGCCGTATCTTTCGTCGCGGCTCGTCAGCTTCTGCCTGGCAATATTCTGCGGACTGGTGGCTAGTCCGATCCGATGGTGATCCTGGCCGCGGTGGCGTTTTTCTGCGGTACGCCGGCAAGATGCGCACCGATGGCGTTGATTTTAATCTAAGCGTTGGCGCGGTCAGCCAGGTCACCGCCGCTGCCGTCGTTGAGGTCGCGCGGTCGCTGAGATCGCGGCGGTTTCGATCAGGATCCAGCGCGCGCTGGGCGCGGACGCGCTCGGCAAGCGCCAGCCAGGGTTGCCCGCGGCGTCGCGCGGCCCGGCATCCGCCGGACTTCGCTCGATCGCGGCTTCGGCGCGCCCGGTTTGCAGGGTCCGGCGCGCGCCCATAGGCGCCGCTCGGGCGCGGGCGGGGGAGGGCACGCTGGCGCGGCGGATCACGAACAGGCTCGCCAGTCCTCGTCCGGGACCCGCAAAAACCACGTTGATCGTCGCGTGGCGGCGCGACCAGCGTGGCTCCAACGCCGCCAGTCCCCGCCTGGCAAGTACCGCCGTCACCGCGCCAGCGCGCGATACCTCGGACCAGGGTGGTGACCGCGTTAATAAGTGCTGCCGAAGCGCAATTTGAGCTGGTCTGGAGAACGTCCCAACGGTGCTCGCTCGGACTGCGTCTGCTGGCTGCGGCGGCAATCAGGGAGTCTTTCGGCACGCGCGGCATTGCCCGGGATGCAGCTTCGGCTCGAGGTTGAGCGGTCATGCGCTGGGCCCGAGCTCGGCCATCCGCACGCCCAGCGCAGTTTGCGCGGGATTCAAGATCCGCCGCGCTCGGCGGGGGGGGCGTTGGGAGGCGAACGGCGCGTAACCGTCGCGCCGGTAGCCGGTTTGCGGAGGTTGAATCTGATCCAGCCCAGGCGGCTCGCCGCCCAAAGGCCGCCCGCTGCACCGCCCAGCGCGACCGCGCAAATCAGCGCTAGCATGAGCAATCCGCTCGTCCGGCCTGGGCGCCGCAGCGCGCGACGGCTGGTTCAGATAATCATCCAGCATTCCGTTTTTTGCGTCCGTTTCCCCCGAAGCGCGCAGTCTGGACACATCCGTGCGGCCAAGGCCAGGCAGTGCCGTCGTCCGGCCGTGCCGCGCCTGCGACGGACGCCCACCTGAACCTGCCGTCTAAGGGATCTGTGGGCCGAGGCAGGCGAGATCGATGTTGTCGCACGCGATCCGCAAACGCCTGCACTCGGAAGCGAAATGGCGGGCTGCGGCAGCGGAGTGGAGCAGAACCACAGCGCCTCGCCCAGCAACCTGGCGCCAGCCCCGCTCAGCGCAAGCGGCTCGGCTTGGTACACGACCACTGTCTCGAATGACCGTGCCTGGCTCTGGAAGATAGGGGGATATGCTCGCCCGGCGAGGCGGAGAACGCGGCGGCGTCCATCGCGTGCGAGCTGGGCGGTCAGATCTCAACCCGCCGCTGCCGATTGCCTTGACCTGAAACCGCCATGGCGTGGCATCGGCAGTCGCTTCGCCCACGACGTAGGCCGGCAGGCATATGCGCCAAGTTTACCCGCCGTAAGCCAAACATTGGCTGTTGATCAACAGCGCATCGAAGCTGGTTGCCGCCGGACCTTCCCATGCCCTGGGAACGATCCGGTGGTTCGCCATAAGCGGAAGCGCCAAGGCCTTGCCGCGGCCAACGTTGCGGCGTTGCCAGGCTCCGGGCGAAAGACCAGCAGAACAGCTTCACCCTCCCGGTCCCGCGAACAGGCGCGTTGATCCCAACCGGAAGCGCGGACAGCATCTGCGGGCTAGCCGCGCCGGACCGTCCGCATCCGCCATAAACCGGTACCGGATCGTCGCGATCCGCGCCAGCTGTCTCGTTGAACAGCGCGGCGCGCATGTCGATCCTGTCGTCGCCGGCGGCACAGCACCGCCACCGGCTGTGGCAATTGCCGCCCAAAGCGGCGAGCAGCGCGCGCTTCCGGCTACGCCACTTCGGCGCGGCTCGGGGATGATCGATCGCGTTCAGCGCCAAGCGTACCTGTAACCGTAAATCCCGGTCATCCTGTGCTTTTCCAAGGATGGCGCGGCATTCAATCTAAATCGCGCGCCGCGCGGGGCGGCATCCAGTCGTCGCACTGCCGTGCCGACCTCGCCTCTCGCCCGAAGCCGCGCCAGCCCCGCGGCGGCGAGCAGGGTGACGTCGGCCTCGCCCGCGGGCCAGCTTGGCGATCCGCGTGGCGAGACGTTGCCGCGGAAGGTCAGGACCGTCACGTCGGGCCGGGCATGGAGCATCTGAGGCGGCGCGGCGCGGGGCGCTGGTGCCGACCCGCGCACCGGCCGGGACCGCGGCGATCGAGGCAGCCGACCGAGCACGTCGCACGTCCTCGCGCGGCAGGATCGCGGCGATCGTAAGCGAAAGCGGGGACGCACGGTCTCGACGTCCTTTCATCGAATGCACGGGGCATCGATCCGGCGCTCGTCGGCTGCGCGCGCGTCGAGTTCCTTGGTCCACAGCGCCGCCGCCGATCTCCGACGAGGGCGATCCTGCACCCGGTCGCCGCTGGCGATCACCGTTACCAGCTCGTACTGCTCCCTGGGCCAGAGGGGCGGCACACCCTGTGCCGCCCGGGGTTTCCTCCGCCTGAGCGAGGGAGGCGAGCGAGGCGGGTGCCGAGGCGGAGCGGGCGGTCGGACGAAGATGGCATGCGCGGGTTGTGCTAATGGCCATTTCCGTTCTGAGGGCGCGCGCAACGGCGCTGATCCTGGGATAAGTCGAGCTGCGACGAGACTGCGGCGGCGATCGTCGTTACGTCCGCGCCGACGCTTGAACACCGCAATCCTTGCCCAGCACATTGCCTCGCAGGACGAGGGCACCGCTCTGGCGGGGTGGTTCCCGAAGTCGCAGCGCGGGGCGCATGTCGAGAAGCTCGCTCCGTTGATCGCGGCGACGCTGGCCGAGTGGGGCTGACCTGTCCGACATGGACGCCACGCCATCGCCGCGGCGACCGCAGGGCCGGGGCTGATCGGCGGGGTGATGGTCGGCTACGGTGCGGCCAAGGCGCTGGCAATGGCTGGACAAAAGCCGCTGCTCCTGGTCAACCATCTCGGGACACACGCCCTGTCGCCGCGGCTGGCCGATCCCGGCGCTCGCCCATCCCTATTGTCTGCTGTTGGCGGCGGCATTGCCAGGGTGCTCGAGGTCCGTGGGTGGGAGACTAATCGCAGGTTGGCGACCACGATCGACGATGCCCTGGGAGAAGCGTTCGACAAGACCGCCAAGCTGCTGGGCCTTGGCATCCCGGCGGGCCGCCGAGCGGTGGAGAAGCTGGCGAGGCAAGGGAACCTCGCGCGATCAGATTTCCCCCGGCCACCGTGGGGCTCGGGCGACGGCAACTTCTCGTTCGCCGGGCTCAAGAGCGCTGTGGCGCGGATCGTGCAGGGCGGTGGAGGGACCCCGCCGACGTCGCCGCCTCGTTCCAGCAGGCCGCAATCGATTGCGTGGTGGATCGCACGCGCATCGCGCTGGGCGGCCTTTCCGGGATGAGCGCGCTGGTCGTCGCCGGCGGGGTCGCCGCCAATGCTGCCATCGCGCCGCGTCGGCGCTCGCGGCGGAATGCACGGCCTGCGATTCGATGCACCGCCGCACCGCCTTGTGCACCGCACAACGCGGCGATGATCGCCTGGGGCTGGGGGGCGGCGGCGCGGTGGCAGCGGGATACGCCGATCCGCTCGACGCCATGGCTCGCCCGCGCTGGCCGCTCGACCCGACCGCCGAGGCGGTGCGCGGCGCAGGGGTCAAGGCATGAGTGCGGCCCTGGGGGTCGTCGGAGGGGGAGCGGGGGGCACGGCGCTGGCCAGGCTCCGCGCACAAGACATAGGCACCGATGCTGCTCTGGGAGCCTGGAGGGGTGGTCGCGCGGCTGAAGGGCCGAGCAATGGCAATCCCCGTGTTCCTGCCAAGCGCGAGCCTGTCGCGAAGCATCGGGCGTCGCGACGGGCAATCTGGGCGACCTCGCCGATACGACCCGACCGTTCTGTTGGTGACCCCCGCGCAACATCTCGGCCGCATCCTCCGCCCGAGCTGCCGCGCACGGGGGAGAATGCGACCTGGTGCTGTGCTCGAGGATCGGAAGCGGGCAGCGGACGCCTGATGGCCCGGGTTGCGCACGACGCCGCGCCCGATTGCCGCCTGGCAGTGCTCTCCGGCCCGACTTTCGCGCACGAAGTCGCCGCCGGGCTACCGACTGCGGTGACGCTGGCCTGTGCGGGAGGCGAGGAGCAGTGGGGGGGCGGCTGTCGGTCGCCATGGCCCGGCCCTCGTTCGCTCCTATTCCGATGACGTCACGCGGCGCGGAGATCGGCGGCGCGGTCAAGAACGTGCTGGCGATCGCCTGCGGGGTGGGACGGGCTCCAGCTCGGCCAGAACGCGCGCGCGGCGCCTGATCAGCCGCGGCTTTGCCGAAATGCTGCGTTTCGGGCTGGTTTTGGGGGCGCGGGCGGAGACGCCTTTCGGGGTTGAGCGGGCTGGGCGATCTGGTTCTGACCTGCTCGTCGACCGCGAGCCGCTATAACTTTCGCTGGGCAAGGCGCTGGGCGAGGGGCGCGGCGACGGCCGACGTCCTGGCCAACCGCAGCACGGTGGCCGAGGGCGCGCACCGCGCCGGTGCTCGCCGGAATCCCGCCGATCGATCGGGGGATCGACATGCCGATCGTCCGGGGTCTGCGCGCTCGCTGGGTGAAGCACCCGCGCGCGCGAGGTCGTGGCCCGCCTGCTCGCCCGTCCGTTGCGCGCCGAACGGGGCGATTGAGCTGGTCGAGACGCCTCAGCTTCCGGTCCGCCTGTCCCCGGTTCCACCGACATCGCCGCGCTGGCCAAGGGTGGGCGCACACGAACTTCCCTCGGCTTCCTGTTGCGCCTGGCGGCGCGCCCTGCCGTTCCTGTTCATCGCCGGGCGGCTCTACGGCAAGGAAAACCTCGGCCGTTTTGCATCAGCGGTCGTCGCAGTGGAAATCGCCGCGCAGATCGCCACCCTTGGCCGAAACGTGGGTTGGCCCAGCTGCTTCAGAAGGACGATCGCGCGGCCGCCTGCATCGTCGCTGACGGACTGTTCGTGAGCCTGGGCGTCTCACTTGCACTGGCCGCGCTGCTTTACGCCTTTCCGGTGGTGCTGTTTCCCAGCGGTACGGTCGATCCGATCGAGCGGCTGCTGCCGCTGGTGATCTTCCCGATCGCGGCCGGCGACATTGCGCTGGCCGCGCTGGCGTTCCGCTATGACATCGCCACTACCGTCCGCGCGCGCGTTCGTTGGTCGAGCCGTGGGTGCTGTCGATCGCGGCGGGGACCTTGTGGTTTGTGATCCCGCAAACCGGGATGGTCGCGGCCTATTTCCTGTCGATCACCGCGGCGATGCTGGTGGCGATGGTCGCGCTGGTCAAAAGCTATGGCATGCCCCGCGACTGGCAGCCGCATCCGCTTATCCTCGGCCGCCAGGCGCTGCTCAACTTGCCGATCGCCGGGGCCGATCTGGTCGAATCCGGAACCCGCAAGATCGACATCCTGTTGCTCGGCATGCTGACCAACCCGTCGATCGTCGGGGTCTATTGGGCCGCGCAGCAGGTCGCCAGCCTGCCGCAGAAGCTCAAGACGAGTTTCGAGCCGATCCTGGGGCCGGTGATCACCAGCAGCCTGAAGACCAAGGATTACGGGGCCATCGCAAAGCAGGTTTGCCAGGTAGGTTTCTGGATCACCGCCGCGCAGGCGGGAATCGCCCTGGCCTTGGGAATCCCCGGCGTGGGCGTGATGGGCCTCGTCGGTCGGGATTTCGTCGGCGGGACCGGCGCGCTCAACCTGCTCGCTCGCGAAGTGGCCGCAGCCACCGCGGTGGTTGCCGAAGCCGCGCTGATCTATGTCGCGCCCGTCCGCAATCTGGCAATCTCGATCATAGCCATCGTGATCCAGGCGGGCCTGACCGTGCTGCTGATCGACGCCGCCGAACTTTGGTCGCTGCCCCCGTTGTACAAGGCCGCCGCGGCCGCAGGTGCGTTGTTCGTCGCGCTGGCGTTCTCGTCGGTCGCCAAGGCCTTGTTGTTGCGCGGCATTCTCCAACACTCGATCACCAACTGGCGCTGGGCGCTGATCTGGGCGACGGTCCCGGCGGTGCTGGTCGGTTGGGTCGTTACGCGCCTGCCCGAGTGGGCCGAGCTCATTTTCGGCATCCCCGCGATCCTGTTGGCCTATGGCGTGGTGATCTGGCGGCGCGGCTTCGGTCCCGAGGACCGGGTGCTGTTCAAGCGCGCTAAGGGCTGAACCGCGCAACGGTTCGTCGCGGCTGAGCACCATTCAGTCGGCATTCACGGGCAAAACCGTGTCTTCCCGTTCGTCACGTTCGGGAAGGGACAGACCGATGCGAATCGCGCCAATCGTATCCACCACCCTGCTTGCCGTTATCCTGGCGAGCTGCGCCACGCGATCGTCGAACAACGACAGGGATCGTCATGACCGGAGACAAGGCGGGCGAGGGCGAGGTGGCCGGCAACGAGCCACTGCCGCCGCTCCCATCGCCGGCACCTCCCTCCGCCAGTCTACGCCGCCGATGCGAGTGCGAACATGGTCGTCTCCGGGCAGGCGCAGGTCCAGCCGAACCTGCAATCCGCCCCGGTTACAGTCACCGCGCAGAAAGTCGCGCGCGATTTCCGCGCCGAGCGCGGCAGCAAGCTGGCCCTGCCCACTCCCGCCTATGTTCCCTCGGTCGTCGTTCCGGCCAACCCTGGCCGAGAGCGCTATGACGGCAGGACGGTGTCGCCGGTCCATCTCGCCGCTTCCGATCCGGTTTCGACTTTCTCCGTCGATGTCGATACCGGCGCCTACGCCAACAGCCGCCGCTTCCTCAGCCAGGGTCAGCTGCCCCCGGCGGACGCGGTGCGCACTGAGGAACTGGTCAACTACTTCCGCTACGATTATCCGCTGCCCGCCACGCGCGAGACGCCGTTCAGCGTGACCACCGATGTCGCTGCAACGCCGTGGAACCCGGCCACCCGGCTGCTGCGCATCGGCCTTCGCGGGTATGACCTGCCGCGCAGTGCGCGTCCGCCCGCCAACCTCGTGTTCCTGGTCGATGTCTCGGGATCGATGGGCGAGCCCGAGAAGTTGCCGCTGGTCAAGACCGCGCTGGCTGGGCTTGCCGACCAGATCGGTCCGCAAGACAAGGTCTCGATCGTCGTTTACGCGGGGGCGGCCGGACTGGTGCTCCCGGCGACCGGTGACAAGCGCGAGATCGTTTCCGCGCTCGACCGGCTCTCGGCGGGCGGATCGACCGCTGGCGGGGCCGGGCTTCAGCTCGCCTACCAGGTGGCGCGCGACAACTTCATCAAAGGCGGAGTCAACCGCATCCTCCTTGCCACTGACGGCGACTTCAACGTCGGGGTCAGCGACAGCAAGGCGCTGATCGCGATGGTGGAGAAGGAGCGCGATGCGGGCGTCACCCTGACCACGCTCGGCTTCGGGCAGGGCAACTACAACGAGGCGATGATGGAGCAGGTCGCCGACCACGGCAACGGCAACTACGCCTATATCGATAGTGCGCTCGAGGCGCGCAAAGTGCTGGCCGAGCAGATGAGCTCGACGTTGTTCACGATCGCCAAGGACGTGAAAATCCAGGTCGAGTTCAATCCGGCCGCCGTCGCGCAATACCGCCTGCTCGGGTACGAAAAACCGCGAGCTCCGCGAGGAGGATTTCAACAACGACAAGGTCGATGCGGGCGACATTGGTGCCGGGCACCAGGTGACCGCGATCTACGAGATCGTGCCACGCGGCGCCCAAGGCTGGCTCGACCCGCATCGCTATTCTGATCCGGGAAATAGATTTGAAGCGAAACCGCGCGAACTGGCCTTCGTCAAGCTGCGCTACAAGTTGCCTGACGACACCACCTCGAAGCTGATCGAACGCGCGGTTCCGGCGGCTCTGTTGGCCAGCGCCGGAGCTCCGCGGGGCGACATGGCCTTCGCCACCGCAGTCGCCGCGTTCGGGCAGAAGCTGCGCGGCGATCCGCTGCTGGGCAACCTGACCTATGCCGGAATCGCCGCGCTCGCCGATGGTCAGCGCGACTATTACCGGCAGGAGTTCGCCAAGCTGGTCGGCATCGCCGGATCGCTGGATACCCGCGGCAACGATGTCGCGGTGCGCTGACCGGCGAACGGCGTTTTGAACCAGAACCCGCTCGTGTCGAGCGAAGTCGATCCATGGCGCGCAGACGTCTCGACTTCGCTCGACATGAGCGGAGGTTGTTGCTTGAAGGCCGGTGACAATTACAGGTGGCGGACAGAACGATGCCTCAGTTGAGTTCGAGCGAAGCGTTGATCCTCGGCGCGATACTCGCGTTGGTGCTGCTGGTCGCGTGGCGGCTGCTGCGGCGCAAGCCAGAGCGGGTGCGCGCCGATACGGCCGACGTTCTCACCCCGGATCCGCCCCCGCCGCGCGCAACACGTTGCTGGTCGATGCGCCGCCCGTGGTCGTATCGCCACCTGCAGCCGAGCTCTTGGGCGGGGTGGCCGAAGTGGTCGCCGCGGCGGTGACTTCCGCTGAAGCGGCCGGCGATGGCGACGACCTGACCCGGATCAAGGGACTCGGACCCAAGATCGCCACGCTGCTGCGCAGCCTGGGCGTCACCCGGTTCGACCAGATCGCGGCATGGGGCGAGGCGGACATCGCCCGGATCGATCCCCAATTGGGCGCCTTCCAGGGCCGCATCGCGCGCGACAACTGGGTCGAGCAGGCGGGCTATCTGGCCGCGGGCGATGTGGCGGGGTTCGAAGCACGGTTCGGCAAGGTCTGAGCCGCGGCGGAAACGCATTCGCTCACCACCGCCCCCGCCACGCCCATCGGCGGGAGAATCAGTTCGCCGCCCCCCGGCACGGTGGCCTTGAGCCCTGCGCCGAGCAGCACCTCGGCCCGCGGATCGGCGGCGTCGAGAATGCCGCGCCAGACATACCCCCTGCTTGCCGATCTTCACCGCGCTCACCGGTAAGCGCAAAATGCCTTTCGATCCCTGGATCGCGAACAGCGCCTGTGCTCCCTTGTCGGCGGCCGCGAACCGCACGATCAACAGCCGGGCGGCGTGCTTCTCCCACCCCTCGCACGAGATCGCGAGCAGGGCCGGGGCGTCGGCCGGACCGAACCACGCCGCCCTGGCCGACTGCGCATGGGTCCAGCCGGCAGGACCCGTCGCCACTGGCGCTTTGGCGGCAGCCGACACCGTCGCCAACGGAACGCGGATCGGCTCATCCTTGCCCGCATTGCCCTTGCCGCAGTCGGCAAGAGCGAGCGACGTCAGAACGGCGGCACAGGCCAACGCTCGCGCGATCACCTCCCCCATTTCATCTTGCTCGCCTTCCCGAACCGCCCCTTTCGCGTCCCCGGCTTGCCTTCGTTGCTTCGCCCCACCTTGGGCGCTTTCGCTTGCTCGTGCGCCTTCGGCAAACCGAGTTCGTCCGCTTCCAGGCGCCGGATTTCATCCCTCAATCGCCCTGCCTCCTCGAACTCCAGGTCGGCGGCCGCCGCGCGCATTCGCTTTTCCAGATCCTCGATGTATCCGCGCAGGTTGTGGCCGACGAGGTTGTTGCGTTCGGGGTCGTCGATTTCGACCAGCACCCCGTCGCGGCTCGCGGTATGCGCGACGATGTCCTGGATACCGCGCTTGATCGTCGCCGGGGTGATGCCATTGGCGAGGTTGAACTCGTGCTGCTTCTGGCGGCGGCGATCTGTCTCCGCGATGGCGCGTTCCATGCTGCCGGTCATCCGGTCGGCGTAGAGGATCACGCGGCCCTCGACATTGCGCGCGGCGCGGCCGATCGTCTGGATCAGGCTGGTTTCGCTGCGCAGGAACCCTTCCTTGTCGGCGTCGAGGATGCAGACCAGCCCGCATTCGGGGATGTCGAGCCCTTCGCGCAGCAGGTTGATGCCGACCAGCACATCATAGACCCCCAGCCGCAGATCGCGGATCAGCTCGATGCGTTCCAGCGTTTCGACGTCCGAGTGCATGTAGCGCACCCGCAGCCCGGCCTCGTGCATGAACTCGGTAAGATCTTCGGCCATCCGCTTGGTCAGCGTGGTGACGAGCGTGCGAAAGCCCATCGCGGCGGTCTTGCGGCATTCCTCGATGCAGTCCTGGACCTGGTCCTCGACCGGCTTGATCTCCACCGGCGGGTCGATCAGCCCGGTCGGGCGGATAACCTGCTCGGCGAAGATACCGCCCGATTGCTCCATCTCCCAACCGCCCGGCGTGGCCGAGACCGCGACGGTCTGCGGTCGCATCGCGTCCCATTCGTTGAAGCGCAGCGGACGGTTGTCGATGCAGCTGGGCAGGCGAAAGCCGTATTCGGCCAGGGTGATCTTGCGGCGGTGGTCACCCTTGGCCATCGCCCCGATCTGCGGCACCGTCTGGTGGCTTTCGTCGACGAACAGCAGCGCGTTTTCCGGGAGGTATTCGAACAGCGTCGGCGGTGGTTCGCCGGGCAGGCGGCCGGTGAGGAACCGGCTGTAGTTCTCGATCCCCGCGCAGCTTCCGGTGGCAGCGATCATCTCGAGGTCGAAGTTGGTGCGCTGCTCGAGCCGCTGGTGCTCGAGCAATTTGCCCTCGGCCTCCAGTTCCTTGAGCCGCTCGGTCAACTCGAAGCGGATCGCCTGCGCCGCCTGCTGGAGCGTTGGGCCGGGGGTTACGTAGTGCGAGTTGGCGTAGACCCGAACCGAATTGAGGCTGGCGCCCTTCTTGCCGGTCAGCGGGTCGAACTCGGCGATGTCCTCGATCTCGTCGCCAAAGAAGCTGATCCGCCAGGCCATGTCCTCATAATGCGAGGGGAAAATCTCCAGGCTGTCGCCGCGCACACGGAAATTGCCGCGCTGGAACGCGGCGTCGTTGCGTTTGTATTGCAGCGCGACGAGCTTCCTCACGATCTCGCGCTGATCGACCGTCGCGCCTTTCTTCAGGTCGAAGATCATCGCGGAATAGGTCTCGACCGAGCCGATGCCATAGAGGCACGAGACCGAAGCGACGATGATGACGTCGTCGCGTTCGAGCAGCGCGCGAGTGGCCGAATGGCGCATCCGATCGATCGCCTCGTTCACCGAGCTTTCCTTCTCGATGTAAGTGTCGCTGCGGGGCACGTAGGCTTCGGGCTGGTAATAGTCGTAGTAGCTGACGAAATACTCGACCGCGTTGTCGGGAAAGAAGCTCTTGAACTCGCCATAGAGCTGCGCGGCGAGAATCTTGTTGGGCGCTAGGATCAGCGCCGGGCGCTGGGTCGCCTCGATCACCTGGGCCATGGTGAAAGTCTTGCCGCTGCCGGTCACGCCGAGCAGCACCTGGGTCTGATCGTCAGCCTTGATCCCTTCGATCAGGTCCGCGATCGCGGTCGGCTGGTCGCCCGCGGGCTGGTATTCGGAGACGATCTTGAACCGCTTCCCTCCGTCGGCCTTGTCCGGCCGGGCGGGCTTGTGCGGAACGAAAGCGGCGCTGGTGTCGGGCTCTTCCAGCCCGCGACGAATGACGAGTTCGGCCATGCCGGCGATATGGGCGTTCCGCGTTGGTTCCGCAATCTTCCACGGCGCTGGACGCCAAACGGCGTGCGAAACTCTGTGACCTTTGCAGGATTTGTTCCGCAATAAACCCCTGTTTCAGAGGCTTTTTTGCCGGGAACCGCGTTGTCCGGCGAGACCGGAGTTGTGACCATTCGCGGTGCGCTGGCTGGAGAGGCGGCGCGCTCGTCCGGCCAGCCCAAGCGGGCCTCGATGCACCAATGCCGACGATGGGAAAGAGCGGCGGCGACCCTGCGCGCAATCGGCGGCCGTAGGAAAGTAGAATCCTTGCGCTAGGCCCCCTCGATCACGAAAATCTCGCCGTCGTAATCGACGATGTAGAGGTTTCGCCGTTGGTCCTGGCCAAAGCTCGCGATGTTGCCGATTGCCCCGGCGTCGGGGGTGAAATCGGCGTTGCGCAGGGTGAAGCTGGAGGCCGCGAACGTCTGCCCGAACACCAGGCTGGTCGCGGGGATGCTCCACAAACGGCCGCGGACGAAGTCGCCGAAAATGTATTGGCCCTGCAAGCTCTCGACCGGGCCGCGATAGACATACCCCCCGGTGACCGAATCGCCCTGCACGGGCCCCGTGCCATGGGCGTATTCGGCGACCGGAGGAACGGCATTTGGCGGCGGCGTGCCGTTGAACGTGCGCGTGCCCTCGAGCCGCGCCCAGCCGAAGTCGAGGCCCGGGCGGTTGGGCGGAATCAGGTCGATCTCCTCGATCGCGGCCTGGCCGACATCGCCGAGATAGAGGTTGCCGGTGGCGGGATCGAAGCTGTTGCGGAACGGATTGCGCAAGCCAAACGCGTAGACCTCGGGCGCGCCGCCGCTGGTGGCGAATGGGTTGCTAGCGGGGATGGCATAGTCGCGCGCCGGATCGGCCGGGAAAGCGTCCGAAGCGACGTCGATCCTCAGCATCTTGCCGAGCAGCGAGGCGGTGTTCTGCGCGTTGTTTTGCGGATCGCCGCCGCTGCCGCCGTCTCCGCTGGCGATGTAGAGGAAACCGTCGGGGCCGAACTCGATCCATCCGCCATTGTGGTTGGCGAAGGGCTGGGCGAAGGTCAGGATCAAATCTGCGGTCGCCGGGTCGGCCTGATCGCGGTTGGCGGCAAACGTACGGTAGCGGCGGACCTCGGTGTCGCCCGCCAGGTTGGTCAGATAGACGAAGAATGTCCCGCTGCTCGCGAAGTCTGGCGCGAGTGCCAGCCCGATCAGACCGCGCTCGCCGTCGCTGCTGATCGTCCCGCGGATATCGAGGAACGGGGTTGCCGCGATCGCACCGGTTGCGGGATCGAGGATGCGGATGCGACCGGCCTGCTCCACCACCAGCACTCGTCCCGAATTGTCGGGAATGCCGGCCAGATAGAGCGGCTGGACGAAGCCCGTTCCCGCACGCCGCACCCGGAAGGTGCCGCCCCCGGCGTCGGTCACGGTCACCGCGACGTCGAGCGTCGTCTGGGCGCGGCCATCCGAGACGCTGAGCTGGAGGCGGTAGACGTTGTCGCGGTCGGAATCCGCCGGCGCCTCGAAATCGGGCGGGGTACGGAACGCGAGTTGTCCGCCCGACGACAGGGTGAACTGGGCGGCGTCGGCCCCGCCGGCGATGGCGAACGTCAGGGGACCGTTTTGCGCATCGCTGGCGGCGGCGGTGTAGACCGCGCCGGCGGTATTTTCGAGCACGGTGACGCTCGCCGCCGAGGTAAAGGTGGGCGCGGTGTTGGCGGGCAGCGCAGGTGGCGCGCTTCCGCCTCCGCCGCATCCGGCCAGGGCGGTCGTCGCGATCAGGGCTACGTGGCGGACGAGAGTGGTGGCGGTCGTCATCGTGCGCTCCATCGCCCCGCTCGGACGTCAGCGTAGCCGCTTCCAACCGAACCGAAAAGACTCTAGCCTGCTTCGCGACGGACGCTGCGCGCTATGCCCGGCGAAGGGAGAAATGTTGATGATACGTTCGTTCACGCTGCCCAGCCTGGCGCTTGCCGTTCTTGCGCTCGGCGCCTGCGACAAGGCCGACAAGGGCCCCAAGTCGATGGAGCAGGCCAAGGCCGAGGCGGCGCAACTCGAGCGGCCCGATCCGGGCCAGTACAAGCAGACCACCAAGATCACCAAGTTCGAGGTGCCCGGCGCGCCGCCCGAAATGGTCGCGCAGATCCGCAAGATGATGCAGGGCCAAGGCGCCAACCTCGAATACTGCCTGAGCAAGGCTGACACCGAGAAGGGCTTTGCCGAGATGTTCAAGAAGGGCGCGCAGGGCGATTGCAAGTACGATCGCTTCGACGCCTCGGCCAACACCATCGACGCGATCATGACTTGCAAGGCGGGCGAGGGTGGATCGGCTAAGATGACGATGAACGGCACGGTCAGCCGCACCGGCAGCAAGGTCAACGTGAACGTCGAGCAGAGGAACGACAAGTCGCCAATGGGCAACGCAAACATCGCGATGGAGCTGGAAACGACCCGGATCGGCGATTGTCCGGCGGGTCCGGCGAAGAAATGACCGGCCGAAAAATGACGGTTATGTGAAAGCGAGACAGATTTGTGAAACTTTAGGCGGAGTTGTGCTTATTGGTCGGTGATGGCCACTTTCGCACTTCCCCGTCGGCGCTCGTTCTCGCTATCGGCATGGCCGGCATTGGCCGCCTTTCGCGCCGAGGTGGTTCGCCGTTCGGCGCTCGCACGGCGTCCGCAGCCGGCCGGTGTCGTGCCGCCGCCGCGACGCCTGATGTTCGGAGAGCTGCGTTCCGGGTTGGAATCGTGGTTGGCGTGGCGTCGCTCGCCGGTGCCGATGACACCGGCCTCCGCCGCCGGGCTCCCGGTCATGCTGTTGCCCGGGTTCGCCACCCACCCGGCGCGGATGTATCGGATGCGCCGGGGTTTGCGCGCGGCGGGCCACTGGGTCGAGGACTGGGGTCTGGGCTGGAACCTGGGCGGCACTCCCGAACAGCTCGATCGCCTTTGCGCGCGGATCGAGGAGGCGGCGGCGCGGCAAGGTCGGCCGGTCGCGCTCGTCGGGTGGAGCCTGGGCGGGCTCTATGCGCGCGAAGCGGCCAAGCGGGTGCCGCACGCGGTCGCCATGGTGGTGACCATGGGTACCCCGTTCTCGGGCGATCTTCACGCAAACAACGCCTGGCGTGCCTATCACTGGATCACCGGGCACGACGTGGCCGAACCTCCGGTCCCGGGCGACTACGCGGTCAAGCCGCCCGTCCCGACGATCGCCCTGTGGAGCGCGCGCGACGGGATCGTGGCGCCGCGCGGCGCGCGGGCGGGCAGGCGAACGCGATGCCGCGGTCGCGGTGCGCTGCACCCACCTCGGGTTCGCCAGCCACCCCCGTGCGGTGGAGACGGTCGCCGATCAGCTAAGCCGCTTCGCCGGCGGCTGAGCTGGAGCCCGCGACAGGGAAGGCCGCTGTTTTCGCATTTGCAGCACGCAATGACTTGACAGGCGGCTGTCGCTTGGCCGTGATGGCGCGATGGGGCTCAGCCATTGACCAGACCGTCGGTTTACGACGAGATGCACGATGCCGATGGCGGCATCCACCCCGCCTATGCCGAATACTGCAACTGGTTCGAACAGCAGGATCGCGCGGTCCTGCGGCGCAAGGCGGGTGAGGCCGAACGGACCTTTCGCCGTACCGGCATCACCTTCAACGTCTATGGCGAGGACGACGCCGAGGAGCGGCTGATCCCGTTCGACATGATCCCGAGGATCATTTCGGCGCGCCAGTGGCGCAAGCTGGAACGCGGGATCGAGCAGCGGGTGCGCGCGCTCAACGCGTTCCTCCACGACCTGTACCACCGCCAGGAGATCGTCCGCGCCGGGCGCCTGCCCGAGCCGCTGCTGCGCGGGAACGAGGCGTTCCTGCCGCAGATGGTGGGGTTCACCCCGCCGGGCGGGGTCTATACCCACATCGTCGGGATCGACCTGGTGCGCACCGGCGAAGACGATTTCATGGTGCTCGAGGACAACGCCCGCACTCCCAGCGGGGTGTCGTACATGCTCGAGAACCGCGAGACGATGATGGCGATGTTCCCCGAACTCTTCACCCACGTGCGGGTGCGCGACGTTTCGGACTACCCGCGCCGCCTTGCCCGCAGCCTGGCCGCCTGCGCGCCCGCGGCCGCCGCGGGGCACAACCCGGTGGTCGCGGTCCTGACCCCCGGCATCTACAATTCGGCCTACTTCGAGCACGCCTTCCTCGCCGATCAGATGGGCGCCGAACTGGTCGAGGGCAGCGATCTGCGGGTCGAGGGCGGACGCATCGCGATGCGCACCACGCAAGGCTACCAGCCGGTCGACGTGCTCTATCGCCGGGTCGATGACGAGTGGCTCGATCCGCTGACCTTCAACCACAGGTCGGTGCTCGGCCCGTCGGGGATCATGGACATCTACCGCGCCGGGGGAATCACCCTGGCCAACGCGCCGGGGACGGGCATCGCCGACGACAAGGCGATCTACAGTTTCATGCCCGAGATCGTCGAGTTCTACACCGGCGAGAAGCCGATCCTTCACAACGTTCAGACCTGGCGCTGCGCAGAGAAGGATCTGCTCGCCTACGTGCTCGATCACCTGGCCGAACTGGTGGTCAAGGAAGTCCACGGTTCGGGTGGCTACGGGATGCTGATCGGGCCGACGTCGTCGGCCAAGGAGATCGAGGCGTTCCGCGCCAAGCTCAAGGCCAAGCCCGACAACTACATCGCCCAGCCGACGCTGGCGCTATCGACGGTGCCGACCTTCGCCCGCTCAGGCCTCGCTCCGCGCCACGTCGATCTGCGCCCGTTCGTGCTGGTCTCGCCGCGGGGGATCGAGATCACCCCGGGCGGGCTGACCCGGGTGGCGCTGAAGAAGGGCAGCCTTGTGGTCAATTCGTCGCAAGGCGGGGGGCACCAAGGACAGCTGGGTGCTGGAAGACTGATGTTTCTTGCTCGCCATCGGAAGTCGGGGCGCCGGGAGATGCCTCGATGCTAGGTCGCACGGCCAACGGCATCTTCTGGCTGTTCCGCTATCTCGAGCGGGCTGAGAACACCGTGCGGCTGCTCGATGCGGGGTTCCGCATGGCGCTGACCCGCAATGTCGCCACCAGCGAGGAAGAATGGCGCTCGGTCATCGTCACGATCGGCCAGCGAGCGGCTTACGAGGCGAGGAATGGCACTTACGCCGGGGTCCAGGTGTTCAACTGGATCCTGCGCGACAAGAACAATTCCGAAAGCGTGCTGCGAATGATCGAGGCCGCGCGGACCAATGCCCGGATGGTCCGCGCCGGTCTCACCCGCGAGGTGTGGGAGGCGATCAACGAGACCTGGATGCGCTTGTCCGACGCGCTCACCCGCCCAGTCCGCGAGAACAGCCTGGGCGGTGTGCTCGACCTCGTCCGCCGCCAGTCGACCCAGGTGCGCGGGGCCATGGACGGTACCATGCTGCGCAACGAGATCTACAACTTCGCCCGGCTCGGCAAGTTCATCGAGCGTGCCGACAACACCGCGCGGATCCTGGACGTGAAGTACTACGTGCTGCTGCCCGCGGTCTCGTACGTCGGATCGAGCCTCGACAATGTTCAGTGGGACAACGTCCTGCGCTCGGTTTCGGCCGAGCGCGCGTATCGCTGGCTTAATGCCGGGCGGATGGACCCGCGCTCGATCGCCGAGTTCCTGATCCTCGATGGCCGGTTTCCGCGCAGTTTGGCGTTCTGCTACTCGAAGATAAGCTCGAACCTCGCCAGCCTCGAACGCGATTACGGCAATGCGATGCCGTGCCACGCAATGCTGGCCGAATCCGCCGGGTTGGTCGGCCAGGGGCGGATCGAGGAAATCTTCGAGACCGGCCTCCACGAATTCATCGGCGGGTTCATCGCCCGCAACCAGGCGCTGGCCGCGCAAGTCCAGCGCGATTACCGTTTCACCGAATAAAGACAAAAGGCCGCACCTTGCTTCTCACGATCGATCACCAGACCAGGTACCGTTTCGACGAACCTGTTGCGCACGGGCTTCAGCGGTTGAGGTTGACCCCGAAGGCGACCTCTGGCCAGTCGATCCTCGATTGGGAGATGACGCTGCAAGGCGCCACGGTGGAGGCCGAGTACGAGGATCAGAACCACAACCGGACGACGCTGATCGCGCTCGACCAGGGAACGCGAGAGTTGACCGTCACCTGCCGCGGCGCAGTGCGGACGGCAGACCAGGCCGGGGTCATTGGCCGCCATGCCGGGCACCTGCCGCTGTGGCACTTCCTCGACAACACCGCCGCGACGCGGCCCGGCCCGCGGATGCGCGCGCTGGTTTCCTCGCTGCCGGTCGAGGACGACCACGTCACCACTCTGCACAGGATGTCGGCTGCGGTGATTGCTACGGTGGAATATGCGGCAGGCCACACCGACGCCGAGACGTCCGCAGAGGAGGCCTTGGTCGGGGGGCGGGGAGTCTGCCAGGACCACGCCCAGATCTTCGTCGGCTGCGCACGGATGCTGGGGATTCCGGCGCGTTACGTCTCAGGGTACCTGATGATGGACGACCGGATCGAACAGGAAGCGAGTCACGCCTGGGCGGAAGCGCACATCGACGGGCTCGGCTGGGTCGGATTCGACGTTTCGAACGGGATCAGTCCCGATCCGCGCTATGTCCGCGTCGCCACCGGTCGCGACTACCGCGAGGCGGCGCCTGTCACCGGAATCAGCTATGGCGGGGGCGATGCGTCGATGCACGTTCGGCTTGCAGTCGAACGGCAGCACGTGGAACAGTAGCCGCCGAGGGCATTCGGACGGGTGGAGAGTTGCGATGACCTATTGCGTGGGGATGACGCTCGACAAGGGCCTGGTGATGATGAGCGACACCCGCACCAACTCGGGCGTCGACAATATCTCCGTGTTTCGCAAGATGTTCCACTGGTGCGTGCCGGGCGAGCGGATCGTGGCGATCATGACCGCGGGCAACCTCGCGACCACTCAGGCGGTGATCAGCCAACTCGAGGAGCGGACCAAGGCCCCCAACGAACGCCGCCCTTCGGTGCTCGAAGCGGCGACGATGTTCCAGGTTGCGACCCAGGTCGGCAACCTCCTCAACGAGACGATCCGCTCGCGCCAGATGTCCGACGGACAGGGCGGGGGGCCGCGCTTCACCGCCTCGATCATCGTCGCCGGGCAGATCAAGGGCATGGAGCCGCGGCTTTTCATGATCTATCCCGAAGGCAACTTCATCGAGGCCAGCTTCGACACCCCGTTCTTCCAGATCGGCGAGACCAAGTATGGCCGTCCGATCATTCTGCGCGGCTACGACCGGGCAATGAGCTTCGAGGATGCGGTCAAGCTGATGATGGTCAGCTTCGATTCCACGCTGGCCGCAAACCTGTCCGTCGGCCTGCCGCTAGACCTGCTGGTGATCGAGCGCGATCGTTTCGAACCGCTCCAACAGCGCCGCATCTTGGCGAACGATCCCTATTTCAAGTCGATTTCATCCAGCTGGGGCAAGGCGTTGCGCGACGCATTTCATTCGCTGCCAGACTATAGTTTCGAGGACACGAAGGACGTGGTCGCCGTGGAATAGGGGGAAATCGTCTAGGGGATCGCTCCGTAATGGAGGTAATATGATCCCGCTGGTTCCGTTCGTTGGTGCCCGATGATACGTATAATTACCTAGTTTATGTGTCCATTTTCACGCTGATCGCGCTGGCACGACCCCACGATCTGGGGTCGAATCCGCTCATGACCACGCGACTACCCATCCATGTGCTGGACAGCGACCATGGCCGCCGGGCCCAGATAGCGCGTTGCGCTTACGCGCTGGGACATCACGCCGAGGTCTATTCCGACCCCGCCGAACTCGCGTCCTTCGCTCCTGAAGGCGGGGTGGTGGTGGCGCTGGAAGAGGCCATGCGCGGAGGGAGTGTCGGGCCTGATGGGCCTGCTGAACCGCGAAGGCCGCTGGCTTGCGGTCATCGCGACCAGTTCCAATCCGACGATCGCCAAGGCGGTCGACGCGATCAAGCAGGGCGCCATGGACTATCTACCCCTGCCGCTCGACGAAGGCGACTTGTCGCTGGCGATTGAAAAGGTTGCCGCCGAAGCGGAGCTTCGTCGTTCGCGGCACTTGCGTCAGACCGCGGCGCGATCGCGCCTCGCCAGGCTTTCGGGCCGCGAGCGCGAGGTCGTGGAGCGCATGACGCTCGGTTTGACCAACAAGGAAATCGGGCGGGAGCTGGATATCAGCCCACGAACTGTTGAAATCCACCGCACCAATGCCCTGACGAAGCTCAACGCAAGGCACAGCGCCGAGGCGATAAGGCTCTGCTTTGAGGGCAGCGACGATTCCCCCCAGATATCAGTCAGCCCTGTCCGCGTAATACGATATTCATGAGTTGTGCCGAGATGAGGACAAAAGTCCTCGCCTCGGGAACGCTTGGAGCCTGCGCGACTTTAACGGGGAGGGATGCTGTCGGGGGGCAAGAAGTCGGCTCATGGTTTCACCATCGCCATGACCCGTTTCGGTGGCGAAAAGCCGGTGAACGACCGGTCGCGGGTGCGGGCCGACGATCCGCCTGGAATGCTGCTCAGTCTGCGGACCTTGGCGAGGGCCATGCTCGCGCTAACCGACCCGGCCGCCGCTCGAGCCGATGCTCCCCAGCTTACCTCGGAGCGCCGCCAGTGGGGTGCTTTGGCGCGCAGCCTGCATCATGAACGGGCCCGGCGGGCAAACTTCCTCCCGCCGGAGCTGTTCGGGGAACCCGGTTGGGACATACTCCTCGACCTCGCTTTCGCGGCCCAGGCTAATGAGCCGCGCTCGATCAAATCGGCCTGCCTCTCCTCGCACGTGCCAGAGGCGACCGCGTTGCGTTATATCGATTTGCTCATACGTCTTGGGCTCGTCGAGCGCACCGCCGACAAGATAGACCGGCGCCGAAAGTTCGTTCGGCTGACCGAGCTGGGTGAACGCAATATGCGCGACTACCTCGCTTCGATGCCCCCGATCGGAGATCAAGGAGAAGACTTGATCCGCTACCTCGCCCAACTCGGCTGACGCACCTTCCGATCGATCCTGCTTGACTTGGTGCGGCGCAGCACTAGGGCCGCCGACGGGCCACGCGGTCCCAACGCCGCGCGTGCTCTCTGCAAGGAGAGACTACATGACTGCACCTAAACCGGCGCGCCTTCCGGCGCGTCCGTTCTTCTCTTCGGGTCCCTGCGCTAAGCCGCCCACGTGGTCCCCCGAGAAACTTGCGACCCAATCGCTCGGTCGCTCGCACCGCGCCAAAATCGGCAAGACGCGCCTGCAATATTGCATCGACCTGATGCGCGAGGTGTTACGATTGCCCGACACCCATCGGATCGGCATAGTCCCGGGTTCCGATACCGGTGCGTTCGAGATGGCGATGTGGACGATGCTGGGCGCGCGCCCGGTCACCACGCTCGCCTGGGAAAGTTTCGGCGAGGGCTGGGTGACCGACGCCGCCAAGCAGCTCAAAATCGACCCCACGGTGATCCGCGCCGACTATGGCCAGTTGCCCGATCTGGCGCAGGTCGACTGGTCGAACGACGTGTTGTTCACCTGGAACGGCACCACTAGCGGCGTACGCGTTCCGAACGCCGACTGGATTCCTGCGGACCGTGAGGGGTTGAGCTTCGCCGACGCGACCAGCGCGGTGTTCGCCTATGACATCGATTGGGCAAAGATCGATGTCGCGACCTTTTCGTGGCAGAAGGTACTGGGCGGCGAGGGCGCGCATGGGGTGCTGATCCTCGGCCGGCGCGCGGTCGATCGGCTGGAAACTTATATTCCGGCTTGGCCGTTGCCTAAGGTCTTCCGGCTCGTCTCGAAGGGCAAGCTCACCGAGGGCGTGTTCAAGGGCGAAACCATCAACACCCCGTCGATGTTGGCGGTCGAGGACGCGATTTTCGCGCTTGAGTGGGCCAAGGGCCTGGGCGGGTTGCAGGGCCTCAAGGCGCGCTCGGATGCGAATGCAGCTGCGCTCGACGCGATCGTGGCCGGGTGCGATTGGCTCGGCCATCTCGCCGCGGATCCAGCGAGCCGATCGAAGACTTCGGTGTGTTTGACCGTCGCGGGCGCGGACGAAGACTTCATCAAGAAGTTCGCCGCGCTGCTCGAAGGCGAGGGCGCCGCCTTCGACATCGCCGGCTACCGCGACGCCCCTCCGGGCCTGCGCATCTGGTGCGGCGCGACCGTCGATACCGCCGACCTCGAGGCGCTCGGGCCATGGCTCGACTGGGCTTATGCTTCGCTGAAATCGGACTGACCCGAACCCCGTCACCCTGAACTTGCTTCAGGGTCCAGCTCTCCCAACCGACCATCGCTCGCGATCTCGCGAAGAATGCTGAAACAAGTTCGGCATGACGGTTGGTTTTGTCGATTGGACAACATCATGACCACCACCAAACCCCGCGTACTCATTTCCGACCAGATGGACCCCAAGGCCGAGCAGATCTTCCGCGAGCGCGGCTGCGACGTCGATGTGATCACTGGACAGACCCCCGAACAACTCGGGGAAATCATCGGCCAGTACGATGGCCTGGCGATCCGTTCGACCACCAAGCTGACCAAGGAGCTGATCGCCAAGGCGACCAACCTGAAGGTTGTCGGTCGAGCGGGAATCGGAGTCGACAACATCGATATCCCCGCCGCCTCGGTGAAGGGGATCGTGGTGATGAACACCCCGTTCGGCAATTCGATCACCACCGCAGAGCACGCCATCGCGCTGATGTTCGCGCTCGCTCGCCAGCTGCCTGAAGCTGACGCGAGCACGCAGGCGGGCAAGTGGGAGAAGAACCGCTTCATGGGCGTCGAGGTCACCGGCAAGACGCTGGGCCTGATCGGCGCGGGCAACATCGGCAGCATCGTCGCCAGCCGGGCGCTCGGCCTCAAGATGAAGGTCGTGGCGTTCGATCCCTTCCTCACGCCTGAGCGCGCGGTGGAGATGGGCGTCGAAAAGGCCGATCTCGATACGCTGCTGGCCAAGGCGGACTTCATCACGCTGCACACCCCGCTGACCGACCAGACCCGCAACATCCTCAGCCGCGAGAACCTCGCCAAAACCCGGAAGGGTGTGCGGATCATCAACTGTGCGCGCGGCGGCCTGATCGATGAGGAAGCGCTCAAGGACGCGCTCGATTCGGGCCATGTCGCGGGCGCGGCGCTCGACGTGTTCGCCAAGGAACCGGCCAAGGACTCGCCGCTGTTTGGCACGCCGAACTTCATCTCGACCCCGCACCTCGGCGCCTCGACCGACGAGGCGCAGGTCAACGTCGCGATCCAGGTGGCCGAGCAGTTGTCCGATTACCTCGTCCATGGCGGGGTCACCAACGCGCTCAACATGCCAAGCCTGAGCGCGGAGGAAGCGCCCAAGCTGCGCCCTTACATGGCGCTGGCCGAGAACCTGGGCAGCCTGGTCGGCCAGCTCGCCCACGGCAACCTCGACAAGATCTCGATCGAGGTCGAGGGCGCCGCCGCGCAGCTCAATCCCAAGCCGATCACCGGAGCCGTCCTGGCCGGCCTGATGCGGCGCTATTCGGACACGGTGAACATGGTCAACGCGCCGTATCTCGCCAAGGAGCGCGGACTCGACGTTCGCGAGGTGCGCCACGACCGCGAGGGGGTGTACCACACGCTGGTCCGGGTCTCGGTGGAGACGAGCCAAGGCACGCGTTCGGTCGCTGGCACGCTGTTCGGCAACACTCAGCCTCGTCTGGTGGAGATTTTCGGAATCGGGATCGAAGCCGAACTCGAGGGGCACATGCTGTACATCGTCAATGAGGACGCTCCGGGCTTCATCGGCCGGATCGGAACGCTGCTCGGCGAAAGCGGCATCAATATCGGCACCTTCAACCTCGGCCGCCGCGAGGCTGGGGGCGAGGCGATCCTGCTGCTTTCGGTCGATCAGGCGATCCCCGAGACCGTGCTCGACGCGGCGTGCAAGTTGCCAGGGGTGAAGACGGTCAAGGCTCTGGCGTTCTAGGGCGCGTTGCGGCAGGGGCGGCGGCCATGGACGAGAGCGATCCCGATCTGCTGCCCGAGGGGCTCGAAGACCGGTTGCCCGGCGAGGCCGCGACCGGGCAGCAAGTCATGCGGGCGATGCTGGCGGCGATGGATGGCCATGGCTACGACCGGGTCAGCCCGCCGCTGATCGAGTTCGAGCGGAGCCTGGCCGGGCGCATGAGCGGGATCAGCACGCGGCGGATGTTCCGCTTCGTCGATCCCGCTAGCCTGCGCACGCTGGCGCTGCGCAGCGACATCACCCCGCAGGTCGGACGGATCGCCGAGACCCGGCTGGCGAATGCGCCGCGGCCGCTGCGGCTGTGCTACGCTGGTCCCGTGGTGACGATCCGCGGTGATGGGCTGGATCCCGCGCGTGAACGGCTCCAGGTCGGGGCGGAGCTGATCGGTCGCGATACCGTTGCAGCCGCCGCCGAAGTGGCCGGACTGGCGATTGAGGCGCTGGCCGCGGCGGGCGCAACCGGCATCTCGATCGATTTCACGCTTCCCGATCTGGTCGATACGCTGGCCGTTGAAGCGATGCGGCTGGCGCCAAGCAGCGTCGCAGCCGTACGCCGCCAGCTCGACGCCAAGGACGCCGGAGCGCTCGTCGCGGCCGGCGGCGAGGCCTATCTTCCGTTGCTCTATGCGGCGGGGCCGTTCGCTTCCGCCATCGACAAGCTCGCCGCGATCGACGCCGGCGGCGCGCTGGCCAGCCGCATCGCGGGCCTGCGCGAGATTGCCGCAAGGCTGGACGGCGCGGCGCGGGTCACGCTCGATCCGACCGAACGCCACGGCTTCGAATACCAGAGCTGGGTCGGCTTTACGCTGTTCGCCGAGGGCGTGCGCGGCTCGCTCGGGCGCGGCGGCACCTATCGCATCGGCCGCGAGGATGGCGAGGGTGAGGTCGCGACTGGGTTCTCGCTCTATCCAGACGGTCTCGTCGGGGTTGTTGCAGGAGAAGCAGCACGCAACGCGCTGTTCCTCCCGCTGGACCACGATCGCGAGGCTGCGGCGCGACTCCGGGCAATCGGCTGGCGGACGGTTGCCGCGCTCGACGCGAAGGATGACGGGGCAACGCTCGGCTGCAGCCATCGGCTGGAGAACGGTGAACCCAAAGCGCTTTAGCGCGCGAATGCCGTGCGCAAGAACCCGTCGAGCGCGACCGTCGGCGCATATCCGGGATCGCCGAGGCGACGGTTGATCTCCATGTGCCCGGCCAAGCCCGTACCGGCAAACCCCTCGCGCGCGACGTTCGTCCCGCCCGCCCGCAGCGCCTTCTCCAAAGCTTCTCCCTGTCGCGCGCCATCCGGGCGCATCACGTGGAGCAGCAGGAACCGAGGCGCATTGGGGGCCGCCGCCTGAAGCGTGGGCGATAGCGCCCGCTGGCGGGCGGGATCGGTGCCGAACGCCTGGCGATAGGTCTGCTGCATGATCCGCGGCCCGTCGCTCATTTGAGCGGGGACGTCGTAGGCGGCGCCGTCGATCGGAACGATCCCGGCAAGGTCCCGCGGTGATAGGCCCGCTCCCTTGAGGTAGGAGGCATCGGTGCCGACCAGCGCGACCAGGTGCGCTCCGGCGCTGTGACCCATCAGGACAATGCGCTTCGGATCGATCCCCAGCGCGGCGGCACGGTCAATCAGGACGCGCAGCGCTGTGGCGATGTCGGCGGCCTGATCCTCGACCCGCGCGGCCGGGACCAGACGGTAGTCCAGCGAGGCGAAGGCATAGCCTTGCGCGGTCAGGTGGCGCTGCTTCAACGAGCCGCGGTCCATCGTCCGGCTGCCGCGCTTCCAGCCCCCGCCGTGGACGAACACCACCAGCGGGGCGCGGCTGGCTTTGGGGTCCTGGGGCGGATAGAAATCGAGCTGCTGAAGCGGATCGGGCCCATAGGCGAGGGTGCGCATCGCCGGGTTCGGCGCAAGGGCCTCGGCACGCGCGGGCGCTGGGGTACCGGGAATGCCCAAGATCGATCCGGCGAGGAGGGCTGCGGCGGTCACGCCGAGCAGCGTCAGCCGGTGTCGCATCGCGATGCTCCCGTCGTTCATGACCGGCAGACTAGGGTGCTCTCGGCGCGGGACGAGTCGCAAGATGTCGTTTTTTGTATCGGAGTGTGAGGGCGCCTAGCTGCCGTGCAGCGTCGCTCCGGATATCGTACGCGCAAATGAGGCCCGGAATCGCTCCCGAGCCCCACTCTCGCTCACACGGCGCACATCCGATTTGGCGACTGCCGTTCCCGGGTGGGAGGTGACGGATCGCTTTCGATGTTCTCCGGCGATCGCTCGCCGCGCCACCTAGGCCGCCCCCGGTCCGCTGGCGCGTTCCGGCGACTATCCGTCGCAACCTTTCCGGCGGTCCAGAAGGACCGGCAATCATCGTTCGTAGCGCCATCGCGGGCGTAGGATCATTTCCCCCGGGGCGCGATGCCGAAGCATCGCGCGGTTCCCGGAGGAAAGATCCGGACAGTCGCACAGGCATTGCCTGCTTTCGCCGCGGTCCGGGATCAAGCCGAAGCCCTTTCCCGTCGTCTGCGTCTGCCGACACTGTTGGCGCTCGCTTTCGCCGCGGTCCGAAGTCGAGCCGAAGCCGTTCTTCGTCGTCTGCGTCCACCAGCACCGGCGACTACCCTGCCGACTTTTCGCTCCCGCGCGTTACTCCGTTTCCATTCGGTCCGAGGACCTTCCGGCGCGGTGTCGCAGCGTTCGCTAAAGTCGCACCGGTTGCAAAAATCCTGTCTGCTTTTCAAGAGCTTGCGCCCCGATCCGCAGTGGTTTTCTTGCTTCCGACCCATGAATGCTGCGCCTCGAATCCGAGTCGCGCAAGCACTATTTATCCCTGTTATCCACAGGCCCAACCGGAGCGGTGGATAAGTGTGACGGATCGATTACCGATCTCTCTGGGCCAAGAGGCGCAAGCGGAGCGCGTTCAGGCGGATGAACCCGGCCGCATCCTTCTGGTCGTAGGTCCCGGCATCATCCTCGAAGGTGACGTGGCGCTCCGAATAGAGGCTGTCGGGGCTGTTGCGCCCGACCACCTGCGCCAGCCCCTTGTAGAGCTTGAGCCGCACCGTGCCGGTGACCTTGGCCTGGCTGTGGTCGATCGCCGCCTGCAGCATCTCGCGCTCGGGCGCGAACCAGAAGCCGTTGTAGATGAGCTCAGCGTACTTCGGCATCAGCTCGTCCTTAAGATGCGCTGCGCCACGATCGAGCGTGATCTGCTCTATGCCGCGGTGGGCGCGCGCATAAATCTCTCCGCCGGGCGTCTCGTACATTCCGCGCGATTTCATGCCCACGAAGCGGTTCTCGACCAGATCGAGCCGCCCGATTCCGTGCTTGCGGCCCAGGTCATTTAGTGCGCTGAGCAACGCAGCGGGCGACAATGTCGCGCCATTGAGAGCTACCCCATCGCCGCGCGCGAAATCGATCGTGATGTATTCGGGCGTATCCGGCGCGTCCTCGGGGTTGACCGTGCGCGAATAGACGTAGTCGGGCACCTCGTCCCACGGGTCCTCGAGCACTTTGCCCTCGGACGAGGTGTGAAGCAGGTTGGCGTCGGTCGAGAACGGCGATTCGCCGCGCTTGTCCTTGGGCACCGGGATCTGGTGCGCCTCTGCCCAGGCGATCAAGGCGGTGCGACTGGTCAGGTCCCATTCGCGCCACGGCGCGATCACCTTGATGTCGGGGGCAAGCGCGGCGACGCCCAGCTCGAACCGGACCTGATCGTTGCCCTTTCCGGTGGCGCCGTGGGCGACCGCGTCGGCTCCGGTTTCGCGTGCGATCTCGACCAGCCGCTTGGCGATCAGCGGCCGCGCGATGCTGGTGCCGAGCAGATAGTCGCCTTCGTAACGCGCGTTGGCCCGCATCATCGGGAATACGAAATCACGGACGAATTCTTCGCGCAAGTCATTGATATAGATATGTTCGGGCTTGACCCCCATCAGCACCGCCTTGGCCCGGGCCGGTTCAAGCTCGCCTTCCTGGCCGAGATCGGCGGTAAAGGTCACCACCTCGCAGCCGTAGGTGACCTGCAGCCACTTGAGGATGACGCTGGTGTCGAGGCCGCCGGAATAGGCGAGGACGACCTTCTTGATTTCGGACATGGGCGAAATTCCGCAGTTTCGTTCGCGGCGCCCCCTATGGCATGGTGGCGCACGCGGCAAGGGAAGCGGCGATGGCCGCATTTTCCGCGGATTTAATCGCGCGATTGAATTGCCCGGTGGCTTCCGCCAATACCGGGCGATGAGCACCGGCCGACGGCAGACCATCCGCATTCCCATCGCCGACGGGCTGACCCTCGCGGCCGACGTCGCCGGTCCGCCTGGCGCTCCCACCGTCATCCTCGGCCATGGCGGCGGTCAGACCCGCCATTCGTGGGACAAATGCGAGCTCCAACTTGCCGAGGCGGGCTATTTCGCGATCAACTACGATCTGCGCGGCCACGGCGACAGCGACTGGTCGCGCGACGGCGAATACACGATGGAGGCGCGCGCCGACGACCTCGCTCATGTCGCCGCCCTCGGATCGCGGCCGTTTGCGTTGGTCGGGGCCTCGATGGGTGGGGTCACGGCGCTGGTCGCCGCGACGCTGGGGCTCCAGGCCTCGGCGATCGTGCTGGTCGACATCGTGCCCAAGATGAATCTCGCGGGGGCGGACAAGGTGCGCGGCTTCATGGCCGCCAGCCCGAACGGATTCGCCACGCTCGAAGAAGCGGCCGACGCCATCAGCGCCTATTATCCCGAGCGCCCGCGGCCCAAAGACCTCTCGGGTCTGCACAAGAACCTGCGTTTGGGGGATGACGGGCGCTATCGCTGGCATTGGGACCCGTGGATGATGAACGATATGCGCGGCGATCCGCGCCGCCTGCTGGGCATCATGGACGCCGCCGACTGGACCGACCGCATTCCCACGCTGCTGGTGCGTGGAATGAAGAGCGACATTGTCGACGAAGATGGCGTGGCCGACCTGCGCCGCCGCATCCCCGCGCTCGAAGTCGCAGACATCCGCGGCGCCGGGCACATGGTGGCGGGTGATCGCAACGACGAGTTCAACGCCGCAGTGATCGAATTCCTGCGCCGGGCGATGCCCGCGAGCTAGCCTTCCAGCTTCAGCAGACGCGCGATTCCGCTCACCAGATCGCGATTGAAGGCCTGGCTGATCGCAGCCTCGGCCACCATGTTGAAAGCGTGGATTGCGCCGGGGTAGCTGTGCAATTCCACCGGCACCCCCGCATCGACCAGCCGCCGCGCGTAATCGAGGTCCTCGTCGAAGAATAGATCGAGGCTCCCCGTCAGCAACAGCGTGGGCGGCAACCCGGCCAAGTTGTCGGCAAGCGCGGGCGAGAACCAGCCTTTGCGCGCGTCTTCGGCGGCATAATCGCCACGCAGCGCCTCCCAGCCGAACCGGTTGGAATGCCGGGTCCAGACCCATTCGCCGGTCGAACGGTTGTTCCAGCGGCACGCAGCGCCACCAGTCCGGTGATCGAGCATCGGGTAAACCAGCACTTGCGCCGCGAGTTTGGGCCCGTCTGTGTCGCGGGCCATCAGCGCGGTCGCGGCGGCCAGCCCGCCGCCTGCGCTCTCGCCGATGATCGCAATCCGCGCGGGATCGATGCCCAGCCCCTCCGCCGCTGAGGCCATCCACGCTAGTCCGTCGAGGCAATCCTGCTGCGGGCCGGGAAACGGCGTTTCGGGCGCGAGCCGATATTCGACCGAGACCACCGGAATTTGCAGGGCGGCCGCCATCGCCGAGGGGCCGAACTGCATATCCTTGGCGGTGCCCAGGACCATGCCCCCACCGTGGATGTGAAAGAGCGCCGCGCGTTTCTGCGTGCCGGGGTTCGGATCGAAGCAGTAGAGCTCGATCTCGCTGCCATCGGCGCGACGCGCCCCGCGAATCGTCGCCGCGAGCGGCGGCGCGCCGAGATCGACGAACCTTCCCGCCGACTCCGCGCGTGCCTGATCGAGCGTCGCGCGGTCGAATTCGCGGAACGGCAGGGCCTCGACGATGGGCCAGACTTCGGGATCGACCAGGTGGCGGGTATCCATCGAATTTTCTCTCCCGGTTGCTCATTTACTGCTGCTCCAGCGGGCCATTGTCCAGCCGCCGGGGTGCGACTACGGCGCAGACGATGGATCAGGACCGCATTCTACCGCTCGAAGGCATCCGCAACTTCCGCGACTATGGCGGTTACGCCGCCGCCGACGGCGCAAGCGTCAGTCGAGGGGTGCTGTGGCGCTCGGGACACCACCATCAGGCAACGCCCGCCGACCTGGCGAAGGTCGCCGCACTCGGCCTCGACGCGGTGATCGATTTGCGCGGCGACAGCGAGCGCAGCGCCTTCCCGTGTTTGCGCCACCCCGAATTCACCACCGAGGTGCTGTTCGCGCCGGGCGAGACCGCCGGGCTGGCGGGCGCGGCGGCGCACGAGGCGGCGGGAGAGGGCGTCCGCACGGGCGGCGAATCGCGCGCGGCGATGGTCAACCTCAACCGGGGGATGCCGTGGCGACCGGTACTGGTCGCCTCGATGAGGCTCTATTTCGCCGCGTTGGCCGAGGGACGGAAGCCGATCCTGCTCCACTGCGTCGCGGGCAAGGACCGCACCGGCCTTGCCGCATGGCTCACCCATCACGCGCTGGGCGTGCATCCCGACGACGCGATGGCCGACTACCTGCTGACCAACGTCGCCACCAATCTGAGCGAGCGGATGGCGCTGGGGGCGGAGACGGTGCGCGCGCGCTATGGCCCGCGGATGGACGACGAAGCGGTCCTGGCGCTGATGTCGGTCGCGCCCGAATACATCTCCGCCGGGCTCGATGCGATCCGCGAGCGGCACGGTACATATGACGGCTACCTCGAGGAAGTGCTCGGCGTGGGTCCGGCGCAGGTCGCGGCGATCCAGGCGAATCTGTTGGTTTAGCCGACCCCGTCTGGGGAAAATGCGCGGTCGCGATTCGCAATTCCGCCATGGCGCGCTTATCTCGCCCCCTGCCTCAAGAACTTGGCGGGGAACCATGACCACTCATACCACGCGCATGCTGATCGTCGGATCGGGACCGGCGGGGCTTTCCGCCGCGATCTATGGCGCGCGCGCTGGGTTTCAGCCGATTGTCGTCCAGGGCCTCCAGCCTGGCGGGCAGCTCACGATCACTACCGACGTCGAGAATTATCCCGGCTTCAAGGACGTGATCCAGGGCCCGTGGCTGATGGAACAGATGCAGGCGCAGGCCGAGCATGTCGGCACGCGGATGCTTTGGGACACGATCGTCTCGATCGACCTCAACGGCCCTCCGTTCCGCGCGATCGGCGACAGCGGCGACGTCTACGAGAGCGAGACCCTGGTCATCGCCACGGGCGCGCAGGCCAAATGGCTGGGCGTGCCGGGCGAGGTCGAGCTGGCGGGCAAGGGCGTTTCGGCTTGCGCGACCTGCGACGGGTTCTTCTATCGCGGCAAAAAGGTCGCGGTGATCGGCGGCGGCAACACCGCTGTCGAGGAAGCGCTGTACCTGACCAACCATTCGCCCGAGGTCACCCTGATCCACCGCCGCGACAGTTTGCGCGCCGAACGCATCCTTCAGGACAGGCTGTTCGCGCACCCCAACGTCCGCGTGCTGTGGAACCAGAAAGTCGATCGCTTCCTCGGCGATCCCTTGGCGGGTGGGCTGACCGGGCTGGCCTTGACCGACACCGTCACCGGCGCGGCGAGCACTTTCGCCGCCGACGGCGCGTTCGTCGCGATCGGTCATGCTCCCGCGACCGAGTTGTTCAACGGCAAGCTCGCGATGGACGCCTCGGGCTATCTGCTGGTCGAGCCGGGCACGCCCAAGACCGCGATCCCCGGCGTGTTCGCCTGTGGCGACGTGATGGACCCGGTCTACCGCCAGGCGGTGACCGCGGCGGGCACCGGCTGCATGGCCGCGCTCGACGCCGAACGCTTCGTTGCCGAGCGCGAGTTCGCGGCCCAGCGAATGGTGCAGGCGGCGGAGTAGTCGTTCAGCCGAGTGCGTCGAGCACGCGCTTCAGCAACCATGCGCGCGCGGCCTGATCCGCGAAGCTGTGCGAGGCGCTGGCGAGGCGGGCAATGCGTCCGTCGTCCCCCCACGCCGCCGTGAACAGTTGCGCGGTGCGGTCGCGCTCGGCGAGGAGAATGTCCACCGGGCCGCCGAACTGCGCCAGCCCCTCGCGCATCTGTTCGGCCAGCGCCGATTTGGGCGCGGTGGCGGCGGCTTGGCGCAGGCCGGTGGCCAGCTTGCGCAGATCGATCGCACCGCCCAGAAGCCGTTTCCACGCCGCCGGATCGGCGAACTTGGCGGCGTAGCGGCGGCGCAGTGCGGCAGGAGCCTGAGCCGCGCGATCCTCGCCTTCGACCGTCCACGGATTGGCAAGGACCAGCGCGTCGATTTGCAGGCTGGCGGCGAACAGCATCAGCGCGCCGGCCGCGTCGCAATTGCCGAAACCGGCGATCTTGCGCAGCCCCGGCGCGGCCGTGCGGAACGCGGCGATGGCCGCGGCGATATCGTCGCGGGTTTCGCGGAAGTCCCGATTCACTCCCGCACTGTCGCCGACGCCGCGGCGGTCGTAGCGAAACACCGGGTGGCCCGCCGCGGCGACTTGCGCGGCAAGCTGGGCTTGACCCGCCCAGGACCCGGCGCGGATCTCGTTGCCGCCGCTGACGATCAGCAGCCCGAACGGACCGGGCGCGGCATCGAGCGTGCCGAACAGCACGTCATCGCCGCAGGCGAATTCCACAATCCGCCTCATCGCGCGAGGTCCGCGACGATCCGCGCGGCGAGCGCAGCCGACAAGTCCGCATCCTCGCCCGGTTCGCTGCGCAGCCACAACGCGCTGCCGCCCAGGTCGTCCAGCGTGAGGATGACGTGGGGCCAACTCGGGGAAAGCAAGGCGATTTCGAGATCGCCGATCATCGCCGCGCCCAGCCGGTATCCGGCGAGCTCGATCCCGGCTTCGCGCCCGCCTTCGAGCAGCCCCTCCATGGTCTCCGCCAGCCCTTCCTCGCGCGCGCTCACGGTTCGTGCGCGCAACATCGGGCGCAGAACCTGGGGGCCGTCGATCGGTTCGAAGCGCCAGCCGGGCAGCGTGCCGGGGGCGACCAACGCACCTCCGCGCAGGCTCAGCGCATGGGTCGCGCCAAAGTGCGCGGCGGCGGCTGCGGTGGCATCGCGCCAGGTGCCGATGTTCTGGGCGTCCAGCGCGGCAAGGCTCTCATTGCACCCTGGCAGATCGAGCAGCACGCTGGCGATCCTCGCGCCTGCCAGCGTGCGCATCGTCTCGACCAGCATCCGCCTGGTGCGATTGAATTCCTCGAACAAAGCCGGGACGATCAGGATCCGCGCCGCGGCATCCGTCGGACCCGTGACAAGCGCGAACTCCTCGCCGCTCCCGCCCGGCGCCGCGCAGGGCCAGGCGACGATCCTCACGCGGCTTTCGTCATTTGGCCCGCTTGGCTTTCGCGAAGGCCAGGAGATTGCCGAAAGTCTCGAGCAGTTCGCCATCGACTTCATCATCGTCGATGACGATGTCGAGGCGATCTTCCATTTCGGTCAGAAGGCCGGCCACTGCCATGGAGTCGAGTTCGGGCAGGGCGCCGAACAGTCCGGTATCCGCAGCGAACGCCGCGACCTGGGCCGCCTGCAAGCCGAGCACGTCGCGCAGGATCGAGCGGAGCACGGCGTCGGTATCGCCGTGGGTCCGATGAGCGGTATTTTGGCGCAAGGGGTTCTCCCGTCCCTGTTCGCGGCGCGCTCTAAACGCCGTGCCGCAGAGCGGCAAGGGGGAAGCCCGGGCCGCGCAGGCGGTCGCGGAGCAGGTATGGCCAGCTTCGCGGGTCCAGCGGGCGATGCATGTCGAGGCGGAGCATCGCGCGCGCGCGCTCCATCCAGTCGCGCTTGTAGCCATCGTCGCCGCTGCCGAAGTCGATCGTACGGACCCCGTCGCGGTCGATGACGTGGGCGAACAGTGCGTGGCTGAGCAGGGTGCCGGGGGAGTGGGCCTTGGCGTCTTCGACGTGGGCGAGCTTGTGTATGTAGGCGGTGCCGTTATCGACGGTCCACAGTTGAGCGGCGACGGGGCGGCCGTCGATCCGCGCCACCCCCAACCGCAACGTGCCTGCCGCGCCTTCTTCCTCGGCAAAGCGGCGGAGAAACGCGGGGCTACCCTCCTCGGGCTTCCAGCTTTGCGCGTAAACCGCCTCGTAATCGGCCCACTCGGCTTGATCGAAGCGGTCGACGATGTGCAATTCGGCCAGGCCTTTGGCGCCCTTGCGGCGAACGGTTTCGCGCAGACGCCCGGGGCGAGCGGCCCAGTATTCGGCGAAACTGCGCCCGGCGAGTTCGACCCGGTGGTTGACGTCGGCCTGCTCGGCGCGGACGTTCCAGCCCGCGGCGGCGAAGGCGGCGGCGGTGGGCTCGGCGTCCGCCTGGGCGAGCGGTTGAAGGGTGATCCGCCGGGCCTTGCGCGCCAGATCGCGGGTGAGGGCAGGGAGCAAGGCTTCGCCACCAGCGGCGAACACCGGGCGCGCCCAGAAGCTGTACCAGTTGCCGAGGCTGCGCAGATGCCCGCTGCCGGGCCGGTGCATCAGCGCCAGCGCACAACGCGCCTCGCCGTCGCTCGCCAGCGCCAGCAGCGGCTTCTCGTCCGGCAGGCACAGGTCGTTCAACGCGCTCCACCACGCCAGCCGATCGAACGGCGCGTGCTGGTTCTCGCGGCCGAGCGCCTTGGTCCACGCCGCTTGCGCCCCGGCGGGATTAGCTAGATATTGGACGCTTGCCATTAGCCGCGCCTCGTCATCGTCCTTCCTTACCGGGCAGCCTGATCATCGAAGCCGTTCCGCCCGCGCTGCCACTCGATCGTCTGGTGCTTCGCGGAGCGGCCGATGCGCCCGCGCTGCTGCTGCGTTCGGGGCCTTTAAGCTATGAGGCCTTAAGAGCGGGTGTCGCGAAGCTAGCGGGCTGGTTAGGCACGGTCGTCCGTGAACCCGGCGCGCGTGTGGCCTGCTGGCTGCCGAAGACCGAGCTGGCCTGCCTGATGCCGCTTGCCGCGGCGCGGGCCGGACTGGTCTATGTGCCGATAAACCCGCTGCTCAAGCGCGCGCAAGTGGCGCATATCCTTGCGGACAGCGGGGCGATGTTGCTGATCGCCAATGCCGCGCGGCTGGCGACGCTCGAGCCGGGCGATCGCGCCGGAGCCGAGATGATCGACGAACGCGACGCCTGGGCGGGGGTGGAGGACGCGTCGCCGCTGGGCGATCCATCGCGCCACGATCCGGCGCAGCTAGCGCAGATTCTCTATACCAGCGGATCAACCGGCAAACCCAAGGGGGTGATGTTGAACCACGCCAACTTGTGGTTCGGCGCGGTCAGCGTGGCCACTTATCTCAAGCTGGCGCCGCACGATCGGCTTCTCGGAGTCATGCCGCTGAGTTTCGATTACGGCCAAAATCAGCTACTTGGAGGGTGGTATGCAGGTGCTTCGATAGCACCGCTCGATTACCTGACCCCGCGCGACGTGGTGAAGACGGTCGCCCGCGAGGCGCTGACGACGCTGGCCGCGATCCCGCCGTTGTGGGTCCAGCTGCTCGAGCAGGATTGGGGCGATGCAGGAGCGACGCTGCGGCGGCTGACCAACACCGGCGGCGCGCTGACCGTCGATCTCGTCCGCAAGCTGCGCGCGCGCTTTCCCCAAGCCGATCTCTACGCGATGTATGGGCTGACCGAGGCATTCCGCTCGACTTACCTCGATCCGGCGCTGATCGACGCGCACCCGACTTCGATCGGCACCGCGATCCCTTTGGCGGAAGTGATGGTGGTGGCCGACGACGGAAGCGAAACCATCGCCGGCGAGGAAGGCGAACTGGTTCACGCCGGGCCGCTGGTCGCGCAAGGGTATTGGCAAGACACCGAACGCACCGCCGAACGCTTCCGCCCCGCACCGGCGTGGTCGCGCCATGGGGGGATCGCGGTGTGGTCGGGCGATCGGGTGCTGCGCGATGGCGACGGATTACTCCATTTCGCGGGGCGGCGCGATGCGATGATCAAGACTTCGGGCAACCGGGTCAGCCCGCAGGAAGTCGAGGACGCGGCGCTGGCCACCGGGCTGGTCGTAGAGGCGGTGGCGCTGGGTTTGCCCGATGCCCGGCTGGGTCAGGCGATCCACCTCGTCGCGCGCGCCGCGCCGGGCGCGGACCGGGAAAGCTTGCCCCGGGCGCTCACCGCTGCCTTGCCCAATTTCATGGTTCCCCAGGCGATCCACTGGCGCGAGGCGATGCCGCTGAATCCCAACGGCAAGGTCGATCGCGCGGCGCTTTCGCAGGAACTGTCGCGGGACCGGGCGGCATGAGGCCGCTTGGCCCGATTCCCGACGGCTTCGCGGCGATCGACGGCGAGCTGGCGATCGACGGACGCACCGCCGGATCGTTGGTCGCCGAGGCCGGCGACACCCCGCTGTTCGTCTATTCGCGTACGTTGGTGGGGGAGCGGGTGGCCCGGTTGCGACGCGCGATGCCCGGACGGTTGGCGATCCATTATGCGGTCAAAGCAAATCCCTACGGCTCACTTCTCGAATTCATGTCAGGTCAAGTCGATGGCTTCGACATCGCCTCGGCGGGCGAGTTGGCGATCGTCGCGGCGGCCGGGATCGACCCGGCGAGAGTCAGTTTCGCGGGGCCGGGCAAACGCGACGCGGAGCTCGCGGCGGCGATCACGGCCGGGATCACCATCAACCTCGAATCGCTCGCCGAGACGCATCGCGCGCTGGCGATCGGCGAGCGCCTCGGCGAGCCGCCGCGGCTGGCGGCGCGGGTCAACCCGGACTTCGACCTGAAAGGGTCGGGCATGAAGATGGGCGGCGGCGCCAAACCGTTCGGGGTTGACGCGGAGAAAGTGCCGGAAGTGATCCGGACCGTGCTTGCTTCAGGCGCGGAGTGGCGGGGCTTGCACATCTTTGCGGGCAGTCAGGCGCTCGACGCCGCCGCGATCATCGAGACCCAGGCGCAGGCCCTGGCCTTGGCTGCGCGGTTGGCTGAGCAAGTGGGCGCCCCGCTGCCAGCCTGCAATCTGGGCGGGGGGTTCGGCATTCCCTACTTCCCGGGCGATACCGATCTCGATGTCGAGAGCATCGGGGCGGCGCTGGAGGATGAATTTTCGTCGCTGCCGCAAGTCCTCGTGGACACTGATTTCTGCATCGAACTGGGTCGCTGGCTGGTCGGGCCGGCCGGGGTCTATCTGACCCGGATCGTCGACCGCAAGCAAAGCCACGGCGAGGTGTTTCTCGTCACCGACGGCGGGCTGCACCACCAGCTCGCCGCCAGCGGGAACTTCGGCACGGTGGTCCGCCGCAACTATCCCGTCGCCATCGCCAGCCGGTTCGGCGCGCCGGTCGAAGAAGAGGCCAGCGTCGTCGGATGCCTGTGCACCCCACTCGACCGTCTGGCCGACAAGGCCGGCTTCCCGCGCGCCGAAGTCGGCGATCTGGTCGCGGTGTTCTGTGCTGGGGCCTACGGCGCGACGGCCAGCCCGGCGCAGTTCCTGGGACAGGGGCCGGCACGAGAAATGCTGATCTGACGGGGGAATAACCTCTCGCCGTCGCCGATCCAGACAGCCAACAAGGCTAACGGTATCTTCACCACTTCTGGGCATATCAAGAGGTTGAAACGGTGGCTGGCGGACCCCGCAAGGGGTTCGCGGGGGCGCCGGCGTGCGCCTGACGAGGACCTTGTCGATGAATCTGCCTCAGTTCGCTGCCGCGGTTGCGCTGGCCAGTCTGGCGCTGGGCGGGTGCGCGGGCGCGTCCGCCGGACCCCAGCTTCCCCCCGCCGCATTCGTCGCGACGCAGGAAGGCCCGGGCGAGGAATATGTGATCGGCCCGCTCGACGAATTGACCGTGTTCGTCTGGCGCAACCCCGAGCTGGGCGCCAACGTCCAGGTCCGCCCCGACGGGCGCATCACCACGCCGCTGATCACCGACATGCCCGCGGTGGGCAAGACTCCGTCGATGCTGGCCGAGGACGTCAAGCTCAAGCTTTCGCAGTACATCCAGGATCCGATCGTCTCGATCATCGTCAACAAGTTCGCGGGGACGTTCAGCCAGCAGGTCCGCGTCGTCGGCGCCACCGAAAAGCCCGCCTCGCTCCCGTTCCGCGCCAACATGACGCTGCTCGACGCGATGATCGCGGTCGGCGGGCTCAGCGAATACGCTGCGGGCAACCGCGCCCGCCTGATCCGCTTCGACCGTGATACCGGCAAGCAGACGGAATACGCGCTGCGCATCGCCGACCTGCTCAAGAAGGGTACCAGCAAGGCCAATGTCGGGCTGATGCCGGGCGATGTGATCATCATCCCCGAGAGCACCTTTTGAGCGCTGGGCCGGACGATGAATCCGATCCTGACCGAACTAAGGGTCGCGGCCTACGGCGCGTGGCAACGCCGCTGGCTGGCGCTGGGCATCGCCTGGGGGGTGGCAATGCTCGGCTGGCTGGCGGTGGCGTTCTTCCCCAACAGTTATGAATCGAAGGCGCGAATCTTCGTCCAGCTCGACGATGTGCTCGCCGAGCAGATCGGGATCGGACCCAACGATGCCCGCCGCGAACTTCAGCGCGTGCGCCAGACGCTGACCAGCGCGGTCAATCTCGAGAAGGTCGTGCGCGCCACGCGGATCGGCGAGACCGTGGCCGACCGTCGCCAGATGGAGGCTGCGGTCGCCTTGCTGAGCAAGGAAGTGACCGTCGTCTCGGATCAGGACAACCTGTTCGAGATCACGGCCGTTTCCGGCGACAGCAATCTGTCCGACCTCCAGAACTCGCGGCTGGCGCAGGATATCGTCCAGAAGATGATCGACATCTTCCGCGAGGAAAACCTCTCGGGCGGTCGCGGCGAGATGAAGGGCACGCTGGCCTTCATGGATCAGCAGCTCGAAAATCGTAAGCGCGAGCTCGAAGCAGCCGAGCAGAAGCGCATGACGTTCGAGGCGCAGAACGCCGAATCGATTCCCGGATCCGGCGCGCTGGCCCAGCGGCAGGAAGCCGCGCGGTCCGAGATGCGCGGCATCGACGCCGACATCGCCGCCGGTCAGAGCGCGCTCGCCGCGATCGAGGGACAGCTCAACGGCACCCCGGCGACGATCCAGGTGCCGGGTGGCGGCGGGATCCGCGAGGCGCTGGGCCAGGCCCAGGCTCAACTCGCCGGGCTGCGTTCGCGCGGCCTGACCGACAGCCATCCAGACGTGATCGCGGCGAGGAACCAGATCGCCCTGCTAGCTCGCCAGGCGGCGGGCGATCGCAGCGGCGGCGCACCAAACCCCGCCTATTCCTCGCTCCAATCGATCAAGGCCGAGCGCCAGGCCAACCTTCAGGCACTGCTCTCGCGCCGGGCTTCGCTCCAGGGCGAGATGGGCTTGCTTGCGGGCCGCGCCGCGGGCGAGCCGATGGTTGCCGCGGAAAGCGCGCGGATCAATCGCGACTACGACGTGCTCAAGGCGCAATACGACAAGCTGCTGCAAGATCGCGAGGAATTGCGCCTGCGCGGGCAGGTCGAAAGCGAGACCAGCGCGGTCAAGTTCCAGGTCATCGATCCGCCGACGACCCCGCGCAAGCCGGTCGCGCCCAACCGTCCGCTGCTGCTGTTCGCGGTGCTGGTCATCGCGATCGGCGCGGGAATCGGCACCTCGGTTGCCGCCAGCCAGGTGCAGTCGAGCTTCGCGACCGCGGCCAAGCTGGAAGCCGCCACGGGCTTGCCGGTGCTCGGCTCGATCTCGCAGACGATCACCGATGCCGCGCGCGAGATCAACCGGCGGCGGATGAAGTGGTTCGCGGGCGGTAGCGCGGCGCTGGGCGGGGTGTTCGTGCTCCTGCTGGCGGTCGAGCTGGTTCAGCGCAGCATGGTGGCCTGATGCCGGAGCATGCCCGCTTCCCGGCGCTCGAAGAGCGCTCGCTGCTCGAACGCGTCGCGCCGGGCCTTGCCTTCGCCGCGCCACCGGTCCCGAAGCTGCCCGCGACGCCGCAGCCGGACCTGGCGGTTCCTGCGCTTGCGCGGGGGTGCGCGCCATCGTCCTTTACCGGTGCTCGTCACCCGATTGACCGTGAGGGCCTGCGCGCCCGTGGATTCATCGTCCCCGGCGATCTGGTGACCGCGCTGCTCGAGGAGTTCCGTCTGGTGAAGCGCCAGATCATGCTCGCCGCGGCGGAATCGCGCGCGGGGATCGGCGCGCCGCACGGCGAACGGATATTGATCGCGTCGTCCCACACCGGCGAGGGCAAAACCTGGTGCGCTGTCAACCTGGCGCTGGCGATCGCCGCCGAAAAGGACAACGAGGTCCTGCTGGTCGACGCCGATTTCGCCAAGCCAAGCGTGCTTTCGACGCTGGGCCTGCCCAGCGGGCCAGGTCTGATGGACGTGCTGGCCGATCCCGCGCGGGCGGTCGAGGATTGCGTGCTAGGAACCGATGTGGCCGGGCTCTATGTCCTGCCAGCCGGCCGGACGACCCATTCGGACACCGAATTCCTAGCGGCGTCGCGGGCCGCCCAGGTTTTCGAGCGTCTTTCCGCGCAGGCGCCCAATCGCGTGATTATCTTCGATTCCCCACCGGTGCTAGCCGCTTCGCCGGCCGCGGAGCTGGCCTCGATCGTCGGTCAAGCGCTGGTCGTGGTGCGCGCGGAGCGCACCGGGGAAGCGGCGCTCAAAGACACGATTTCGCTGCTTTCGGGCTGCGAGGACATCAAGTTACTGCTCAACGGGGTCCAGTTTTCGCCGACCGGGCGGCGCTTCGGTTCGTACTACGGATACGGCGGATGACGACGATCCCGCGCATGGTCGCGCGGGCCATGCTGCTCAGCGGATTGCTCGCCGCCCTGCCAGCGCCCGCGCAGGCGCGCCAGGCCAGGGACGTTGCGGCCAAGGAGCAGACCGCGCGCGCGAAAAGCCGCACTTCAGGCGGTGCGCGAACCTCAGTCATACCGTATCTGGAGGTGTCGCAGGCCGTCTTCGCCGAGCTTTCGCCGGGCAGCGACGTGCTCACCTACACCAACCTCGCCGCGGGCGTGGATGCACAGATCGCCGGGCGCAACAACCAGGGCGCCGTCTCGCTGCGCTATGAGCGGCGCATCGGCTGGGGCAAGGGCGATCCCGACGGCGACGTGGTCAGCGGACTCGCTCGCGTCGCCAGCCAGATCGTGCCGGGTAGGTTGCGGATCGATGCGGGCGCGCTGGCGGCGCGCACCCGGATCGATGGCAGCGGCGGTGCCAGCCTCAATCCCCTGGTCTCGGCAGGTGACAGTTCGAGCCAGATCTATTCGTTCTACGCCGGGCCGACGCTGACGACCCACGCCGGCGACGTGGCGCTCGCCGCGTCCTATCGCGCGGGTTACACGCGGGTCGAGGACCCCAAGGGCTTTCGCCCGGCTCCGGGCATCCCGGCGGTCGACATCGTCGATGACACGCTCAGCCAGATTGCCACGGTCTCCGCCGGGTTTCATCCGGGCGACATCCTGCCGCTGGGGGTCACCGCCTCGTCCGGCTGGGCGCGCGAAGACATCTCGAACCTCGATCAGCGGATCGACCAAAAATATGGGCGGTTGGACTTCGTCCTTCCGATCTCGCTCGACGTCGCGTTGGTCGCGGGCGTCGGCTACGAGGACGTCGAGATTTCCAGCCGCGACGTGCTGCGCGATGTCAACGGCTTGCCGGTCGTCGGCCGCAATGGTCGCCTGCGCCCCGACAAGTCGGCCCCGCGCCAGCTCGCCTACGACGTCGATGGGCTGATCTACGATGCGGGGGTGATGTGGCGTCCGTCGCGGCGCACCGCGCTCGAGGCGCACGTCGGCAAGCGTTATGGCAGCACGAGCGTGTACGGCTCGTTCGCCTATGCGCCCGACGCGCGCAGTTCACTCAACGTCTCGGTCTACGACAACGTCTTCGGGTTCGGCGGTACCGTAAGACGCGCGCTGGAGGATTTGAGCACCGACTTCGAGACCTCGCGCAATCCGCTGACCGGCGATCTCAACGGATGCGTGATCACCCGGGCTAACGGCACCTGCCTCAATTCCGCCCTGAGTTCGGTCGCGGCAGCCACGTTCCGCGCGCGCGGGGTGACCGTGAGCTACAACCTCACGCTCGGCCGGATCAGCGCCGGGATCGGCGTGGGCTACGACCGGCGCAAGTTCATCGCCGCGCCGGGCACCGTGCTGGCGGTTGCCAACGGGGTGATCGACGAGAACGCGTTCTTCGCGGGCTATCTCGGCGCCCGGCTCGATCAGCGGTCCTCGCTCAGCGCCAATGTCTACGCCAACTGGTTCCAGAGCGGGCTGTCCGCCGCCGGGGACGCAACTGCGCTCGGCGCCAATGCCGCGTATTTCCGCAATCTAACCGACCGTCTGGGCGCCACCGCCGCAGTGGGGATCGACGGCATCGAGCGCGAGGAACCGTTCATCGACCAGTGGGGCGCGTCCGCGCTCGTCGGCCTGCGCTACACCCTGTGACTCCGGAGACTTGAGATGCACGAGGAATTCTACGAGTTTTCCGGGCGGCCGTTCCAGCTCACCCCCGATCCCGAATTCTATTTCGAGAGCGCGACGCATCGCAAGGCGCTGTCGTACCTGGGCTATGGCCTGGCCCAGGGCGAGGGCTTCGTCGTCGTCACCGGCGAGGTCGGCGCGGGCAAGTCGACGCTGGTCGCGCACCTGATGGCGACGATCGACCGCGCACGGCAAACCGCGGGGCAGATCGTCACTTCGGCGCTCGATGGATCGGAGATGATCCACGTCGCGGCACAGTGCTTCGGGCTCGACGTGGCGGGCAGGGACAAGGCCTCGGCACTCAAAGCGATCGAGCTGTTCCTGCACGGCGAGGCGCGCGCCGGACGGCGCTGCCTGCTGGTGGTGGACGAAGCGCAGAACCTGAGCATTGAGGCGCTCGAAGAGCTGCGGATGCTGTCGAACTTCCAGCTCGGAAGCCACCCGCTGCTCCAAACTCTGCTGCTCGGTCAACCCGAGTTTCGCAGCGTTTTGGCGCACAGCGACGCGCTGGAGCAACTGCGCCAGCGAGTGATCGCCAGCCACCATCTCGAGGCAATGGAACCCAGTGAAGTCGGCGCCTATGTAGAACATCGTCTTGCCCGCGTCGGTTGGCGGGGCAATCCGGAGATCGACCCCGGGCTTTATCCGGAACTTGCCCGCGCGACCGACGGCGTGCCGCGCCGCGTCAACCAGATCATGGCGCGGCTTCTGCTGCTGGGCAGCGTCGAGCAGCGCCAACGGATCGATCCGGCGATGCTCGACGCCGTCCTGGCCGACCTCGCGCGGGACAGCACGAATCCGGCTGCGGTCGCGGTCGCTGCACCGGTGCCCGCCGCCGAGGCCCCCGTGCTCGTCGCGTTCCCGCCCAAACACGATCGCCATCTCGCGACGGAACTGTCGCCGGCGACGCAGTCTGCGGGGCCGGCGATGGCCGAATTCGAAGCGGCGCTTGCCACCCGCGACGCGCTGATCGCGGAACTCCAAGACGCCGTGATCGAGCTGTCCGATGCGGGGAAGGCCGCGGCCCCCGCCGCGGCCGGACACGAGCCGGGACGGTTCCTCGACCTCCTCGCGGGGCTGGAGGCGCGGATCAATGCGATCGAAAGCCGCCTGTCCGAACAGGAGCAGACGCTGCGCCACGCCCTGACGATGATGATCGAAATGGTCGAGGACGACGAACAGCGTCGCCGAGCGGCCTGAGGCTTGGTGAACCGCGCCCCACTGCCTTCGCCGCTCGTGTTGAGCGAGGTCGAGACACGCCGCGCAACGGTGCGCAACGGCGTGCGATCCCTCGACTTCGCTGGGGATGAGCGGGGCGGGAGTAGGTCATGAACGCAATAGCGAACTTCTCCACCGAACACCGGCCCCGCATCGTCAATGGGCTCTCCGTCGATGTCGAGGACTGGTTCCAGGTCGGCGCGTTCGAAAAGGCGTTCGCCCGAGACGCCTGGGATTCGCTCGAGTCCCGCGTCGAGGCCAACTGCGACCGGGTGCTGGCGCTGTTTGATGCCGCCGGGCTCAAGGCCACGTTCTTCACGCTAGGCTGGGTGGCCCAACGGCGTCCGGCGATCATCCGCCGGATCGTCGCGCGGGGCCATGAACTGGCGAGCCACGGTTGGGACCACAAGCGGGTCTTTACGCTCAACCGATCGAGCTTCGTCGAAGACTTGCGACGGTCGCGCGGGACGCTCGAGGACATCGCCGGACAGGCAGTGACCGGCTATCGCGCGCCCAGCTTCTCGATCGATGCGCGCAACCCGTGGGCGCACGACGTGCTGGCGGGTGAGGGTTACGCCTACAGCTCGTCGGTCGCGCCGATCGTCCACGACCACTATGGCTGGCGCGAGGCTCCGCGCTTCGCCTTCCGTCCGGTGGCGGGATCGCCGCTCGTCGAAATTCCGGTGACCACCGCGCAGTTCGCCGGACGCCGGATCGCGGCGGGGGGAGGGGGCTTTTTCCGCGTGCTGCCCTATGCGCTGACCCGCTGGGCCATCCGCCAGGTCAATGCCGCGGGTCATCCGGCGGCGTTCTATTTCCACCCCTGGGAGATCGATCCCGCGCAACCACGCGTCTCCACCGCACCACTACGCTCGCGACTGCGCCACTACACCAACCTGTCCGCGATGGAAGCCAAGCTGCACCGCCTGGCGGACGAGTTCGCCTGGGGCCGGATGGACGCGATAGCCGCGCGCGCGGCCGTGCTGACGCCATGACCTCGGCCGCGCGCGAGCCCGCGCCGGCGGTGCGTCTCGCCGTGTTGCGCGATCCGATGGAGCGCGACCGGATCGACGACTTCCTCGATTCGCGGCCCGAAGCGACGCCGTTCCATTCGCGCGTTTGGCTCGAGGCGATCGAGGCCGCGACCGGGCATCCGGCGCACGTCCTGCTGGGCGAGGAGCGCGGGCGGATCGTCGGCCTGCTGCCGCTTCACCGCGCCACCTCGCTGTTCGGCGCGGCGCTGGTTTCGACCGGGTTCGCGGTGGGGGGAGGCATTCTCGCCGAGACCCCGCGCGCCGCAGCGCTGCTGGCGCGCTCCGCCGAAGAGCTCGCGGCACGGCTCGCTTGTCCTGCGATCGAGCTGCGCGGCGGCGTCGTGCCCGTCGCCCGCGACGGCTGGCGGGCGCGACGCGATACGCACGCCGGGTTCGTCGCTCCGCTGGCGGCGGACGACGCAGCGCAGCTTGTGGCGATCCCGCGCAAACAACGCGCCGAGGTTCGCAAGGGGCTCGCCAATGCGCTGGAGGTGCGCATCGGAAACGGCAGCGCCGAACGGGCGATGCACTATGCGGTCTATGCCGAAAGCGTCCGCAATCTCGGCACGCCGGTGTTCCCGAAAGCCCTGTTCTCCGCGGTGCTCGATGGGTTCGGCACGGATGCCGACATTCTCACCGTGCTCGACCGCGGGCGGCCCGTGGCGAGCGTGCTGAGCCTTTACCATCGCGGCGCGGTCATGCCGTACTGGGGCGGAGGGGCCGCCGCCGCGCGCCACTTGCGCGCCAATGACGCGATGTACTTCGCCCTGATGCGCCACGCCCGCGAACGCGGCTGCGACAGCTTCGATTTCGGCCGTTCCAAGATCGGCTCGGGCGCGTACCAGTACAAGCGCAACTGGGGATTCGAGCCGCAACCGCTGGCCTATGCGGCGTGGACCGCCGACGGTGCCGCGCCGCGCGATGCCGATCCGACCAGCCCGCGCTATGAGGCCGCGATTGCGGCATGGAAGCGGCTGCCCTTGCCGCTCGCCAATCGTCTCGGCCTGCTGATTTCGCGGGGGCTGGTGTGACCGGAGAAGTCCTCTTTCTCGCGCACCGCATCCCGTTTCCGCCCGACCGCGGTGACAAAATCCGCTCGCACCACATCCTCAAGGCGCTCGCCCGGCTGGCTCCGGTCCATGTCGGCACGTTCGCCGACGACGATCAGGATCGCGATGCCGAAGCCGAACTCGCGCTCACCGCGGCGAGCTATCACGTCGCGCGCCGGACCAAGCCGCTGGCTATCGCCGGGCTCCAGGCCCTGGCGACGCGGCGTCCGGTAAGTCTGCCGGCATTCGCCGACAGCGCGCTCCGCGCGTTCGTCCGGCGAACCGTGGCGGCGCGCCCGATCGTCACGATCTACGCGTTCTCGTCGCAAATGGCGCAATACATCCCCGCCGGCTTTCGTGGCCGCGTGGTGATCGATTTCGTCGATGTCGATTCGGCGAAGTTCGAGGCCTACGCGGCGCAGGCGGATCGACCGCTCAAGACCATCTACGCGCGCGAAGCCCGCCTGCTGAGAACCTACGAGGCCGAAGCGGCCAAGCGCGCGGACCTGAGCCTGCTCGTGACCGACGAAGAAGCGGCGCTGTTCCGTTCGCGGCTCGATCCCGCGACCCGCGGCGCCTGCGATGTCCGGTCGCTCGGCAACGGAATCGACTGCAGTGCGTTTTCGGCAACGTTCGTCGATCGCGCACCCGAGCTGGCGCAGCCGGGCGGCCCGCATCTTCTGTTCACCGGGCAGATGGACTATCCGCCAAACGTCGCTGCGGTTGTCCGCTTTGCCTCGCGGATCATGCCGGCGATCCGTGAACGCAGGCCCGAGGCGCGGTTTCACATCGTCGGGCGCGAGCCTGCCGCCGCCGTGATTGCGCTCGATGGCCGCACCGGGACCAGCGTATGGGGTAGGGTCGAGGACACGCGCCCGTGGCTGGCGGGAGCTGACCTGGTCGTTGCGCCGCTCGAGATCGCGCGCGGAGTCCAGAACAAAGTGCTCGAGGCGATGGCGATGGGCCGGCCGGTGCTGGTCTCGCCGGGGGCAGCGACCGGAATCGCGGCGCGTGAAGGCGTCCATCTCGCCATCGCCGATAGCGACGCGGCCTTCATCGCAAGCGCGCTGGCCTTACTTGCCGCGCCCCAGGCATGCGCGGCGATGGGGTTCGCCGCGCGGCAGTTCGTCTCCGATCACCAGAGTTGGCCGGCCATGCTGGCGGACTTGCCCGAGATCGCCGGCGTTCGCCCTGCGGGTATCCGCGATGCCGCCTGAGGCGCTCGCCTCGGCGCCACCGGGCCGGTTTGCGCTGCCGCTCCCGGTCGCCTGGCGCCGCCCGCTGCTGTTGCTGGCCGCGGCGTGGGCCGTCTCGATCTGCCTGTTTCGCGCCGATTGGCGGGATATGGCCGGGCAGTGGTGGAAGATCTCGACCTACAACCACGTGCTGCTGATGCCTCCGATCGTAGGCTGGCTCATCGCATTGCGTCGTCGGGACTTGGCAGGATTGACGCCGGAAGCGTGGTGGCCGGGGCTGCTCGCGGTCGGTGCCGCAGCTTTGATGTGGGTGCTGGGTAGCTTTGCCGGGTTGTCGCTGGCCCGCCAGCTGGGCGCAGTTGGTATGCTCCAGGGCACGGTGCTGGCCGTGCTGGGCCCACGGGTGTCTGTTGGGCTGGCCTTCCCACTCGCCTATATGCTGTTCCTCGTCCCGTTTGGGGACGAGCTGATCCCGGTGCTGCAGTTGATTACCGCGCGGATCGCGACGGGGTTGCTGGGGCTGAGCCGCATTCCGGCGTCGCTCGAGGGGGTGTTCATCGCCACTCCGGTGGCGCTGTTCAAGGTCGCCGAGGCCTGTTCGGGGCTCAAGTTCCTGATCGCGATGGCGGCCTTCGCGGTGCTCGCGGCGAACTTGTGCTTTCGCACGTGGCCGCGCCGGATCGGGTTCGTCGGCGGGGCGCTGGTACTGGCGGTCGTGGCCAACGGCGTGCGCGCGTGGGGGACGATCGTCCTCGCCCACTCCCGCGGGGTCGCTTTCGCCAGCGGGTTCGATCACCTTTTCTACGGCTGGATCTTCTTCGCGCTCGTCATCGCGCTGACGCTAGCGCTCGGCTGGCGATGGTTCGACCGCGCGCCCGACGATCCCCAGATCGATGCGGACCGGCTGCTCGCGTCGCCCCTGCTGACGCGGCTGGCGCGACGGCGGATCGGCGACGGGGCGGCGCTGGGCATAGCGATCGCGCTGGCCCTGGGCGCGACCGCCTGGGCCCAAGCCGCCGATCGCCTGGCCGCCCCGCTTCCGGTGCAAGTGGGCTTGCCGCAGGTGCAGGGCTGGCAGCGGATCGACTACGCGCCGCGGGTGTGGTGGCAACCCCGTCACGCCGGAGCTGCGCACCGCCTGCTCGGGCGCTTTGCCGATGCCGATGGCGACACGGTCGATGTCGCATATGCGCTCTACGCCAGCCAGGGCGAGGGCCAAGAGGCGGGGGGCTTCGGGGAGGGCGCGCTGACGCCCGGCGGCGCCTGGGCCTGGGTCGAGCCGGGTCCGGCGCTGTCCGGCACCAGGACCGAGCGCATCGTGGCCGGATCGGTCGAGCGCGCTTGCGCGACATGGTACAGGACGGGCGATACCGTGACCGGCAGCAACTCGCGGCTGAAGCTGGCCAACATCGCCGATCGCCTGCTTCTGCGCCGCCGCGCCACCGCGGTGCTGATCCTGTCCGCCGAGGAGCGCCCAGGCCATCCCGCGACGCGCGCGCTGAGCCGGTTCGTGGCCGCGACCGGAGGGCCGGCAGCGTGGATGGACCGCGTCGCCACGACCCGCTAACCGCACCGCCGAAGGAATTGACGGGGCATGTGCGGGATCGCGGGTATCTTCCATTGGGCGACGCCCAAGCCGGTCGATCCCCTGCGGGTCGAACGGATGTGCGACGCGCTGGCGCACCGCGGTCCCGATGGTTCGGGGGTTTGGACCGCGCCTGGAATCGCGCTCGGCCACCGTCGCCTGGCGATCATCGACCTGGCCGGATCGCCCCAGCCGATGGCCTCCGCCGATGGCCGGGCGATGCTAATCTTCAACGGCGAGATCTACAATTATCGTGAGCTGCGCCGCGAACTGGCGGCGCTGGGGACGAAATTCGCCACCGGGGGTGACAGCGAGACGATCCTGGCGGCGTGGCAGCAGTGGGGGCTAGACTGCCTGCCGCGCCTGCACGGCATGTTCGCCTTCGCGCTCTACGATCTGCCCAGCCGCCGGCTGTTGCTCGCGCGCGATCGGTTGGGCGTGAAGCCCTTGTTCACCGCGCGATTGAGCGACGGCAGCCTGGCCTTCGCCTCCGAGCTCAAGGGCCTTCTCGCCCACCCGCTGCTGCGCCGCGAGATCGATCCGCTGGCGGTCGAGGACTACTTGACGTGGGGCTACGTTCCCGACCACCGTGCGATCCTGGCGGGGGTTGAGAAGCTGCCCGCGGGGCACTATCGCATGCTTGAAGCCGGGCGCGACCCCGCACCGCCGCTGTCATGGTGGGACGTGAGCTTCGCCGGACGGACCACGGGCTCGACCGCCGATCTGAGTGCGCGGCTGCTCCACCACTTGCGCGACGCGGTGACCTCGCGGATGACCGCGGACGTGCCGCTGGGCGCGTTTCTATCAGGCGGGGTGGACAGCTCGAGCGTGGTCGCGCTGATGGCGGAAAGCTCGCCCGATCCGGTGACGACGTGCAGTATCGGCTTCGACGTCTCGGGTTACGACGAGAGCGCCTATGCGCGGATGGTCGCGGAAAAGTTCGCTACCCGGCATCACGAACGTCTCGTTTCACCCGACGATTTCGCGGCGATCGACCGGCTTGCCGGGATTTTCGACGAGCCGTTCGCCGATGCCTCGGCGCTGCCGACCTTGCGGGTCTGCGCTCTGGCCCGCGAGCACGTGACCGTGGCGCTTTCGGGCGACGGCGCGGACGAGGCGCTCGCCGGATACCGTCGGCAGGCGTTTCAGCTTCGCGAGGATCGGGTGCGCGCACTGCTCCCCGCGGGGCTGCGGGCGCCGCTCTTCGGCACCGCCAGTCGGCTCTATCCCAAAGCCGACTGGGCGCCGCGACCGCTACGCGCCAGGGCCACCCTGCAATCGCTCGGCAGCACGAGCGAGGCGGGGTACGCCCGCGCGCTGGCGATCTGCGGCCCGGAGTTGCGCGACGGCCTCTATTCCGACGCTTTCCGCAAGCTGCGCGGCGGGTACCGCGCCGAGCAGCCGTTCGAAGCGCTGATGCGCGGCGCGCCGGCCCGCACCGGGCTCGACCGCGCGCAATACGCCGATCTCAAGTTCTGGCTGCCCGGCGACATTCTGACCAAAGTCGACCGCACCAGCATGGCGGTCAGCCTTGAGGCGCGCGAGCCGCTGCTCGACCACCGCCTGGTCGAGTTCGCCGCGACCCTGCCCGAGGCGATGCGGATTCGGGGCGGCCAGGGCAAATGGCTGATGAAGCAGACCATGCGCCGCCATCTGCCCGACGCGGTGCTGTTCCGCCCGAAGATGGGCTTCGTCACCCCGATCGCAGCGTGGCTGCGCGGGCCGCTGGCTGGCGAGGCGCGGGGGGTGGCGAGCAGTGGCGCCTTGGCCCGGACCGGGTGGTTCGATGCGGATCGCCTGAAATCGCTCGCCGAAGCGCATATCGCCGGTCGCAGCGATCACAGCCGCTTGATCTGGCAACTGCTGATGCTCGAACGCGCGCTCGCGCGGCTTGGAACCGCTTGATCCGATTGCGCACGATTGCGGATTCCCTTCGCCATCGCCTTGGGTTAGCCTAGGCCCCGGGGGCGGTGCGACGATACCGCGAGGGGAAGGTTTGGTTGATGAGGGTTCGGGATGGCCACGCCTAAAGCGCGGCTGGCGATCGTGCTGGCGGTCCTGGCGGTGCTGGTATTCTTCGGTGGCCGTGCCGCCGGGTGGTGGGGCGGCTCCGGCGAAACCGCCACCAAGATATACGGCAATGTCGAGGTGCGCGAAGTCGAGCTTGGCTTTCGGGTGGGCGGACGCATCGCCGAGGTGATGGTCGACGAGGGTGACAAGGTCGTCCCCGGCCAGACACTCGCGCGGCTCGACACCCAGCCAATCCTCGATCGCCTGGCCGGAGCCGACGCCAAGGTCGCCGCCGCCTCGGCGATGGTCAGCAAGGATGCCGCGGGCAACCGGCCGCAGGAAGTCCGCCAGGCGCAATCTGCGGTGGTCGATGCCGAAGCGCGGCTGAGCGAAGCCCGCCGCCTCAACCAGCGCCGCCGGGCGCTGAGCGAGCGCGGGTTCATCGCCAAGGCCGAACTGCAGGACAGCCAGTCCGCGGTCGCCGCAGCATCGGCGCGCGTCGAGGCCGCGCGCGCCGCGCTGTCCCTGGCGCAAGAAGGCACCCGCTCCGAAGACCGTATCGCGACCCGCGCCGATGCCGCGCAGATGGCCGCCGAGCGCCGCTCGATCCAGACCGACCTGTCCGATGCGGTGCTCAAGGCGCCAAGCGCCGGGCAGGTGCTGACGCGGGTGCGCGAGGCGGGAGCGATCGTCCAGCCGGGCGAGATCGTCTACACCGTCGCGCTGACCCAGCCGGTGCGAGTCCGCGCCTATGTCGCCGAACCCATCTTGCCCCAGGTCCGGCCCGGGATGCGGGTCACGGTGCACGTCGATGGCCGCGCCAAGGGGTGGCCGGCGACGATCGGCTATATCTCGCCGGTCGCCGAGTTCACCCCGCGCACCGTCCAGACCGAGGATCAGCGCGCCGATCTCGTCTATCGCCTGCGCCTGATCGTGGACGATCCGAAGAACGAACTTCGCCAGGGCCAGCCGGTGACGGTGACGCTGCCTTCCGCGACGGGCGGCTGACCCCGGGGACGGGGCCAGGATGGCCGACGCTGCCCTCCTCCAGCTCGACGGCGTGGCCAAGCGCTTCGCCTCGCCCGGCCGCGGCGCGCCCGCGATCGACGCCCTGCGGGGCGTCAGCCTGACGCTCCAGCCGGGGCGGATCATGGGGCTGATCGGACCCGATGCGGCGGGCAAGACGACCTTGCTGCGGATCTGTGCCGGGCTGATCGTGCCTGACGCGGGCGAGGTGTTCGTGTTCGGCGACCCGGTGGCGCGACTGGATCGCGCGCGGATAGGCTACATGCCGCAGTCGGGCGCGCTTTATGGCGAGCTGTCGGTCATGCAGAACCTGACACTCTACGCCAAGCTGCGCGGCCTTTCGCACGAGTTGTGGGACGAGCGGATCGCGCATCTGCTGGACGTGACGGGGCTGGCCCCGTTCACCCGCCGCGCCGCCGGGCGCCTTTCGGGCGGGATGCGCCAGAAGCTGGCGATGGCCTGTGCGGTCGCGGCCGCGCCGCCGCTGATCCTCCTCGATGAGCCGTCGGTCGGGGTCGATCCGCTCTCTCGCCGCGAAATCTGGCAACTGGCGCGCGATTTGGCGGGTCCGCAAACCGGGATCGTCTGGGCGACCAGCGTCCTCGACGATGCCGACCAGTGTGACGAAGTTCTGGTGCTCCACGAAGGCCGCCGCCTGTTCTTCGGGCCGCCCGGCGGGCTCGCCGAGTTCGCCGCGGGTCGTGTCTGGAGCACGCCGGTGCCCCCGATGGTGCGACGCCAGGTGTTGCGCGCCGCGCTCGAGCAGCCCACCACCATCGCCGGGCGGATCGATGGGGGCGAAGTCAGGCTGACCCTGCGTTCGGCCGCGGACCAGCCGCCCGCGCCGGGCTCCGGGGCGGGCAGCGCCTGGCGTGAGCGCCGCCCGCGGGTCGACGACGGGTTCGCCTGGCTGCTCGACGATGCCAGCGTTCTGAAGCCCAGCGCGGTTGCGGCGGCGTTTGCGCAGATCGAACCCGATCCTGCCGCGCCGCCGGCGATCGAGGCGGTCGGGCTGGGCAAGCGCTTTGGCGATTTCGTCGCGGTCCACAACGTGAGTTTTGCGGTCGCGCCGGGCGAGGTATTCGGGCTGCTCGGACCCAACGGCGCGGGCAAATCGACCACCTTCCGGATGTTGTGCGGGCTGGCCAAACCAAGCGCCGGGCATGGCCGGGTCGCGGGTCACGACCTGACCGGCGCCTCCGCCGAGGTCCGCCAGGCGCTCGGTTACATGCCGCAGAGGTTCTCGCTCTATGGCGACTTGTCGGTTGCGGCCAATCTGCGCTTCGTCGCCGGAGCCTATGGGCTGGCGGGGGCCGCGGCGCGCGAGGCTATCGACGGCGCGGTGGACAACCTCGCGCTCGGAGCGTTCTGGAAGCTTGCCGCCGGAAACTTGCCGCTGGGGGTCAAGCAGCGCCTCGCGCTCGCCGCCGCGGTGATGCACGGACCGCGGGTGCTGTTTCTCGACGAGCCGACTTCGGGTGTCGATCCACTCGTCCGCCGCGAGTTCTGGCATCACATCACCGCCATCGCCGATCGCGGGGTGGCGGTGCTGGTGACGACCCACTTCATGGACGAGGCCGAGTTGTGCGACCGGCTGCTGCTGATCAGCCAGGCCGAAGCGATCGCCCAGGGCACGCCCGAGGAGCTCAAGCAGCAGGCGCTAGCGGTCCGCACCGCCGGGGCGACGCTGGAGGACGCGTTCATCGCGTTGATCGCCGCGCAGCGCGAGCGCGGCGGGGCGGTGGCGGCATGAGCCCGCGCGGCGCCACCGCGGCGGTCATGGCCAAGGAATGGGCGCAGATCTGGCGCGATCCCTCGACCATCGGCCTGGTCCTGGTGTTGCCCCTGCTGCTGATGTTCCTGTTCGGCAGCGCGGTCAGCCTCGATACCCATGCCACCCGCACCGGGCTGGTCGATCGCGACCGGTCCGCGGCCTCGCGCGATCTGGTCGCGGCGTTTTCGCGCAATCCCTATTTCGCCGTTCGGGAAGCCCCCGAGGTGGAGCCGCTGGCGCGCGCGATGCTCGCCGACGAAGTGCGCGGGATCGTGGTCATCCCCGAGGGTTTCGGCAAGGGGCTGGCCGATGGCCACCCGCGCGACGTGCAGGTGCTGACCGACGGCGCCCAGCCCAATACCGCGGCGTTTCTCGCCGGTCATGCCCAGGGCCTGCTCGCCACCTGGAGCGCGGCGCGCATGGGCGAGCGCGGGGGTGCGGCGAAACAGGTGATCCAGATCAACCCGCGCTATCGCTACAACCCGGGGCTGCGCAGCCGCTACACGTTGGTGCCCGGCGCGATCGCGATCGTCATGGCGATGATCGGAACGACGCTGACCGCGCTGATCGTCGCGCGCGAGTATGAGCGCGGGACGATGGAGGGGCTGCTCGCCAGCCCGATGCCGGTGCCGCTGCTGGTCGCGGCAAAACTCTTTCCGTATTTCGTGCTCGGCCTCACCGCCACCGCGGTGTGCGTCGGGGTCGCCATCGTCACCTACGACCTGCCGTTCATGGGCACGTTCCCCGCGCTGTTCCTCATTTCCAGCGCGTTCCTGTCGGCGGTGCTGGGGCAGGGGCTGCTGATCTCGGCGGGAACGCGCAACCAGTTCGTTTCGGCCCAGTTCGCGCTGCTCTCGGGCTTCCTGCCCTCGTTGCTGCTTTCGGGGTTCCTGTTCGAGATCGATTCGATGCCGCAGCCGATCCAGTACCTGACCCTGATCGTACCCGCGCGCTACCTGATCCCCAGCCTGCAGAGCGTGTTCCTGACGGGCGACATATGGGCGCTGTTCCTGCCGAACGCGGCGATCATGTTCGGGTTCGGGGCGTTTTTCTTCTGGCGGGTGACCAAGGCGATCGGGCGGACGATCGCATGAACCGGCGCTTCACCCGGCTCGCCGCGCTGGCGCTCAAGGAACTCAAGGTCGTGCTCCTCGACCGGCGCGCGCGGACCACGCTGGTGATCTCGCCGATAATCCAGCTCGTGCTGTTCGGGTTTGCGACCACGCTCGAGGTCAAGGCGATCGACATCGGCATCGTCGACCGCGATGGCGGGCGAGCCGCGCAGGCAATGGTCGCGGCGCTTGACGGCAGTCCCAACGTGCGCCGGTTGCGCAACTATCCCAGCGAGGCGGCGCTCGACGAGGGCATTGCCCGGCGCCAGGTCATCGCCGGGCTGATCCTGCCGCAACGCCTTTCGGCCGACATCGCCGCGGGGCGCGGCGGCGAGGTGCTGGCGCTGCTCGACGGGCGGAGGACCAATGCCGCGCAGATCGTCGGCGGCTATCTCGGCCACATCGCCCAGCGCGCCGGCTCGGACCTCCGCCCCGTGGTGCGCGGCCCCCCGCAACCGCAAACGGTCACCCGCCATTTCTTCAACCCGAACCTCGACTACCTGTGGTTCACCATGCCCGCGATGATCGCGGTGATCACCGCGGTGCTGGTGCTGTCGGTATCGGGCCAGTCGGTCGCGCGCGAACGCGAGTTCGGCACGTTCGACGAGCTGATGATCCTGCCGCTACGGCCCTACCAGATCCTGCTCGGCAAGATCGCCCCGGCGCTGCTCGTCGGCGTGGTCAACTGCCTGATCTACGCCGCGGCCATTCCGCTGCTTTATGGCGTCCCGCTCACCGGATCGGTGGGGCTGCTGCTGCTGGGCGTCCTCGTCTACACGATGGCGCTGGTCGGGCTGGGGCTGATGATCTCCACCCTGGCGAGCAACCAGCAGCAGGGATTTCTGGGCATGTTCTTCGTCACCGTGCCGATGATCCTGCTGTCGGGCTATGCCAGCCCCGTGGACAACATGCCTGCCTGGCTCCAGCCCCTGGTCGCGGTCAATCCGACCCGGCACATGATCGTGATCAGCGAAGGCGTGTTCCTCAAGGACCTTCCCGCCGATCTCGTTTTGAAACACCTGTTGCCGATGCTCGCCGCCGCCGCGGTGACGTTTACCACGGCATCGACGCTGTTCCGGGCACGTCGCGAATAACGGGTCCGTTTTGGAGCCAATGGGTTTAATCATTGCCAACGACGTCCGATGTGACATACTTTCCATAACGTTAACGCCAACTTGCGGGATCAAGTTGGCGAAATGGACGGTCGCAGCAGGGGGCATGGCAATGGATCGTTTGGTTGCCGATCTGGACAACGAGCGAAGGTTCGCGACCAGCGAAGACACCCAGTCGTTATTCTTCGAGCATGCCGATGCGGATTTCGCGCACGTTTCGCGTCAACGTCTTGCGCTGCCGGAAAAACTGTTCCGTTTGAACGAGCTGGAGGTTCTTTACGAGCCTGCGGACGAGATCCTGTGGACGTTCATGCAGCCAGCAGGACGCCCTAGCTTCACCCCGCCGATGCTCGAGGATTTCGAGGATTGGCAGCGCCTGATCCTTTCGGGTTTCGGCGAGGGGCGCACCCCGCTCAAGTATCTCGTGCTGGGCAGCCGGGCGCCTGGCGTGTTCTGCTTCGGCGGCGACCTCGACTTGTTCAACCGCCTGATCCGCAGTGGCGATCGCGCCGGATTGGTCCGTTATGGATACCGTTGCGTCGAAATCCTCCACCGCAACATCAACGCGCTCGACCTGCCGATCCTGACCATCGGACTGGTCCAGGGCGCCGCACTGGGCGGCGGTTTCGAGGCGCTGCTGTCGTTCGACCATGTCATCGCCGAACGCAGCGCGACGTTCGGCCTGCCCGAAACGATGTTCGGGCTGTTCCCAGGGATGGGCGCGCACGCGATGCTCTACCGCAAACTCGGCTCGGCGGTGGCGGACCGGATAATCCTGTCGAACAAGACCTATTCGGCGCAGGAAATGTACGATCTGGGGATCGTTCACGAAGTGGTCGAGGACGGGGCCGGGATCGCGGCGACGCGGGCGTTCTTCGCCAAGAACGCGCGCCGCCACGCCGGGCTCGTCGGAGCCAAGCGGGCGATGCGTGAAAGCTGCCACGTCTCGCTCGCCGAACTGAAGCGCATCGTCGACCACTGGGCCGAGTCCGCGCTCCAACTCCGCGAGCAGGATCTCAAGCTGATGCAGCGCCTGGCCAGCGCGCAGAGCAGGCTGGTTGCGCGAACAGGTTAAGGCGGCTCCGTCACGGCAGCTCAACTACACCGCATGCCGCTTTAGCGCGCGTCGACCAGCACGATTTCGGCATCCTCCTCGGCGCGAATTTCGAGCCGCTCTTCGCCGGTCACAGCAACCCCGTCGCGCGGCTGAGCGGTCCGGCCGTTGACCGTGATCCTTCCGGTCGGCGCGACCAGATAGAGATGCCGCGCGGGATCGGCGGCGTAATTCAGCGTCTCACCCGCGCTCAGGCGCGCCGCCATCACCCTGGCATCCGCCCGGATCGGCAGCACCTCGCCGGATTCGGAGTCGGGATCGGAGGCTGCATCGCCAGCGGCCAGCGTCACCCACTTGCCCGAACGATCGGCCTGAGGAAACGCACGTTGACCCCAAGACGGCTGTTCGCCGCCCCGGTCGGGCAATATCCAGATCTGAAACAGCGTCGTCTTCTCGCCTTCCAGGTTGTATTCGGCGTGGGTGATTCCGGTCCCGGCGCTCATCACCTGGACGTCGCCCGCGCCGGTGCGACCGGTATTGCCCAAGCTGTCCTGATGGGTGATCGCGCCGGCGCGGACAAAGGTGACGATCTCCATGTCGGCATGGCTGTGGGGCGGAAAGCCGGATTGCGCGGCGATGGTATCGTCGTTCCACACCCGGATCGCGCCCCATCCCATCCGGGACGGATCGTGATAGCCGGAAAAGCTGAAGTGATGGCGCGCGTCGAGCCAGCCGTGGTCGGCGTGGCCGAGACCGGCAAACGGTCGGATGTCGATCATGGGGGAAATCCACCTCGGCGGGGTGTTGCCGCCGGAATAGCGCTTAGATGGGGTCGGGCTCGGATGCTGCAAGGGCCTCGCCAGGGTGCGAGCCAGCGCGTTGGGGCAGCAGCAGGATCAGGAGGATGATCGCCCCCGCCAACGCCGCGGTTGCGACCGGCCGGCTTAGACCGAGTCCGCCCTTGGCCAGCGGCTTGTCGAGAAAGTCGCCGACCGTGGCGCCGAGCGGGCGAGTGAGGATGAAGGCCGCCCAGAACAGGAACACACGCGAGACACCGGTCCAGAAATACAGGCCGGCGAGCACGGCCAGCGCGGCGCCAAAGACGAGCGCGCCGCCAGAGTAGCCTGCCCCGGCATCTGCCACCCAGTCACCCAGGGCGGTGCCCAACGTCTGCGAGAAGGTGATAGTGACCCAGTAGAAGGTCTCGGCCCTGGGCGAGGCAACGCGCTCGACCGCGATCGTACCCAGTGAGCGGTGCCACGAGAACAGCGAAACCAACACCATTGTGAACAGCAGCAGCGAACCGCCTGGATATCCGATGCCCAACGACCGCGTGCAGAAATCAGCCAGCGTGGTGCCCGCGGTGGTCGAGGCGATGATCGTCGCCCAGTAGAGCCACGGAATGAAGCGCCGCGCGCGGACCTGCAGCCATACCAACGCGACCAGCAGCACGCCGAAGATCGCCGTGCCGACAAGATAGCCATTGAGCCCGAACGCTCCCGCGTCGGGCGTTGTCTCGCCCAGCCACGACATCGAAACGCTATCGCCCCCTGTCTCACCCAAAGTCGTCGCGAGAATCTTGATGATCCAGAATCCCAGCGTGACCGCGGGGAGTTTGGATAGTGTCTCGGCCGTTCGATTCATCGCCTGCTCCCGGCCTGTTCCGGACAACGACTCCAACACCTTGGAAACTCCCCAGTTAGAATGACTTGCGCACGCCTGCGAACACCGCGCGTCGGGGACCGTATTCGGGCTGGCCCGCGCCCACGCCCGATCCGTCATGGATCAGATAATGCTTGTCGAACAGGTTGGTGACGTCGAGCCGGACGGACCAGTTCTTGTCCTCCCCCCCGCCGCCGATCACCTGCATGATCCCTGCGTTGACCTGGACGTAGCCCTTCTGGGTTCCGCCGTTGGGCACGATTCCCGCCGGGTCCGCGGCGCGAAGCCCGCTACCGTAAATGAAATCGATGCTTGGTTGGAGCTTGCCCAAACCGTCATGGAGCGTCAGCGCGCCGCCACCCGAGGCGGTCCATTTTTGCGAATGGTCGGTGAATATGTAATGCCGGTCGATGTAGGCCAATTCGTCGGGCTCGAAGAAGAACTGGTTCGAGACCACACGCCGCGCCTTCTGCTGGCCTCGCGCGACGTTCACATAGGCTTCGACCGGACCGTGCTCGTAATTAGCGCTGAATTCGACTCCCCAGCCTTTCGCCTTGTCGTAATTGAACGGAGACTGGATCAGCGTGGACCCGAAGTGCTCCTCGTCGAGGAGGTTGCGCGCCAACTTGTAATAGGCATCCAACCCCAAAGTCAGGCGTCCCCCGATGACCTGCTGGACGCCGATGTCGAAGCTGTGCTGGCGCTCGGCCCGGACCGGATCGGCGGTCAGCGTCGGGGCCGCGCCGGTGGTTCCGGCAAACGCGGCGAGCGTGCCGCCGGTAATCAGTTCCTGCGGGGGCGGGGTGAAGTTACGCGCATATCCCGCGTGAAGCGTGAACCCGTCAACGGGATGGAACACGATGCTGGCGCGCGGGCTCCACTGGTGCTCGCGGACGATACCGTCGAACAGATCGTAGCGCAGGCCGTAGTTGATCGTCAGCGCGTCGGACAGCTTCCACTCGTCCTGCAAATAGGCGCTGTACGTGTTCCCCAGCGCGCGCTGGAGGACGGGAATCGTGATCGGCACGTCGCTCGCCTGGCTGCCTGAAGGGTCAAGCGCGAACACGCGATTGAGGCTGTCGGTGCGGGTCTTGTCGTGCTGCCAGAACCCGCCGAAGCGGACAGTGTGGCCGTCCCATCCTTTCCAGGCGGAATCGGCCTGGACACCGTAGGCGGTGCTTGCCTGGGTCAGTTCGGTATCGACCCCGTTGAACAGCAACTGGCCGTCATCCGGATCGGGCGTGTAGTGGGCACGGGCGTAGCGCACGAACGGCGCCACCTGGAAATCGATCGTCTCGCCCGAGAACTGGTAGGCAAGCACGCCGAAGTGGGTCTGCTGTTTTTGGTTCTGGTCGAGTTCGGCCGAATCGAAGGTCGTGCGGCCATTGAAGGCGAAGGTGGGTGTGAGGCCCGGTGTGTTCGGGATCTGGAAGTCGCCGACCGAAGTACCCCCGAACGCGCTTATCCGGCTGTGATCGTCGAGAACGTCCGAAAGGTAGGCGAAGCCGCGATATTGTTTGGTGCGATCATGGATCGCCTTGCGCGAAGCTGTCGGGTTGCTGATCCCCTGATCGTTGGTCAAGTAGCTTCCAGAGACGAAGTAATTGAACCTTCCAACCCCGTCGCGCAGCGTGAAGCTGGGCTGAAGGGTGTTGTTGCCCCCACCGTAAAGCCCCAAGTCGCCGTCGAAATCGAACCCTTGGGCGCGAGTCTTGAGGCTGACGATGCCCGCTGTGCGAAGTCCGTATTGCGCGGGCAGAGCGCCGGTGATGACCTCGATCGATTCAGCGACCCGCGGATCGACCGGCGCGCCGAACCCGGCGAAACTGTTGGGGACGGTAATCCCGTCTAGCCGATACTGGACGTTGCCGTGCTCGTTGCGGATGTGGATATCGCCGTCACCGTCGGAATCCTGGGCGATTCCGGGCGTCTGGAGCAGCACGCCCTTCATCGCTCGGTCCGCCCCACCGGGCTGGATGTCGAGCGCTTCGCGGTCGAGCGCAGTAACATTGGCGCCCAGCGACGGATCGATCGCATCGCGCGCCAGATCGAGCCGCCTGGCGGTGACCACGATGGCGTTCCCGCGGGCATCCTCGCCAGCGTCGGGAGCGCCAGCTGGCGGCGCTTCCTGGGCCGCGGCGAGAGAGGGCAGGGCGAGCGAAATCGCCGAGGAGGCGAGAAGGAGAAAGCGCAAAATGAGTTCACCTGTCGGGAGATGAGGCGACTCGCTAGTCGTAATGATACAACATATCAAGAGTGCAGCGGCGAGATGACCGAAGCGTAATGTTGGCGGTTACCGACGAGAGGCGAAACTCATGCTTCGCCATGCCCCAGCGCGAGATATTCGGCGCTCTGCATCTCCATCAGGCGGCTGATCGTGCGGTCGAATTCGAAGCGGCCATCACCCTTGGCATAGAGTTCGCCCGGCTCGGCATCGGCGCTGGCGATCAACTTGACCTTGTGCTCGTAGAGCGCGTCGATCAGCGTCACGAAGCGCGCCGCCTCGTTGCGCTGGTCGGCGCCGAGCCGCGGAATGCCGACTAGGATCACGGTGTGATAGTGGCGGGCTATGGCGAGGTAGTCCGCTGCACCACGCGCCTCGCCGCACAGCCGCCTGAAGCTGAAAACCGCCACGCCCTTCAGGCTCTTGGGCACATGCAGCAACCGGCCCCCAGAACCGTTCGCGCCCAAATCGAGATCGGCGGTGGGGACGTGTTTGGAATCCTCGAGCGGATAGTCGGTCAGGCGGAAGAAGATGTCGCGCGTCGCCGCGGTCGCTTCGGGCCCGTTGGGCACGTACCAGGTGTCCGCCCCGCCGAGCCGTTCGAGCCGGTAGTCGACCGGGCCGTTCAACGGCAGCACGTCGAGCTTGCGCTCGATCAGCGCGATGAACGGCAGGAAGTGCTCGCGGTTGAGGCCGTCCTTGTAGAGGTCCGCCGGGGCTCGATTGCTCGTGGTCACGATCGTCACGCCATGGGTTTCGATCAGCGCGGTGAACAGGCGGCTCATGATCATCGCGTCGGCGGAATTGTTGACCACCATCTCGTCGAAGCACAGGCAGCGCACGCCTTGCGCGATCGCCGCGGCGACGGGCGGAATGGGATCTCCGGTCTCGGTCTTGCGTGCGTCGCGGAGCCGGGCGTGGACCTCGATCATGAATTCATGGAAGTGAACCCGGCGCTTTTCGGCAATGGCCAGGCGATCGTGGAACAAGTCCATCAGCATCGATTTGCCGCGGCCGACCCCGCCCCACAGGTAGATGCCGCGTGGCGAAGGCGGCGCTTTTCCCAGCAGGCGGGTCAACAGGCCGGGCTTGGCCTGCGCGACCAGTTGCGCGCGCAAGGCGGCGAAACGGCGTGCGGCGGCGGCTTGCTCTGGATCGGGCTTCAACTCGCCTGCGGCGACCAGCGCATCGTAGGCGGACAGGACGCTCATGGCGCTGGGTCTCCACTATCCCTCGACTTCGCTCGGGATGAGTGGGGCAGAGAGAGGATGCACACCTACCGCGCCGTCGGCTTGCGGATCGTGCCCGAGAACGCCGCGATCAGCGCGCCCTGCTGCTCGACGATCCCGCGCAGGAACACAAGACGCCGGGTTTCCTTCAGCACTTCGGTCACCGCGTCGCACGGCCAGTCCGCCTTGCCGCCAGCGATGAACTGCGTGTTGAGATCGAGCGTCACCGCGGTCCCCGCCTCGACGATCCCCAGCATCCGTGAACACGCGAACAGCCCGACGTCGATCAGCGAGAGCACTGTGCCGCCGTGAAGCACGTTTTGCAGGTTGGTGTGGTGGTGCTCGGGAAACATCCGCAGCCGCGCCTTGCCGTCCGCGTCGCGCCTGACCAACAGCTTGCGGAACATCCAGGTGTTGAAGCGGGTCTCGTCGATCAGTTGCCAGGTGAACCAGCCGGGATTGTCCGGATCTGGGTAGCTTTCGAACCCTGCCGCCTTGTCGCTCACCTCAGGCCAGCCGCTCCGCGGTCAGCTTCTTGATCTCGGCGATGGCCTTGGCCGGGCTCAAGCCCTTGGGGCAGACGTTGGCGCAGTTCATGATCGTGTGGCAGCGATAGAGCCGGAACGGGTCTTCCAGCTCGTCGAGCCGCTCGCCGGTCATCTCGTCGCGGCTGTCGGCGAGCCAGCGGTAGGCCTGGAGCAGGATCGCAGGGCCCAGGAACTTGTCGCTGTTCCACCAGTAGCTGGGGCAAGACGTGCTGCAGCAGGCGCACAGGATGCACTCGTACAACCCGTCGAGTTTCTCGCGCTGCGCCGGGGTTTGCAGCCGCTCCTTGCCCGAAGGCGTGGTGCTGACCGTTTGCAGCCACGGACGGATCGAGGCATACTGGGCGTAGAAGTGGGTGAAATCGGGGACCAGGTCCTTGATGACGTCCATGTGCGGCAGCGGGGTGATCCGGATGTCGCCCTTCAAGTCCTCGATCGCGGTGGTGCAGGCGAGGCCGTTACGGCCGTTCATGTTCATCGAGCACGATCCGCAAATCCCCTCGCGACACGAGCGGCGGAAGGTCAGCGTCGGGTCCTGTTCGGACTTCATCTTGATCAGCGCGTCGAGCACCATCGGCCCGCAGGTGCCCAGATCGACCTCGAACGTATCATAACGCGGGTTCTCGCCGCTGTCGGGATCGTAGCGATAGACGGTGAACTTCTTCACCTTGCCGACGGCGCCATCCGCCTTGAACTGCCGGGCCTTGCCGGTGATCCGGCTGTTCTTGGGAAGAACGAATTGCGCCATGCCGAAAGCCCCCGCGTCGCGTGTCGAATTTCGACCTTAGCGAATGTGCGTGCCGGGGCAAGCGCCTAGGACGCCAGCAGAGCGAGCAGCGCGAAGCTCGCCAGCCAGTGCTCGCCGGCATAGTCGGCGGCGAGGTGCGGCAGGGCGGATTCGAGGTGGCGTGTGGCCGCGTTCTCGGCGTTCGCACGGGCTTTCCCGTCGAGATGCGGAGACAGTTCGCGCCAGCACCAGGCACGTGAAAGGTTGAGACCGTCGAGGTGGGCGATCTTGCCGTCGCTACGGTCGCTGACCGTGGCGGGGGCGAACAGCGTGGCGGGTTCAGCGCGGTCGATCCGGGGGAGGAAAGCGGCGAGCCAGGAGGCTACCGCCCGCGGGGGGCAGACAGCGGGCCATGCACAGCGCCTCGGCCAGCGCGGAGGACAGGAACTCGTCGCCGCCAGGCTCCCATGCCTGGCAATCGTGGTCGGCGGCGTACCAGTGCGCGGCGCGTTCGCGCAGCGCCGCCGCGAGCGGCTTGTCGTATGTCTCGGCCCACGGGAGCGCCAAAGCGACGGCGAAGCTGGTGTTGGCGTGCGTGCCGGTGCGAATCGGATAGGTCAGGACGTCCAGATAGCGCCGAAACCGCGCGGCGATGGCGCGGGCGAGAGGTTCGAGCCGCTCTCCCCACGGCTCGCAATGCCGGGTCGCTTCGAGATGAAGCTGGAGCAGCCAGGCCCAACCATAGGGCCGCTCGAACCCGCCCGCGGACGAGCGATCGAGGTAGGCCAGCTCGCCTGCGAGCTTTTCCGTCGTAAACGTTGTCGCGGCGAGCGCGGCGATCTCCGCCGCCTCGGGTAGGTCCGGAAACAGCCGCCGCAGCGTCAGCAGCGTCCACCAGCCGTGGACGCAACTGTGCCAGTCGAAGCTGCCGAAGAACACCGGATGCTGCTGGCGCGGGAAGGTCGCATCGGCATCGCTCTCCCACACGTGGTCTAGCTTGTGCGGATACGCACGGGTCACGTGACCTAGCGGAATCCGCGCGAGGCGGGCGGCGAGACTAGCGTCCAGGGTTGGGTGTGGCGTCATCCCAAGCCCGCGAACGCATAGAGAATCGTGATGTTGGCTGCCAGCAACGCCAGCGCGGTGGGGATTTGCGCGCGGATCACTGCATAAGGGTCCTTGAGCTCGAGCAGCGCGGCCGGGACCAGATTGAAGTTCGCGGCCATCGGGGTCATCAGCGTCCCGCAGAACCCGGCCAGCATTCCTACCGCGCCGATCGCGGCAGGATTGCCGCCATGATTCACGATCAGCAGCGGCACCCCGATCGCCGTCGCCATCACCGGAAACGCGGCAAAGGCGTTGCCCATGATCATCGTGAACCCGGCCATGCCCAGTGCGAACACGCCCACGGTCAGCAACACGCTGCCCTCGGGGATGACGCTGCGCACGCCGGCGCCGACGATCTCGCCCACCCCGGCGACGGCGAAGACCGCGCCCAGCGCGGCGAGCAGTTGTGGCAGCACCGCCGCCCACCCGATAGCATCGAGCAGGCGGCGGCCCTCCTCGACGGGAGCGAGCGCGGGTGGACGCAGCCAGGCGACGACGACCGCGAGCGCGAGGATCACGCCCAGGATCAGGAACACGTAAGTCTCGCGCTTGGGCTCGATCCACCCCGACGCCCCGAGCGGTGTGTAAGTCCAGGCGAGGGTTCCGGCGAGCGCGGTGAGCGGGATGACCAGCGCGGGCAGGAACAGCCGGTTGCCGAGGCGCGCTGCCGATGCCTCGCGCGCGGGTTCGCTGGACGTTACGGGTGCGCCCTTGCCGACCAGCCCGAACCCCGCCAGCGCGGCGAGACCCAGCACCACCAGCCCGTTGCCGAGATCGCCGATCCGGTCGCCGCCCAGCAGGCTCAGCGCCATCAGCCCCCAGAACGCGGCGGTGCCGAAGCGCTTGGGGTTGGCGCGGTCGGTGGCAGAGCGCAGCGCGACCGCGGCGAACAGCAGGCCGACGGGGACATAGAGCCAGGCGAGGGTGATCATCGCGGCACGCGCTTCGGGTCGAACCACACCAGCCTTGCGCCGTGGACGAGGAAGGCGGCGAGCGCGCTTGGGATAGCCCACAGCGCGAGTTCGAGCGGAGCAAGCTGATATCCATCGGCGGCCAGCACCTGCTGGATCAGCACGATCGAGCCGATCGCGAAGAAGATGTCCTCACCGAAGAACAGCCCGACGTTGTCGGTCGCCGCGGCCATCGCCTTGATCCTCTCGGCCTGCGCGGGCGCCGGATCGCCTGCCGCGGCGAGCGCCATCGGCGCAACGAGCGGGCGCACGGTTTGCGCGTGGCCCGCGGTCGAATGCAGGCCGACCGCCGCGGTGAGCTGACGATAGGCCAGGTAGAGCAACAGCAGCCGTCCGGTGGTCGCGCTCCTGAACCCGCGGATCAGGTCGGCCGCGCGCTGCTGCAGGCCAAAGCGTTCGAGTAGCCCGATCACCGGCAGCACCACCCAGACAATGGCGATGATCCGGTTGTCGTTGAACGCCTTGCCGAACGCGGCAACGACGTCGACCGGGGTCATCCCGGCGAGCAGCCCGGTGGCAAGGCCTGAGGCGACCACCACCAGCATCGGGTTGAGCCGCAGCGCAAAGCCGAGGACGACGATCGGAATGCCGAGCAGGGGCAGCCAGCTCATCCCGCCACGCCCCACCCGCCGCCACCTGGGGTCTCGATTACGAACACGTCGCCGGCTTTCATGTTGGTCGAGGCGGTCGCGGGCAATCTCTCGCTCGACCCATCGACTCGCTCGACCCAATTCCGGCCCGGCGCGGCGTCGCCTCCGCCACATAGGCCGCGCGGCGGCACCTTCCGGCGATTGGCCAGGATTTGTGCCTGCATCGGCTCGAGAAAGCGCACCCGCCGCACCACCCCGTCGCCGCCCCGGTGCAGCCCGGCGCCGCCCGATCCGCACCTAATGGCGAATTCCTCGATGCGCACGGGCAGCCGGGTCTCGAGCACTTCGGGGTCAGTTAGGCGGCTGTTGGTCATGTGGGTCTGCACCGCGTCGGTCCCGTCATGGTCCGGCCCCGCGCCCGAACCGCCGCAGACCGTCTCGTAATATTGATGCTCGGCGTTGCCGAAGGTGAAATTGTTCATCGTCCCCTGGCTTGGCGCGAGCCGGCCTGTCGCGGCGAACAGCGCGTCGGTGACCACCTGGCTGGTCTCGACATTGCCCGCGACGACCGCGGCAGGCCATGCGGGAGACAGCATCAGGCCATCCCGAAGCACGATTTCGATTGGGCGCAGGCAGCCATCGTTCAGTGGAATCGTGTCGTCGATCAGCGTCCGGACGACATAGAGCGCGGCGGCGCGAACGATCGCACGCGGGGCATTGAAGTTGTCGGTGAGCTGGGCGGAGGTGCCGGTGAAGTCGAATGTGGCGGCGCGCGCCTGCTTGTCGATCCGAATAGAAACAGAGACTTGTGCGCCATTATCCATCGCATAGGTGAACTTGCCATCGTCGAGCCGCCCAAGCAGCCGCCGCACCGACTCGTCGGCGTTGGCGAGGACATGGCGCATATACGCCGCGACCACCTCCCCGCCGTAGTCGCGCGCCACCGAAGTCAACGCCTCGACCCCCCTGGTGCACGCGGCGAGTTGGGCGCGCAGATCGGAAAGGTTGCGGTCAGGACTGCGCGCCGGGTGCGGGCCAGAGGCCAGCAAAGCGCGGATTTCAGCCTCTCGGAAACGGCCTTCATCGACCAGCAGGACATTGTCGATGAGCACGCCCTCGTCATGGATGGAGCGGCTGGCGGGCGGCATCGAGCCAGGGGCGATTCCGCCGATGTCGGCGTGATGCCCACGCGCGGCGACGAAGGCGTCCGGCGTAGCGGATTCATCGTAGAACACCGGGACGATCACCGTGATGTCGGGCAGGTGGGTACCCCCCGCGTAAGGATCGTTGAGGACATAGGCATCGCCGCGCCGGATACCGCGACCGTCGGCATCATTTCCACGAGTTCTAAGAATCGTGCGAATGCTTTCTCCCATCGAGCCGAGGTGTACAGGGATGTGTGGCGCGTTGGCGATCAGCGCGCCTTCGCCGTCGAACAGTGCGCAGGAGAAATCGAGCCGTTCCTTGATGTTGACCGAGGTCGCGGTCGCCCGAAGCGCCTCGCCCATGTCTTCCGCGATCGCCATGAACAGGTTGTTGAAGATCTCCAATTGGACCGGATCGGCGGCGGTGCCGATGGCGTGGGTCCGCTCGAGCGGCGCGGTGCGGGTGAGGACCAGCGTTCCGTCGCCGGCGCGCCGCGCCTGCCAGCCGGGATCGACGACGATGGTCGAGGTGGGCTCGAAAATCAGTGCTGGGCCTGCCAATACCTCCCCGGCATGAGGAAGGGGACCGCCCGAAGCGTGGTGGTGGGGTTCAACAGTGGCGCATGACCCCTCGACCGCTCGCTGCGCAGGCGGTTCCCCTTCCCGTGCCGGGGAGGTACTCGCGGCCTCGACGATAAGCGTATCGACGATAGGTTCCTCCGCCGCCGCATAGCCAAAGCGGCGGCGGTGGAGATCGGTGAAGCGTTCGCTCAGCGTCCCGCTCGGTTCGATCGCCAGCTCGAGCGTGCTGTCGCTGCCTGTCAGCCGCAGCCTGGCGCGGCGATCGATGATGATCTTGGACAGGCCCTGCTCGCGCAAAGCCACGGCCGCAGCCTCTTCGAGCGTTGCCAGCGCCTCGCGGAAATCGTCGCTCAAAGGCCGCAACCAACTACGCTCGCGGATCGCCTTGACCGGCGCCAGGCCGATCCCGTGCGCCGACAGGACGCCCGCCAGCGGATGGATCAGGATTCGCTCGATCCCCAGCGCATCGGCCACCGCGCATGCGTGCTGGCCGCCGGCACCGCCGAAGCAGGCAAGGGTGTAGCGGGTGACGTCATGGCCTCGCGCGATCGAGATCTTTCGGATCGCGTTGGCCATGTTGTCGACCGCGATCCGCAGAAATCCGCGGGCGACGGCTTTGGCGTCCATTCCGCAGGCCGCGGCGATCGCGTCCAGCCGGGCACGCGCGGCGTCCGGGTCGAGCGCGGCGTTGCCGTCCGAGCCGAACACCTGGGGGAAGCGCGCAGGCTCGATCCGCCCCAGGACGACGTTGCAATCGGTCACCGTCAGTGGCCCGCCGCGCCCGTAGCAGGCGGGGCCGGGATCGGCGCCCGCGCTCTCGGGGCCGACCCGAAAGCGCATGCCGTCGAAGCGACAGACCGAACCACCTCCTGCCGCCACGGTGTGGATCTGCATCATCGGGGCGCGCAGGCGGACCCCGGCGACGGTGCTTTCGTCGGCCCGTTCGATCGCGCCGGCATAGTGCGAAACGTCGGTCGAGGTGCCGCCCATGTCGAACCCGATCAGGCGGACGGCCTCGCGCGGAGCGAAGTGCGGCGAGGACGCCGTGATCATCCCGACCACGCCACCCGCCGGTCCCGACAGGACCGCATCTTTTCCTCGAAAAGCAGTGGCTTCGGCGAGGCCGCCGTTGGATTGCATGAAGTGGAGCGAGGTCTCCGGCGCCAGTCCGCCACGGACCCGCTCGACATAGCGCCGCAGCACCGGCGAGAGGTAGGCGTCGACCACGGTGGTGTCGCCGCGCGGGATCAGCTTGATCAGCGGCGCGACCTCGTGGCTGACCGATATTTGCGCGAAGCCGATTTCGCGGGCGATGGCCGCCACCTGCTCTTCATGGTGCGGATAGCGCCAGCCGTGCACCAGAACGACGGCCAGCGCGTCGTAGCCGAAGTTTCGCAGGCGTGTCAGCCGCTCGCGGGTAGACGTCAGGTCGAGAGGTCGGACGAGTGCGCCGTCGGCACCGCGCCGCTCATCGATTTCGACCACCGTTTCATAGAGTTGTTCGGGCAATACGATGTGCCGGGCGAAGATGTCGGGCCGCGCCTGGGTACCGATCCGTAGGGCATCGCCGAAGCCCTGGGTGATCGCCAGCGCGCACTGCTCGCCCTTGCGTTCGAGCAGCGCGTTAGTGGCGACGGTGGTCCCCATCCACACCGCACCGAGCGTGCCGCCGTGCGTGGCGAGGACCCGGGCGATGCCTTCGAGCGCGGCGTCGGCGTATTGGCCCGGCGCTTCGGACAGCAGCTTGAGCACCTGTTCGCCGCCGTCCACGGTACGTGCGACGATATCGGTGAAGGTCCCGCCGCGGTCTATCGCGAAATTCCAGATGGTCAGGGTTTCAGTCCACCAGCTCCGGCCCGAGGCTGGGATCGAGATCGCGCGGACGGGTCATGTGGGTGAAGCGCGCGCCGCCTTCGGCAAGATCGCTCCAGCTCGCGATGTCCATCTCCAACACCGCGAACGTCGCGGTGGGGAACTTGATCTCGACCTCATCGCGCAGCGGGCTGGAGCCGTCGTCGGGGACGAGGTCGAAGATCAGGTCCTCGAGCCCCGGGTTGTGCCCGACCATCAGCACCGCGGCGGGATCGTCCTCGACCCCCTGGAGCAGTTCGAGCAGCGTCGCGGAGCTGGCAAGGTAGATGCGGCGGTCCCATTCTACCGGAAAGCTGCGTCCGAACGCCTTGCTCGCCAGCTCGATAGTTTCGGCCACGCGCACCGCGGGCGAGGCCAGAACGCGATCGAACCGCATGCCCGTTTCCTGGCCGAAATCGCGGATATGCTGACCCATCAGCGTCGCGCCGCGCTCTCCGCGCTCGCTCAGCGGGCGGTCGAAATCGCGCGCCCGCGGGTCGGCCCAGCCGGACTTGGCGTGACGGAAAAGGCCCAAGGTCTTCACGTGGCGCCCTCCGGCTGCGGCGAGACCCGTGAAACACCGGCAGCGACGCTTTGTAAAGCCTCGTCCAGCGTCACCCGGCGGATCGGGGTCGCGGGCGGGAACGCCGCCAGCAAGCGGCTGGGAAACGCCGCGGACAGCACCACGAAATGGCCGCGATCGTCGGCGCGGCGGATCAGGCGGCCAAAGGCCTGGGCGAGCCGGGCGCGGATGATCGCGTCGTCGTAGGCCGAACCGCCGCCAGCCGCGCGGCGGGCGCGGTGGAGGATCGAGGGCTTGGGCCACGGCACCTGCTCCATGATCACCAGCCGTAGCGAGTGGCCTGCAACGTCCACCCCGTCGCGCAAGGCATCGGTGCCAAGCAGGCTCGCCCGCGGATCGTCGCGGAAGATGTCGACGAGCGTGCCGGTGTCGATCGGATCGACGTGCTGGGCGTAGAGCGGCAGGCCGGTGCGGGCGAGGCGGTCCGCGATCCGGCCATAGACCGCGCGCAGCCTGCGGATCGCCGTAAACAACCCGAGAACGCCCCCTCCGGCAGCCTCGATCAGCCGGCCGTAAGCGGCGGCGAGCTGGGGAATGTCGCCCTTGGGCACGTCGGTGACGATCAGCACTTCGGCCTGGGTGGCATAGTCGAACGGGCTTTCGGCCTCGATCCGCCGCGGGTCGACCCCGACGTGCGCCGCGCCGCTGCGCGCGATCGCGGTTTCCCACCCGCCGCCGCCGGTCAGCGTCGCCGAGGTCAGCATCACCCCGTGGGCGGGTTCGAGCACGACCCTGGCGAACGGCTTGCTCGGATCGAGCCAGCGGCGGTGGAGCGCGACGTCGAATTCGCGCCCGTCGCTGCGCTCAACCGCCAGCCAATCGACGAATTCGGGGTCGCCCGGCCCTCCAAGGCGGGCGAGCAACGCGACCCACGCCGCGATCAGGTCGCAGCGCCACGCCAGGCTGCCGCGCGCGCCTTCGATCCGCGCCCGGCCGCTCGCGTCGAGCCAGTCGGGCGGTTCGGCCAGCAGCGCCTCGAGCCGCAGTCCGAGCCGGATCAGCGGGCCGCGCAAGGCCTCCAGCGCGGACTGCGCCTGCCCGGCCAGTTCGACGAACCCGCCCTCGAGCTGCGCGGCTTCGGTCTCCAGCCCATAGCCCGCCTCGTTGCCGCCGCTCTCGTCGCGGGCATAGACCGTCGCCCGCACCGCGCCGAGCAGCGCCTCGATCGGGCCATCGGCGGCGCCCTCGTTGATCCGCGCCAGCCAACCTTCGGACGGCAACGCTTCAGCCGCCTCCTTCGCCTGCTCGATCGCCCGCGCGCCATCGTCGTCATAGCTGGCGAGATCCGCGAGCCGCGCGGCCAGCCCCCGGCGGCGGCCTTTGGAGCGCCCGCCCTCGGGTCCGATCACCCATCGCCGGAGCTCCATCGCTTCGGCCCCGCTGAGCGTGGCGGCGAAGGTGGAGTCCGCGGCGTCGAACACGTGGTGGCCCTCGTCGAACACTACCCGGGTCGGCTTGCTCCCTCCGTCCCGGCCGCGCGCGGCGTTGACCATCACCAGCGCGTGGTTGGCGATCACCAGGTCGGCCTCGGCGCTGGCGCGAACGCTGCGCTCGATGAAGCATTTGCGGTAGTGCGGGCACCCGGCATAGACGCATTCGCCGCGCTGGTCGGTCAGCGCGCGGATGCCGCGCTGGCGAAACAGCGTGCCGAGCCAGCCGGGCAGGTCGCCGCCGATCATGTCGCCGTCGCGGCTGTAGGCGGCCCACCGCGCGACGAGCTGCGCGAGTACCGCCGGGCGCCCGCCGAACCCGCCCTGGAGCGCGTCTTCCAGGTTGAGCAGGCACAAGTAGTTCTCGCGCCCCTTGCGCACCACCACCCGAGGCTTGGCGGTTTCGCCCTGGGGGAAGGCCAGCGCGCTTTCGCGCCGGAGCTGGCGTTGCAGCGCCTTGGTGAAGGTGCTGACCCACACCCCCCTTGCGCCTTTTCGCTCCAAAGCGAGGCGGGGGCGAGGTAGCCGAGCGTCTTGCCGACCCCGGTCCCGGCTTGCGCGAGCAGCACGTTGGGCACCCGGTCGCGACCTCGCGGGGCGAACACGCTCGCGGCGGCGCGGGCGTAGTCGCGCTGACCGGGGCGCTCTTCGGCATCTCGGCCCAGCAGCCGCACGAGCCGCGCCTCGATCTCCTCGCTGCCCAATGTGATCTGCGCGGGTTGAGGGCGCTCGGGGGCTTCCTCCCATTCTGGCAGCCGCGCGAACAGCCAGCGTTCCGCGCGTTCGGGCTTGGCGACGGCTTGGGCGAGCGGACCCGCCCAGGTCCAGCGGAGCCGCGCCAGGGATTGAAGTCCGCTCCAGGCCCCCTCGCGCTCGTCCCAGGCGGGATCGCGGCACACCGCCAGCAGCGCCCCGGCAGCGCGCTGGAGGAAGGCCGGGACCGCGCTGTCGCCGTCGGGCTCGTCCAGACCCAGCGCATGGGCCAGGCCCTTGGCGGTGGGCACCACGAACCGCGCCGGATGGACGAAAGCGAACAGTTCGAGCAGGTCGAGCCCCGAGAGGTCGGGATACCCGAGCCGCGATGCCACCAGCGGCGCGTTGAGCAGCAGCAGCGGAGTATCCGCCGCCGCCATGATCGCCTCGCCCTTAGCCAGCCCGCGCGTGCCCCCGCCTGCGTCGCACAGCCAGGTGCCGCCGTGGCTGGCGTGGAGCGCGGGGAGGGCGAGGGGGTCGCTCACCACCGCTCACTGCCGCTGGGGGAACGAAAAGTAAACATCGCCAGGTCGCCGGGCAGCGGTTTCATCCGCCACCCGGCACCCGGTTCACTTCGTCATCGTCACTTCGGTCCACTGGCCATTGTCGATGAAGGTGCGGTATTTCTCGTACCCCGCCACCGCGGCCTCGCCCTGCTCCTTGGAGAAGCCGGCGCGAACTTCTTTCTCGATCGCCTGGTCGCGCGCCTTGTCGGGCGCAAGCGCGGCCATGCTGGTGTAGTGGACCATGATCAGCACGCTCGGGCTGTTCTTGGCATAGCCGTTGCGGACGACGAACTTGTACGCATCGATCATCCCGCGCTTCTTGAGGATCTCGAAGAACGGAACCTGGCTCTTCTTCAATCCGACGAGGTAGTCGTCGATATGGTTGGGATCGACGTCGATTGCGTTGATGTCCCACACGCCCGACTCAGGGGTGTAATCGACATATTGCTCGGCGCTGGCGGTGGTGGCGACACAAAGCGCGAGCGCGCCCAGCACGCCCGGAACGAGGTTACGGATCATAAGATTTTCCTCCTGTCGCGCCCCTCGCGGAATGAGCGCCTTTCGGCACAAGATGGCAAGGCATTCGTGGTGCTGGTCAGCAGCCGGAGTCGTTCCGCGTCCTTGACTTGCCGGTCATCCCGAGGCCGGGGGCGGCATGACCTTCACCCCGCCGTGATGGCCGCCGCCAACGTCGCCAAGGCCTGGCCGTTCGGCGAGGCGCGCAAGCTGCACAAGCGATTCCACTGGGAAGGCGCTGAGGCTGATGTCCGTTTACGACCCCAAACGCGACATTTCCCAGTTCGTCGACCTTAGGGTATGAGCAATGAGGCTTAGTGTCGCGAGGGGTGCGATGACCAGGTTTCGAGTGGTCCTTACTGTTCTATGGTTGGTGCTGGCGATCTACACTGGTGTGGTGGTGTCCGAGCACGGCCTAAATCTGCTACCGGTCTTCTTCGGGAACATTTCGCAAGCCGCCTGGCCGGGCCAATTCAACCTCGACTTCTTCTGCTTTCTGATCCTGTCGGCGCTCTGGACGGCTTGGCGCAACAGTTACTCGGCAATGGGCCTGCTGCTCGCTCTGCTCGCGTTCTTCGGCGGCGCGGGGTTCTTGCTGCCCTATCTTCTGTATCTCAGCTTACAGACCAAGGGAAACATGCACGCTGCGCTCGTAGGACCACGTCAAGCGCAGCCTTGAACACACGGCTGCTTCCCACCCGGTTGCGGCCCTCAGCGCTCGGATGCGTCGGCGCGAAAGCTTGACTTGTCGGATTTGGTTTGGTCGGGCGTTGGCGATGACACGCCCGACCTTCCGCCGCCTTGCCAGCACCCGTGCAACACCCCTCCCGAGCTCTGGCGAAAGGTCACATCGCGTTTTCCGATTCGGCCGGCAAGCTGCTGAAAGTGAAAGTAAAACTTTCGAAAGTCACATGTTTTCGCCGCCTTTCCAGCGGTCCGCGCGATGATCCTCGCCGTGTTCGACGCATCCCTCATCGCCGCCGCCAACGTCTCCAAGGCCTGGCCGTTCGAGGAGGCGCGCAAGCTGCTCAAGCGGTTTCCGCAGGGGAAGGGCGCTCCGGTGGTGTTCGAGACCGGCTATGGCCCCAGCGGGCTGCCGCATATCGGCACTTTCCAAGAGGTGCTGCGGACCACGCTGGTGCGCCGCGCGTACGAGGTGGTGTCTGGTGGCGCGGCGACGCGGCTGATCGCGTTCAGCGACGACATGGACGGGCTGCGCAAGGTGCCCGACAACATTCCCGGCGCACAGATGCTGGGCGAACACCTCGGCCGGCCGCTCAGCCGCATTCCCGATCCGTTCGGCAGGTTCGAAAGTTTCGCGCACCACAACAACGCGATGCTGCGCGAATTCCTCGACCGGTTCGGCTTCGACTACGAGTTCGTCGCGTCGAGCGACCGCTACAATTCGGGCGCCTTCGACGAGGCCCTGCGCAATGTGCTGCGGCACTTCGACGCGATCATGGCGGTGATGCTCCCCACGCTGCGGGCCAAGCGGGCGGCGACCTATTCGCCGGTGCTGCCGGTCTCGCCGACCAGCGGCGCGGTGCTGCAGGTGCCGGTGACGGTGGTCGATGCCGAGGCCGGTGTGGTTCGCTTCGAGGATGCCGGAAAAACGGTCGAGCAGTCGATCCTCGGGGGCGCCGCGAAGCTGCAGTGGAAGGTCGACTGGGCGATGCGCTGGCTGGCGCTGGGCGTGGACTACGAGATGTACGGCAAGGACCTGACCGACAGCGGGGTTCAGTCGGGACGGATTGCGGCCGTGCTCGGCGGGCGCAAGCCCGAAGGCCTCATCTACGAGCTGTTCCTCGACGAGAACGGCGAGAAGATATCCAAGTCGAAGGGCAACGGCCTGACCATCGAACAATGGCTGACCTACGGCAGCGAGGACAGCCTGGGGCTGTACCTTTATCGCGAGCCCAAGAGCGCCAAGAGCCTGCATCCCGGCGTGATTCCGCGCGCGGTCGACGATTACTGGCAGTTTGCGGAAAAGCTGGCGACGCAGCCGATCGAGCAGCAGCTCGGCAACCCGGTGTGGCACCTGACGCACGGCCGCGGCGAGGCGGACGCGCTGCCGGTAACCTACGGCTTGCTGCTCAATCTGGTCGGCGTGCTGGGCGCCGCCGCGACGCGCGAGCAGGTGTGGTCCTATCTCGCCAACTATGTGCCCGATGCCGCGCCCGAGGCGCACCCCGCGCTCGACGCGCTGGTCGGGCGGGCGCTGGCCTACAACCGGGATTTCGTCGCGCCGGGGCTGGTCCGGCGGGCGCCCACGGCCAACGAGGCCGCGGCGCTGCGCGCGCTCGATGCCGCGCTGTTGGGGCAGGGCGAAGGCGCATCGGCCGAGGAGCTTCAGACTCTCATATACGAGATCGGCAAGAATCCGGCGTTCGGGATCGAAAACCTGCGCGACTGGTTCAAGGCGCTGTATGAAACCCTGCTCGGCTCCAGCCAAGGGCCGCGCATGGGCAGCTTCATCGCGCTCTACGGCGTGGCCAACACCCGCCGCCTGATCGGCGAGGCGCTGGCCCGGGAGTAAGCCGGCGATGAAAAACAAGGTCGATACCAGCCCCGAGGCGTTGGCCGAGGAGCTTCTCGGGCGCCCTTACGATGAGCTCGACGAGGACGAGCAGCGCGCGCTATGTCGTGTTGCCTCAACCGAGATCGAGCTCGATCCCGACGAACTCGACGTAGTCAACGTCTCGTTCGGCGACCGCATGGCCGATCGCGTCGCCGCGGTCGGAGGCAGCTGGTGCTTCATCGTCGTCTTCCTGGTGCTGATGGCGGCATGGATGACTCTCAATGCAGTCCATTGGCGGGGTATCGCGCTGGACCCGTTCCCGTTCATCCTGCTCAACCTGTCGCTCTCCGCGCTCGCGACGCTCCAGGCTCCCATCATTCTGATGAGCCAGAACCGCCAGGCCAAGAAGGACCGTATCTCGAACCGCCACGACTATGAGGTCAATCTGCGGACGACGGTCGAATTGCTCAGGCTGCACCGCAAGGTCGACAAGATCTTCAACAAGATGGGCAAGTTCGAACAGGAAGTGTCGCATGTGGCGACCACTGCCGAGGCGGCTGTGGAAAAGGCCATCGAAATAGCGCCCCCGGGCCAATAGCCCGGCGCGGCGCCTAGTGAGACTTTTGTCCCGCGATCCAGCGTTGGATCTTGGCCTCGAGCACCGCCATCGGCAGCGCGCCGGAACCCAGGACCTGCTCGTGGAACGCGCGCACGTCGAATTTCGCGCCCAGTTCCTTCTCGGCTTGCTGGCGCAACCGCTGGATGGTCAGCGAGCCGATCTTGTAGGCCAACGCCTGGCCGGGGATGGCGATATAGCGTTCGACCTCGGCGGTCGCATCGGTCCGGCCCATGCCAGAGTTGCTCAGCATGTATTCGATCGCCTGCTCGCGGCTCCAGCCCTTGGTGTGGAGCCCGGTATCGACAACCAGCCGCATCGCCCGCAGCATCTCGTCGTCGAGCGTGCCCCAGTGCTGCAGCGGGTCCTTGTAGAACCCCATCTCGTAGCCAAGCGTCTCGGCGTAGAGCGCCCAGCCTTCGACAAACGCGGTATTGCCGCCGAACCGCTGGAAATCGGGCAGGTTCGGGTTCTCCTGCGCCAGGCTGATCTGGAAGTGATGCCCCGGCGCGCCCTCGTGGAGATAGAGCGTGGTGATCCCGGTGAGGAATCTGCTGGGGAGGTCGTAGGCGTTGAAATAGAACACCCCGGGCCGGCTGCCGTCTGGCGCGCCGCTCTCATAGCTTCCACCGGCCTCGTACTTCTCGGAATAGGCGGGATAGGGCCGGATCTGGAGCTTGGCCTTGGGCACGGTGGAGAAGAACCGCGGGATTTGGGCGTCGACCTTGCGCCCGACTTCGGCGAACCCTTCGCTGAGTTGGGCGCGGGTGGTCGGGTGGTATTTGGGATTGGTGCGGATTTCGTTGAAGAAATCCTTGAGCGGGCCGGCGTAGCCGAGCTCGACCTTGACCTTCGCCATCTCGCCCTGGATCCTCGCCACCTCGGACAAGCCGAGATTGTGGATCGCCGCGGGATCAAGATCGGTGCCGGTCGAGCTGGCGACGTCGAAACGATAGAGCGCGTCGCCGCCCTTCATCGCCGACAAGCCAACCTGCGCGCGCGCAGCAGGCAGGTACTCGTCGGCGAGGAACGCGCGCAGCGAGCGATAGGCGGGTAATACCTCACCCGAGATCGCGCCGAGATAGGCTGCAGTCAGGCGGCGGCGGGTGGCGGCATCAAAGGTCTTGGGGAACGCGCGCGTCGGCCCGGCGAACGGCGTCTCGGCGGCCTTTTGCGCCAGCAGCGCATCGATCTGCGCGATCATGTTGCGGGTGGTCAGCTGCGAGGCGACCACACCGGTCGCCATGCCCTGACGAAAGCGCGCCGTTGCGGCTGCGAAGATCCTGGGCAGCAGACGGGTCCGCGCCAGATTCTCATCGTACTGCGCGACCGTGGTGAACGGCGCGCCGCCCTGGCCCGAGACGAAATCGGGATAGTCCTTGTGCAGCCCATAGAAGTGATTGATCGGCAGGACCTGCTCGATCGGCGCCAGTTCCGGCGACAGCTCCCGCGCCTCGAGCCGCTTTTCGAAGGCGAACACATCGTAGGAAATGGCTTCGTCGGGGGTCAGGCGCGCGCGGTCGATCGCCGCAAGCCGCCGCTGGGCGTCCGCCAGCGCCGCGTGGCGGCGTTGCAGCAGTTCGTCGGTGAAGGTCAGCGCGAAATCGGTGGGCGGCGAGGATTCTCCCCGAGCCACCGCGTTGAGCGGCGAGAGCCGCTTTTCCGCCGCGGCATCGGCCGCGAACAGGTCGGCCAACATCCGCGCGTCCGCGCCCGCCACCGCGCTGGCCGGAGCGATCGGGGGCCGGGTGGCGGTTGCACAGCCCGTTGCGCCCAGCGCGAGGATCACGCTGGCCAGGGCCGGTAACAGGGGCCGAGCCCCGACAACTAAGCCCATTTGCGCGCCCGATACCATTTGGTGATGATGTACTTGGTTCCCTTGATCACCGGCCGGCCCGCGTGGATCGTATCGGGGTTGGGCGAGCCATCGGGATTCATGTTGTTCCAGAACAGCAGCGCGCCCGGTTGCGGGGGGATGCTCAGCTCCAGTCGGGGGAACTCGGTAGCGCCGCCCTCTTCGACCCGGTTGAGGAAGGCCATCGCAGTCCAACTGCGCTGCCCACCACGCTTGCGCACGTCCTGCCAATAGGGCTGGCTGGTGTGGAAATAATCCTGATGCGGCTTGAATTCCTGGCCCGGCATGTAGCGCTGGCCCTGAACGGTCTCGGCGTTCTCCGAAGGGATGCCGAGCAAGTCGTCGATGCGCCGCTCGATCATCCGGATGAACGGGTCCGACCGGCTGAGGTTGCCGGAATAGGATGTGCGGAAGCCGCTTTCGTACGGGTTGTCGAACAGCTTGGAAGGTTCGGCGGTCGCGTCTACCAAGATACGCAAGCGACTGCATTCGGAAGCCGTGAAGAAGTTGGCCACCGCATAGATTTCAGCAAGTTCGGTCGGAAAGCGAAAGATCGCTTCATCGGCTTCCAGCCGCGCCCGAACCTTCGCCCCGATGCGGGCGAGAGTGTCCATATCGGGGTGTTCGACCTTGGCGGCAGTCTTGCTCATGAAGCTGCGCTATTGCCGAGTTTTCGTTTGTTCGACAAGGCCATCCGGCCGCACTGGGCAGGCCGGTGCCGCCGGCTTTCGACCCAAGTCGACGGTGTGCGCATGACAATGGGTGGAACCCCCGCCCGTTGCGGGGCGAGGGTTCCGGCCGATCCACGCCGGCATGGGCATTCGGGCGGACGGCCTGAGGGAGCCCCAATCAGGCTTGAAGCGTCCTACCAGAAGAAGTCGTGGATCACGTCGACCACTTCGCCGCTGTAGATGTCCACCAGCAGCGCATCGTCGTAATAGCGCACCCAGCGATACGGACCATAAGCTTCGGGCAGACGATACTGGTACGGATCGTCGATCCAGTAGTTCTGGCTATAGAACAGCGGCTGCAAGAAGAACCCGATGTTCAGGCGGCTGTAGCGATAGCTGTTGTACGGCGAGTAATAGCGACCCACGCGATAGATATCGCGGTGCTGGTTGCGATAGCTCGACCAGTTGTAGCGATTGTCGCGGCGCCAGTCGTTGCGGTCCCACCGGCGATGATCGCGGCTGCTGCTAGTGTAACCGCCCCGATAGCCGCCGTCGTAACCTTGACGATAGGCCTGGCTCTGGTCGCGCCGGTCACGGTAGTTGTCCGCGGTCCGTCCGTCGCGATAGCCGTTGCGATACGTTGACGCGCGATCACCTTGCCAGGCACCATAGGACCGGGTCCGGTTGGGATCGCTGTAGGTGCGGTTGCGTTGCCCGTTCCACTGACCGTCGCCATAGCGGCGTGTGCGTTCGGTGGCCTGGGGAGCTTGAGGAACCTGCGGGACCGCCTCGCGCCCGATCGCGGCGTCGTTGCTCCAGTTGCGGCCATAACGCTGGCCTTCGCTGCGTTGCGAACGCCAGCCACCGTCAGTGGTTGCGCGCTGCTGCTGTTGCTGGGCAGCGACCGCGCGCTCCTGCTGGCGGGCCGCGGCTCGAGCCTGCCATTCTCCTGCATCCTGCGGTGCGGCCTGCTGCTGGCGAGCCTGCCAACGGCCGCCCTGCGGCGCTTCCGCACGCGCCGCGCGCTGTTCCTGGCGCTGCTGGCGCATTTCGGCGCGCTCCACTTGGCCCCCGCCACGCCAGCGCCGTTCGCCGCCGTCGACATCTTGCGCGTGCGCTGGCAAGGCAACGAACACGCTTGCCAACCCCAGCGCGACCGTCGCGGCCGAATTCCTAAAAGACTTGCGGACCATACCGGTCACCTTTCCGTACCAGATAGCGCCGCGACGGGGCGGCGACCCGAATCGCCTGCTACGCCCAGGTCGCTGTCGCCGTGGTGAACCGTGCGTTAGGGTTTCCGTTCAGGTTTGTCGCAGAAAGCATGAACCATTTTGCGTCTCGCGAGCGTCCACGGAATTTGGGAGAAGCCCGTCTTTATCGATTGGATTATTTACCGCGTGAGCTTCTTGTACGAAAGCCTGGTCGGCCGATCAGCGGCATCGCCCCAGCGCCTCCGCTTGTCTTCTTCATAGGCTTCGAAATTGCCCTCGAACCACTCGACGTGGCTGTCGCCCTCGAACGCCAGGATGTGCGTGGCAAGCCGGTCGAGAAAGAAGCGGTCGTGGCTGATCACGACAGCGCAACCGGCGAAGTTCTCGATCGCGTCTTCCAGCGCGCGCAGGGTTTCGACGTCGAGGTCGTTGGTCGGCTCGTCGAGCAGCAGCACGTTGCCGCCGTTCTTGAGCATCTTGGCGATGTGGACGCGGTTACGTTCACCGCCCGATAGCTGGCCGACTTTCTTCTGCTGGTCTTGGCCTTTGAAGTTGAACGCCCCGACGTAGGCCCGGGTGCTCATTTCCTGCTTGTTGACAGTCATGTAGTCGTGACCGCCCGAAACCTCCTCCCACACGTTGTTCGCGGGGTTCAGCGCGTCGCGGCTCTGATCGACGTAGCCCAGGCGCACGGTCTCGCCGATCGCAATCTCGCCGGTGTCTGGCTGTTCCTGGCCGGTGAGCAGCTTGAACAGCGTCGACTTGCCCGCGCCGTTGGGGCCGATGATCCCGACGATCCCGCCCGGCGGGAGCAGGAACGAAAGGTCTTCGAACAGCAGCTTGTCGCCATAGGCCTTGGAAAGGTTCTTGGCCTCGATCACCTTGCCGCCCAGCCGCTCGGGCACCTGGATAACGATCTGGGCCTTGTTGACGATCCGCTTCTCGCTGTTCTCGACCAACTGGTCGAAGGCTTTGATTCGCGCCTTGCTCTTGGTCTGGCGGCCCTTGGTCCCGGCGCGGATCCACTCCAGCTCGTCCTTGATGGCCTTCTGGCGCCCCTCGTCTTCGCGGCTCTCCTGTTCAAGCCGTTTGGCTTTTTTCTCTAGATAGGTCGAATAGTTGCCTTCGTAGGGGAAGTATTTCCCGCGGTCGAGCTCGAGGATCCAGCCGACCACGTTGTCGAGGAAATAGCGGTCGTGGGTGATCATCAGCACCGCGCCGGCGTAGTCCTTGAGGTGGTTTTCGAGCCATTCGACACTTTCGGCGTCGAGGTGATTGGTCGGCTCGTCCAGGAGCAGGATGCCGGGCTTCTGGATCAGCAGGCGGGTGAGGGCGATACGGCGTTTTTCGCCGCCGGAAAGGTTGGTGACCGGCCAGTCGCCCGGTGGGCAGCGCAGTGCTTCCATCGCGATTTCGAGCTGGTTGTCGAGCGTCCATCCGTCGACTGCGTCGATCTTTTCCTGGAGCTCGCCCATCTCGGCGCCGAGCGCGTCGAAGTCCGCGCCGTCCTCGCCCATCTCGATACCGATCTGATTGAACCGGTCGACCATGTCGGCGATTTCTCGCGCGCCGTCCTTGACATTCTCGAGTACGGTCTTGCTCTCGTCGAGCTGGGGTTCCTGCTCGAGATAGCCGACGGTGATGTATTCGCCCGGCCACGCCTCGCCGGTAAAGTCGGTGTCGATCCCAGCCATGATCTTGATCAGCGTCGACTTGCCCGCGCCGTTGGGGCCGACGATCCCGATCTTGGCGCCCTGATAAAACTGAAGCGAAATATCCTTGAGCACCGGCTTGGGCGCGCCGGGAAAGGTCTTGGTCATGTTCTTCATGACGTAGGCGTACTGGGCGGCCATGGGGCGTGCGTCCTGTCAGGGTATGGCTGAAGTGCGGGATTTGGCGCGCCATGTAGGGCGAGGGGCACGGTGGGGCAAGCGCGAGGCGCGCTTTGCCGAAATGGTCGGGGAGAGAGGATTCGAACCTCCGACCCTCTGCTCCCAAAGCAGATGCGCTACCAGGCTGCGCTACTCCCCGACGATTTCCGCGCGCGCTGCGGCGGTGGTGGGCCCGGCAGGACTCGAACCCGCGACCTAGCCGTTATGAGCGGCCAGCTCTAACCAACTGAGCTACAGGCCCGCCGCGCGGCGCGTTAGCGGCAAGCGGGGCGGTTTGGCAAGAAATCTACATTTCCGCCGCGGCGATAATCTCGCGTACGCAGGTCGGGCGCACCTTGCGGCTGGCGAGGTAGTCGAAACTGCTGCGCCACCACGCATAGAACCGGTCGAGATCGTACTCGTCGCGCACGTACGGGGTGTGGCCGGGGCGTAGCGAAGGGCTGTGGAAGCTGAACACCAGCAGCGGCAGCCCATCGTCGAGCGCAATATCGATCGCCTTGAGCGCCTCGTCGGCGGCGACGCCTTCGGGGGTCAGCGGGATCCGCTCGAGCATGCCCAGCCGCGCCAGCAGCCCGCGCAGTCGCGGCACTCGCCACAAAGCGGGGTGGAGCGTGCGGCCTTGCTGGCGCAGCAGGCCCCAGAACACGGTGGTCAGCGGCAGTTCCAGCAAGCCATTGCGGCGGCCGATCCACCACGGGACCAGCGGGTGGTGGCGGAAGTTGGGACCCCCCTGGCTCGAGTAGTCGAACAACGCGCGCACCGAGGTGTCGATTGCGATCCCCGCCTGGGCGAGAATCTGCGCGGTCTCCGCGCCGACCCCATAGCGTCCGGCGCGATAGATCAGCGGCGCTGCGCCGAAGTTGCGCTCGATCGCATCGCGCAAGGCGCCGAACTTGGCGCGCTCCAGTTCGGCGGGGAGGTTGCCGGCGAAACTGTTGTGGACGGTGATCTCTTCATGGTGGGGCGGATTGACCCACGGATGGAGCTGGACTCCGATCTCGGCGCGGCCCTGCGCCACCGCCTCGCCCAGGACTTCGGCTGTGCGCGGATCGTTGACCACCGGATAGTCGACCAGATAGACCGGGACCACCCCATGGCCCTCGCAGAACTGTTGGAACTTTGCGAGGCGCGGGATGGAGTCGAGGCTGTGATCCGAGCGCGCGAACGGGCTCGACCAGTCGAACTCCTCCTCGGTATCGACGGTTACCAGAAAGCGCTGGCCGAAATCGGGCTTGAATCGAACCAGGTCGCCGGGGCCGGGCAGGTCGGTGATCTGTGCCTGGCGCACTGCGTCCCCTGCCGAGTTCTAGGAACCCCCGCTCGACACGGAAGGCACTGCTTCCGCGGGACTATTGGTATCGGCCGATGCGGTCAAGGCCGGCAGGCGCAGGATCAGGCGGCCGGCTTCGCGATCGAGGGACCCGCCGCAGGCGGCGGCCTCGGCACGGGCCAGGCGCAGCGCGAAGCCTCCGCCCAGAAATCCCAGCGATCCGCTGCCGCTGGCCGGGTGAACCGAGAACAACTCTGCGTCGGTTTGCCCGGCTAGCGCCGCGGGGGAGCTCTACGCCGAGGGCGAATCCGCCGTCGAACGTGGCGAGGTTGAGCGACAGCGCTTCGCCCGGGACCGCGGCTGAGGCGAGCAGCGCGAGCAACCTCCACAGCGTCCGCTCGGCCTCTCCCGCGGCCATGCGGACCGGGGCCGGGCCAGTTTCATTGCCCGTTCCAGTGACGATGAAGCGCACGCCGCGCGCCGCTAACGCTGGGCCGAGCTGACCCAGCAGGCGATCCACCACCGCACGCAGATCGCATTGACCCGAGAGGTCGTCGCCGCGCCCGGTCTCGAATTTGACCAGGCGATCGATCTCCTCGAACCCAGCCAGCACTGCCGCGCTGTCGGCGGCGATCGAGGCGGCTAAACTGCGATATTGATGCGGGGTCGGGCCGAAGAGCTGCTGCTGGATGAGTTCGGCGAAACCCTGGATTGCGTTGACCGGGGTGCGCAGCTCGTGAAGCAATTGGCGCAGCCGGTCGGCGGCGCTTTCGGGAGCGTCTGCGGATTCCGGCCCGGGGCGGCGCAGCAGACCCCGATAGCCGAGGAACCGACCGCCATCGGCGGCAAAGCGTGGCGCGGCGTCGATCTGCCAGGCACCCGCGATCGCTGCCGCACCGGTCAGTTCTAGCCTACCGCCGTGGACGGGGCGGCGCTGGCGCAGGGCGCGGGTCGTCGCCGCGTCGGACCTGGCCGGTGAGAGCGCGGCATTGTGGCTCAGGACGAAGCCCGCGAGCATCGCCCCGAACGGGGCGTCGGCACCGACCAGAATGCCGCTGGCGTCGCTGGCGAAGCGGATCGCAGTGACCGCGGGCGGCGCCGGCTCCGGCCCTTCGCTCAGCGGCAAACGCAAATCGCCCTGGTCTGTGCCCGCGCTTCCCGCACCGGGTTGCGCGGTCTCGCCGAACTGGAGCGTGCCCGCCTTACGACTGCGCCGGAAGGCCTCGATCCGGCGGACGATTGCGCCGATGCCATCGGTCGCCGCCGGGGCGGGCTCGGCGAGGGCGAGAATAGATGGGTCGAGCGAAGCGAACTCCGCCGTCTCGTCCGCCGGCGCGGGCAGTCCGATCTCAATGATTCCCAGTCGGGCGAGCACCGCGCGAAGCCGTGGCCCCAAATCATCGCGATGGCGCAAATGCCCGCGCGCCGCCAGTGGCAGTTCGATCGCCAGCGCGGTCCACTGCCAGTCGTCGAGCCGCGCAGCCCCGATCGCCGCCGCCGCGACCGCAGGCGCTTGCGAGGCGAGCCGGAGGACGAGCCCGGGGTGACGCAGCGCGGCGGGGCTGGCGCGGACCAGCGCGGCGCGCTCGTCGGCCGACAGCACCGTCTCGAGCGCGGACAGCCGCTCGAGCGCGGCCTCGGACAGTTCGAACCCAGGCGGCGTGCGCCCGAGCAGATCGAGCAACTGGCGATATTGAGTGCGTGCCCCGGCTACGCTATCGGAGGCGGTGGCGAGCACGGTCGCGAGCCGATCGTCGACGATCACCTCGCCTGATCCGGCGCCGGGCACTTCGGGATCTGAAGCGGGCGTCGGCAAGCGAGTCGATCCTGTTTCCTGGGGCCAGCGAACGCGGTCTGCCAGCCACCCGTTAGCAATTGGTCACAATCTTAACAGTTCACGGGGCCACGCGCAGGGCGGCGGCGGGGGCGTTGCAATGTGGGACGATTGCGGTATGAAACAATAAAATTAGCGTCGCCTCGCTATAAAGGTGTGGAAAATTGCCCAATTCTGTTCGGGATGCCGCCCTTTCGAGGATAATGAGGACCTCGCACGCCGATGGCCAATCTAGACCGTATCGATCGCCGACTCCTGTGCGAGCTTCAGGATGAAGGACGTATTACCAACGTCGAGCTCGCCCAGCGCGTCGGCCTCACCGCGCCGCCCTGCCTGCGGCGGGTGCGTGCGCTGGAGGATGAAGGGGTCATCCGGGGCTACCACGCCGATCTAGACGCCTCCAAACTCGGCTACGCGATCACCGTCTTCGCGCTGGTCAGTTTGCGCAGCCAGGCGGAGGACGCCCTGCGCCAGTTCGAGGAACACATGCGCGGTCTTCCCGAAGTGCGCGAGTGCCACATGCTCAACGGCGAGATCGACTTCATCCTCAAGATCGTCAGCCGCGATCTCCAGAGCTTTCAGGAGTTCCTGACCTCTAAGCTCACCCCGGCGCCGAATGTCGCCAGCGTCAAGACCTCGCTGACCATCCGCACTGCCAAGCAGTTGCCTGGCGTGCCGCTCGAGGATTGAGCGTGCCGACAAGTGCCGAATCGCCGTCGTATCGGCAGGGCGGCGAACTTTTCCCTTTACTGGTAATAACCTGCACCTGAAGACCGCCTGTAGCGTGGCTTTCACACTACAGATGTAGATAACCTGATGCGGATCGCACAATCCCGCTTGCGCTCGCTCTTTTGTCAGTTAGTCTCCGATTCAATCGATCGATTAAACGATCACAACATGGGAGAAGGGCAGTGAGGCTTCAGGCAATTCAACGTCTTGTGCGCCTTGGCGCAACCACGTCGGCTTTGGCTATATCGATGACTGGCGTGGCCTTCGCGCAGGATGCCGCCCCTCAGGCAGACACCGCCGATGCGCCGGGCGATGTGATCATCGTTACCGCTCAGCGCCAGTCGCAGAGCCTGCAGGAAGTGCCGATCGCGGTTTCGGCTTTCAGTGGCGAGGCGCTTGAGAAGCAGCAGATCAAGAACGCCAGCGATCTACAGCTGACCCTGCCCAACGTCACTTTCACCAAGGGCAACTTCACCGGATCCAGCTTCACCATCCGCGGCATCGGCGACTTGTGCGTCGGCGTCTCGTGCGACAGCGCGACCGCAATCCACCTCGACGGCACCCCGCTGCTCGGCACCCGCCTGTTCGAAACGGAGTATTTCGATCTCCAGCGGATCGAGGTGCTGCGCGGGCCGCAGGGTACTCTGTTCGGCCGCAACGCGACTTCGGGCGTGGTCAACTTCCTGCCCAACCGGCCCGACCTCAGCGGATTCCACGCCTCTGCCGAGGGCGAGTACGGCAACTACAACTCGATCAAGGGCAAGGGGATGGTCAACGTCGCCCTGGGCGACACCATCGGCGTCCGCGTTGCGGGCTTCTACCTGAACCGCGACGGCTATACGAAGAACGTCTTTGACGGGAAGAAATTCGACGGCCGCGATATGTATTCGGTGCGGGGTTCGCTGCGCTTCGAGCCCACCGAAAATACCACGATCGATCTGCTGGCATCGTACTTCCACGAGAAGGACAACCGTCTGCGCATCCAGAAGCAGGTCTGCCAGCGCGATCCGACGGGCATCCTCGGCTGCCTTGCCAATCGTCGCGATTTCGGCACGACCAACGCCAACTCGACCTTCGTCGGGGTGCTGACTTCCCGAGAATTCCTTGCAACGCAGGGCATTCCGGCCAATTTCGCGCTGGGCAGCCTCTACGGTCCCGACGCCTATGCCAATTCGGTCAATCCGCGCAACGTGCGTCAGGTAAACACCGACTATGCTCCGACCTATGAGACCAATGAAGAAATGTACCAGGCGCGGATCGAGCAGCAGCTAGGCGACAAATTCAAGCTTCAGTTGACCGGATTCTATCACAAGGCCGATGTCGACTCGAGCCAGGACTACAACCTTTCCGTCCAGAGCCGTGCCGGCTATGTCACCGCTCTCACCTCGCTCGCCGCGGTCGCACAAACCGGCATCGGATTGCCGGGATCAGCTGCTTATTTCGCTCCGCTGGCGGCGGCGATCATCCCGAACGGTCCTGCGGGCAACTTGTGCACCTCGCTTCCCGAATTCAGCGGCACCGGAGCCTTCGGCGGCAACAAGCTATGCTCCGCGACACCTCAGGACTTCGACCGATCCAACCAGAAGTCACGGGATTGGTCGGGTGAGGCAATCTTCACGAGCGATCTTGACGGGCCGTTCAATTTCCTCCTCGGCGGGATATATCTGGACGCCAAGCTCACCGAGAACAGTTATTTCGTGAACTCGTTCGGGATCGACTACCTGACCGGGCTTCTTGGCTCGTTCACCGGAGTGGGATCGTTCAATCCGGCGACGGGCGCCTATGCACTTCCGCCGGCTTACCTAGGCACCCCGTTTTTCCGCAACAACACCGATGTGCTGCGGGTCAAGTCCTACGGCTTGTTTGGTGAAGCCTATTATGACGTCAACGATCGCGTCAAACTAACCCTCGGTCTGCGGTACAACAACGATAAGAAGTTCGTCCGCGCCCGCTCGACCCTCGCAAGCTTCCTGGTGCCCTATAGCTCCACGGATGCCTTCTCATCGCCCTTCGTCGCCGCTTTCGATGCCGACCCAGGAATCGCTGGAAACCAGCTTTTTCAAGAACGGAACGCGAGGTTCAGCGAGTTCACCGGGCGAGCCGTGCTTGACTTCAAGATCACCGACGACAGCCTGCTCTACGCATCGTATTCGCGAGGCTACAAATCGGGCGGGATCAACCCTCCTCTCCAGCCGATCTTCGCGGTCGACGAGTCGTTCAAACCGGAATTCGTTAACGCCTTCGAAATTGGGTCGAAGAACGCTTTCGCGAACGGCAAGTTCATCTTCAACCTTACCGCTTTCTATTACCAGTACAAGCAGCTCCAGCTCAGCCGGATCGTCGCGCGTACTTCGGTAAACGACAATGTGGACGCCAACATCTACGGACTCGAGGCCGAGGCGATCATTCGTCCGACGCGCGAGTTCACCGTGAACATCGGCGCCAGCTATCTCCACACCAAGGTCTCGCAGGACAAGTTGTTGTCGAACCCGCGGGATCCGGGTGGCGGGCGGGCCGATGCTGTGATCGTCAAGGACATCACGAACGGCTCAAACTGCGCGGTGGCATCTAACACCGGAAACGCCGCCGGCGTAAACACCCTGGTCAACAAGACCAACGCCCTGATCAACGCAGGGATCGTTCCCGGTCTGAAGGCGGGTGCAGGCCTGCAGAACACGACTGCATTTCCGGCGGACTCGGGTCTTGCCTCTACCGGTGCCTTCAGCGTTTGCGGAGCGCTTAGCGCCGCGGCAGCTGGGTCGTTCAACATCGCAGCATTGGGGCCTTTGGGTATCGATCCAGCCGCACTTGGCGGCGCGACAGTCCTGACGGCCGGTGTCCCGGTCAACATCAAAGGCAACAAGTTGCCGCAGGCGCCGAACTACAAGTGGTCGGTGGGGGCCCAGTACCGGATCGAAATGTCGAACGACTGGTCGCTCACCCCGCGCGCCGACTTGACCTACACTGGCGACAGCTTCGGCAATATCTTCAACGGTCGGATCAATAAGATCCAAGGCTTCGCGCAGGCGAACGCCCAGATCCAGCTGGACGGGCCGCAGGATCGCTGGTTCGTGCGCGGATACATTCAGAACATCTTCGACAGCAACTCGACTACGGGCTTGTATGTGACCGACCAGTCGTCGGGCCTGTTCACCAACATCTTCACGCTGGAACCGCGCCGCTACGGTATCGCGGCGGGGGTGAAGTTCTGACGGCCTAGGGTTCTCGATATTGAAAGGCCCCGGTGGAAACGCCGGGGCCTTTTTCTCGTCGGCTCAAAGCTTGGCGTAATGCGCCAGCTGGCGCTGAAATGCGCGGTCGGCCTGGGCGGCGTCGTATGAGGGCGAGTCCGCCACGGTCCAGCCGTGGTTGGCCGGGTAGACCTCGATCTCGCAGCTCCGCCCGGCCGCGTCGCACGCCTCGCGCAGCGTGGTCTTGGCGCCGGGTTCGCGTGCGTCGTCGTTCTGGGCGATCGCGATCAGCAGCGCGGCGCGGGTCGCGGCGATCAGCCGGTGCGGGCTGTCGGGCGCGTCGGTGACCAGACCGCCGCCGTGCATCGAGGCGGCGACACCGATCCGATCGGGCGCAGCCGCCGCGGTGCGGATCGTTGCGCCGCCGGTCATGCAATGGCCTACGGTGCCGATCTTGCGCCTGCTGTCCACTTGCGGCTGCCTATCGAGCCAGGCGACGAACGCCTTGCCGTCGCTGGCGTAGGTCGCGGGGCTGAGCGCCTTGCCCATCGGCGCGACCGCGGCGCGGACCGCGGGGTCGGTGAAGCTCGCGCCGGTGGGCAGCACCGGGGCCTTCGCGCTGCGGTAATAGTGGTTGACGACCAGAGCGGCGTAACCCGCGCGAGCGAGGTCGCGCGCCTTGTCCTTGAAGCTGTCTCGCAAACCGAGGATATCCGGCCAGACCAGCACCGCCGCATGGCCGCCCTTGGCGGGATAGGCGAAGAAGGCGTCGGCGGCGCCATCGGGGGTGGGAATTGTGACCGCCCGCTCGGCGATCGCCAGGCCGGACGGCGTTGGCGTGGGTGCCGCGTTCGGATCGTTGGACGCCATGCATCCCGCAAGCGCGCCGCCCGCCGCCAGTCCTGCCGCGCCCAGCCCGAAACCGCGCCGCGATACGCGCCGCATCGCCTGCCATTCGGCATCGTCGGCCAGGGTGAAATCATCGCACATAACGGCGCGTCTCCTGTCGGTTACGCCCCTCCCGCGGCGGGTTGTAACGGACCCCATGGAAGGCGCAAGCAGCGCGCTTGACGCACGGCCCCAGGCTGGGCCAAGCGATCTGCCTTTCCTTGGGAACAACCAGCAGGGAGACCCCCCGATGAAGACCCGCGCCGCCGTCGCATTCGCCGCCAAGCAGCCGCTGGAGATCGTCGAACTAGACCTCGACGGCCCGAAGGCGGGCGAAGTGCTGGTCGAGATCATGGCGACGGGGATTTGCCACACCGACGCCTACACCTTGGATGGGCTGGACAGTGAAGGCCTGTTCCCCAGCGTGCTCGGCCACGAGGGGGCGGGGATCGTCCGCGAGGTCGGGGCAGGGGTGACCAGCGTCAAGCCGGGCGACCACGTGATCCCGCTTTACACCCCCGAATGCCGCCAGTGTAAGTCGTGCCTTTCGGGCAAGACCAACCTGTGCACCGCGATCCGCGCGACCCAGGGCAAGGGGCTGATGCCCGACGGAACCAGCCGCTTCAGCTACAAGGGCGAGACGATCTTCCACTACATGGGCTGTTCGACCTTCAGCAATTTCACCGTGCTGCCCGAGATCGCGGTCGCGAAGATCCGCCAGGACGCCCCGTTCAAGACCAGCTGCTACATCGGCTGCGGGGTGACCACCGGGGTCGGCGCGGTGGTCAACACCGCCAAGGTCCAGGTCGGCGACAATGTCGTGGTGTTCGGGCTCGGCGGGATCGGGCTCAACGTGATCCAGGGTGCGCGGCTCGCGGGGGCGGGGCGCATCGTCGGGGTCGACATCAATCCCGAGCGCGAGGCTTGGGGCCGCCAGTTCGGGATGACCGACTTCCTCAACAGCAAGGGCATGAGCCGCGACGAGACGGTGGCGGCGATCGTCGCGCTGACCGATGGCGGGGCCGACTACACCTTCGACGCCACCGGCAACACCGAGGTCATGCGCACCGCGCTCGAGGCGTGCCACCGCGGCTGGGGCACGAGCATCATTATCGGCGTGGCCGAAGCGGGCAAGGAGATCGCCACCCGGCCGTTCCAGCTCGTCACCGGGCGCAACTGGCGCGGGACCGCGTTCGGCGGCGCGAAAGGCCGCACCGACGTGCCGAAGATCGTCGACTGGTACATGGAGGGCAAGATCGCGATCGACCCGATGATTACCCACGTGCTCACCCTCGAGGAAATCAACAAAGGCTTCGATCTGATGCACTCGGGCGAGAGCATCCGCAGCGTGGTGGTCTATTGACCCGGTTGCGCGAGGCGATAAGTATCGATCAGAAACTTAAGGGAGAGCGCTGATGTATAGCCACAACATGGTCGGATCGAACGACATCGATCGCTCGAAGAAGTTCTATGACGCGGTGTTCACCGCGATGGGCGGCCGCGCCGGGATGAAGGACGACAAGGGCCGCCTGATCTATATGAACAACGACGGATTGTTCATGGTCACTCCCCCGATCGACGGCAAGCCCGCGACCCCGGGTAACGGCTGCACCATCGGCTTTGCGATGGACACGCCCGAGCAGGCCGAGGCCTGGCACGCCGCGGGCGTCGCCAATGGCGGCACCTCGATCGAGGATCCGCCGGGCATCCGCCAGGGCAGCTTCGGCGACCTTTATCTCGCCTATCTGCGCGACCCCGACGGCAACAAGCTCTGCGCGCTCAAGCGGATGTAAACACGGTGTGCGGGTCCGCGGCGACGAGCATTTCGTCGGCGCGGGCCAGCGCGATCAGGGTCAGGCCGCAGGCGTTGGCGCGTTCGATCGCCAGCGCGGTCGGCGCGGAGATCGTCACCAGCAGGCGCACGCCGACCAGCGCCGCCTTTTCGACGAGTTCGAACGAGCAGCGCGAGGTCAGCAGGGCGAAGCCCGCGCCCGGCGCAAGACCCGTCCGCAGCGCGTGGCCGATCAGCTTGTCGAAGGCGTTGTGCCTGCCGACATCCTCGCGCGCGGCCAGAATGGTGCCTTCGGCGTCGGCGAACGCGGCTGCGTGAACCGCGCCGGTCAGCGCGTTTAGCGGCTGATGGTCGCGCAGCGAGGCGAGTGCCGCGAACACCGCCCGCGGCCCGATGTCCGCTGGCGCCGCAAGGGCAGGCAGTGGGCGCAGCGCCTGGTCCAGATTCTCGATCCCGCACAAGCCGCAGCTGCTCTCGCCCACGCGATGCCGCACCCGGTCGATAACCCGCTCGCGGCAATCGTCGGTAAGCCACAGGTCGAGCAGGATACCGCGAGCTTCGGGGCGCACCTCGACCCGCTCGATCTGGTCGGCGCGGTCGATCAGCCGTTCGGACAGCGCGAAACCCCAGGCGAAATCCTCGAGATCGGCGGGAGAGGCCATCATCACCGCATAACCGAACCCGCAGACGCTTATCGCGACCGGCACTTCGCTGGCGATGTCCCGCGTGTGCAAGCCGGCCCCCGCCGGCGACAGGCCGGTGAACCGATGGGTTTGGGAGGCATCGATAAGGCGAGGCGGGTCGTCCACGGCATATCCGTTGGTCGCCAAGCGCAATCTTCGCAAGCTCGCGCTTGCTTTTGTGCGCTTGCGAAGGATAGGTGCCCGCCAGCGCCAGGCGCACCGGTTCATCGGAGATAGCATGATCGCCTCGCGCTCTTCCGCCCTGCTGCTGTTTGGCGCGACCGGCGATCTGGCGCGGCGGATGCTGCTGCCCTCGCTGTTCGGGTTGCACGAGGACGGCTTGCTCAATCCCGGGCTGCGCATCGTGGGAACCGCGCGTTCGACCCTTGACGATGCCGGCTTTCGCGAGATGGCGCGCGCCGCGCTCAGCGAATTCCTGCCCGCCGAGCGCCGCGACGACAGCAAGCTCGAAGGGTTTCTCGAGCGGCTGTCGTATCAGCCGCTGGATGCCTCGTCGCTTGATGGCTTTCCGGCGCTCGCGGACAAGGTCGGCGATACCTCGGGCGGACTGGCGATCTTCCTGTCGACCGCGCCGTTTCTGTTCGAACCAACGATCAAGGGACTGGCGGCTTCGGGCCTCGCCCATGAAGGTGTTCGGATCGGGCTGGAAAAGCCGCTCGGCAACGATCTGGCCAGTTCGCGCCTGATCAACGACGCGGTTGCCGCCGCCTTTCCCGAGGAGCGAATCTTCCGGATCGATCACTACCTGGGCAAGGAGACCGTCCAGAACCTGCTCGCGCTGCGCTTTGCCAACGCGATGTTCGAACCGCTGTGGAATTCGGCCGGGATCGATCATTTCCAGATCACGGTGAGCGAAACTGTCGGGCTGGAGGGGCGCAAGGGCTTCTACGAGGACACCGGCGCGCTGCGAGACATGGTCCAGAACCACATGCTGCAGTTGCTCGCGCTGACCGCGATGGAGCCGCCCGCCGATTACGACGCGACCTCGATCCGCGACGAGAAGGTCAAGGTGCTGCGTGCGCTGCGTGCGGTGAAGCCGGGCGAGATGGTGCGCGGCCAGTACGCCGCGGGCGCGGTCGGCGGCAAGACCGTCGGCGGGTTCGCGGAGGATCTGGGCGAGGCGAGCGACGCCGAGACGTTCGTGGCGCTCAAGGCCCATGTCGAGAACTGGCGCTGGCAGGGCGTCCCGTTCTACTTGCGCACCGGCAAGCGCCTGGCCGAGCGGCGCAGCGAGATCGTCGTCCAGTTCAAGTGCGTGCCCCACAACATCTTCGCCGAGCGGGGCGGCAAGCTCATCGCCAACCGCCTGGTGATCCGGCTCCAGCCAGAGGAATACGTTCGGCTCCAGCTCATGGCCAAGGAGCCGGGGCTCGATCGCAACGGCATCGTCCTGCGCGAGGTTCCGCTCGATCTGTCGCTGACCGCCGCCTTTGCCAAGGCGCGGCGGCGGATCGCCTACGAGCGGTTGTTGCTCGATCTGATCGAGGGCGAGCAGACGCTGTTCGTTCGTCGCGACGAGGTCGAGGCGCAATGGCGCTGGGTGGATGCCATTCGCGAGGCCTGGGCCGAGGCGGCGGGCGAAGTGAAGGCCTATGCCGCGGGAACATGGGGGCCGAACGCGGCGATCGCGCTGACCGAGCGCGACGGGCGCAGTTGGAACGATTGAGGGGCGGGGCCGAGCGATGAGCAGCGACATCGAAACCGTGATGCGCACCGCGCCGGTGATCCCGGTGCTGGTGATCGACGATCTCGCCCATGCCGAACCGGTCGCGCGGGCGCTGGTCGCGGGCGGATTGCGCGTGCTCGAGGTGACCTTGCGCACGCCCTGCGCGCTCGACGCGATCCGCGCGATGCGCAGCGTCGAGGGCGCGATCGTCGGGGCGGGGACGGTGACCAACCCCGACGAGCTCGCCGCCTCGCTCGATGCGGGAGCGGAATTCATCGTTTCGCCGGGGCTGACCGAGCGGCTGGGCGAGGCGGCGGTCAACGCCGGCGTCCCCTACCTTCCGGGCATCGCCAACGCGGGCGACATCATGCTTGGGCTCGACCTGGGCCTTACCCACTTCAAGTTCTTCCCGGCGATGGCGAGCGGCGGCTTGCCCGCCTTGAAGGCGCTCGCCGCGCCCTTCTACCAGTGCCGGTTCTGCCCGACCGGCGGAATTTCCGAAGCCACCGCGCCCGAATGGCTGGCGTTCGAGCCGGTGCTGTGCGTCGGAGGGAGCTGGGTGGTGCCCAAGGGCCCGCCCGATCCCGCGGCGATCGAGGCGGCGGCGCGGGCGGCGAGCGCGTTCGGGCGGTGATCGGCCAGCACTTCATTCAAACCCGTCGCCCCTGTGAAGACCGGGGCCCAACCAGGTTCTCCATCTGCGACGACGGTGCCGGAATGAGAGTCCGGTTGGGTCGCGGCCTTCGCCGGGGCGACGGGTGAATTGAAGGGCAACCGTAGGTAATGAAAACTGCCGCCGATCTCCTCGAACGTCTCCAGAGCCTCCACGCGCGCACCGCGGAAACCCCGCTGTTCAACCCGGTGTTCCAACTCAGCCTCGACCTCTCGCGCGAGCTCGAGGGCGGGGCGCTTGACCTGTCAGGGGTCGAGGCGATGGTCGCCGAGTTGGAGTGCGGGGCGCTCAAGGCGCGCGCGGCCAGGCTGCGCGAACTGATCCAGCCGGTCGATCCGGGCGAGAACCTGGCGCGGTTCGGCGTGCTGGCGAGCGACACCGATCTTGCCTCGTTCCGCGTCCGCTGGGAGCGCCCGTTGCTCCATGCGGTGTTCACCGCCCACCCGACGTTCCTGCTCGCCCCGGTCCAGGCCGATGCGGTCGCGCATGGCGCCTCCGGAGATGGCGAGATCGACGATGCAGTGTGCGTGCTGCCCGGCGATGAACCGGCGATCACGCTCGAGTTCGAACATGCCGAAGCCAGCGCCGCGATCGCCCGAGCGGGCGCGGCGCGCGACCGGCTCAACGCCGCGCTGTTCGAAACGGCGCGTGAGCGCTGGCCAGAGGCGTGGCACGATTTCACGCCGCTGCCGTTCCGCTTTGCGACCTGGGTTGGCTACGACATGGACGGGCGCACCGACATCGCCTGGTCGACCAGCGTCGGCTTCCGCCTCGGCGAAAAGGCCGACCGGCTGGCGCGTTACGCCGAATCGTTGGCGGCGATCGACCCGGCACATCCCGACCTGGACCTGCTCCGCCGCGCCGCCGCGCATGCCGCACACCACTCCGCCGCCTTCCTCGGCGACCTGTCCGACCCGGCGCGCCTCAGCGACGTCGCCAACGCGCTGACCGCGCCCGACCCCGACAAGCTGCTGTCCCTCACCCCCCTGATCGCGAGGCTGGAGGCCGAAGCGCGCACCGCTCCCGCCGCTCGCGCGATCGCGCTCAAGGTGCTGTCCGCGGCGATGCGCGCCGACGGGCTGGGGATCGGCTGGATCCATTTCCGGGTCAACGCCGCACAGCTCCACAACGCCATCCGCCGCCGGATAGACCCCGAAGGCGTGCTCGATCTGGGCAGCAAGGGCGCGCTGGCGCGGTTGCGCGACCTGCTGGGCAAGGTCCGCCCGGTCGATTCCAACTTCGCCGCCTTGGCGATCGAGAATGCCACCGCGCTGCGCCAGTTTCTAGCGATGGCGCAGATCCTGCGCCACATCGACGCCGATGCCCCGATCCGGATGCTGATCGCCGAATGCGAGCAGCCGACCACGGTGCTCGCCGCGCTCTATTTCGCGCGGCTGTTCGGGATCGAGGACAAGGTCGATGTCTCGCCGCTGTTCGAAACCGAAAGCGCGCTCGAGCACGGGGGGCGGTTCCTCGATTCGCTGCTGTGCGAGCCCGCTTACCAGGCCTACGCCCGCCAGCGCGGCCGGGTGGCGATCCAGACCGGGTTTTCGGACGCCGGGCGCTTCGTCGGACAGATCCCCGCGGCGCTGGCGATCGAGCGCCTGCAAGGGCGCCTGGCGCAGGCGATGGACGCCAACGGCCTAACCGATGTCGCCGCGCTGATCTTCGATACCCATGGCGAGAGCATGGGCCGCGGCGCGCATCCCGCCAGTTTCGCCGATCGCCTGTCGTGGCCGCTGGGCGAATGGGCGCGGCGCAAGTTCGAGCGCGCCGGGGTGACGCTCGAGCCCGAGGTCAGCTTCCAGGGCGGCGACGGCTATCTGTTCTTCCGCTCGCCGGAACTGGCGTTGGCCACGCTGGTGCGCATCGCCGAAGTCGAGTGCACACCGCTGCCGATGGAGCGCGACCCGTTCTACATCCGCACCGACCTCAGCCTCGATTTCTATCGCAACATCCGCGGTTTCCAGCGCGAGCAGCTCGAATCGCAGACGTATGTCCGTGCGGTGACCGCATTCGGGCTGGGCTTGCTCAAGACCACCGGCAGCCGTGTCTCGCGCCGGGCGGGGGCGCAGGGGCCGGGGAGTCTGCGCCAGATCCGCGCGATCCCGCACAACGCCATCCTCCAGCAGCTCGGCTACCCGGTCAACGTGATCGGCGGGGCCGGGACCGCCGCGGGCGAGGAGGCCGAGGCGCTGGCCGATCTGCTCGCCAGCAGCCCGCGCGGGAGGCAACTGGTCCGGCTGCTGCGCGCCGCCAACGGCCTCGCCAGCATCAAGACCGTCGCCGCGTTCGGGGAACTGTTCAACTCGGCCTATTGGGCGAGCCGCCCCTATCGCGGAACCGAGACCGGGCTCGAAAAGGGCTGTCTGGCGCTCGCCGAGTACCTGATCAAGGACGACCGTCCCGGGGTGTTTCGTCGCTTCGCTTCGCGGCTGCGAGTGGACTGGATGAAGCTGCATCGCCTGCTCTCACTGCTGCCACGGGAGAGCGACTGGGAGGGTCTCGAAGCGACGCGGCGCTCGATCGGGCTGCTCCAGGCGCTGCGCCTGGCTCTGCTCCAGCACATGTTCCTGCGCGTGGTCCAGGTGCCCGCGTTCGCCCGCTCGAACGACGTAAGTCGCGATGATGTCTTGGAAATGGTGCTTTCGCTGCGCATCGACGAGGCGCTGGGGCAGCTGCGCCGCGCCTATCCGGTCGCCGAACCGCGCCTCGACGATTTCGCGGTGGACGAACCGACCGGCTATCCCGATGTTCCTGGCGAAGGCTACGCCGGCGTCCGCGCCCGTTTCATCGATCCGATCGAGCGCGCCCACGCGCTGAACCTGCGGATCGCGACCGCCATCGCCAACCACTTCGGAGCACACGGTTGAATTGAGGGGCGAAGTCGGCTAAACCCGTTTCATCTGAAACCATATTGATGAGACCGCCATGGCCGACCTGTTCGAAAATCCGCTGGGCCTCGATGGTTTCGAATTCGTCGAATTCTGTGCTCCGGAGAAGGGCCTGCTCGAACCGGTGTTCGAACGGATGGGGTTCACCCAGATCGCGCGTCATCGCTCGAAGGACGTCCAGTTGTGGCGCCAGGGCGGGATCAACCTGATCGCCAACTACGAGCCGCGCAGCCCCGCGGCCTATTTCGCCGCCGAGCATGGACCTTCGGCCTGCGGCATGGCGTGGCGGGTGCGCGATGCGGCCCGCGCCTACGAGGTGGCGATCGAGCGCGGGGCGGAACCGGTCGAGGTTCGGACCGGTCCGATGGAACTGCGCCTGCCTGCGATCCGCGGGATCGGCGGGTCGATCATCTACCTGATCGACCGGTACGATAGCGGCAGGGACGGGGACCTCAGCATCTACGATATCGATTTCGTCTATCTGCCTGGCGTCGATCGCCACCCGGTCGGCACTGGGATGAAGGTGATCGATCACCTCACCCACAACGTCTATGGGGGGCGCATGGCCCACTGGGCGTCGTTCTACGAGCGCATCGCCGGGTTCCGGGAAATCCGCTATTTCGATATCAAGGGCGAGTATACCGGCCTCACCAGCAAGGCGATGACCGCGCCCGACGGCAAGATCCGCATTCCGCTCAACGAAGAAGGCGCGGGCGGGGGCGGTCAGATCGAGGAATACCTGCGCGCCTACAACGGCGAGGGCATCCAGCACATCGCCTTTTCGTGCGAGGATCTGCCGGTCGCGTGGGACAAGCTCGCCGCGCTCGGCACCCCGTTCGCCCCAGCGCCACCCGATACCTATTACGAGATGCTCGACGAACGCCTGCCCGGTCACGGAGAGCCTGTGGGTGAGTTGAAGCGTCGCGGCATCCTGCTCGACGGATCGACCGAAAACGACGATCCGCGGCTCTTGTTGCAGATTTTCTCGCAGACCCAGATCGGTCCGGTGTTCTTCGAATTCATCGAGCGCAAGAAGGACGAGGGCTTCGGCGAGGGCAATTTCACCGCGCTGTTCAAGTCGATCGAAGCGGATCAGGTGCGCCGGGGTGCGCTTAAGGTCGGGGAGACGGCGGTATGACCGCACATCCCGTGAAACTTGGTGGAATCCACCATGCCGCTTATCGCTGCAAGGACGCGGGCGAGACCGTCGAATGGTATCGCCGCGTCCTAGGAATGGACTACACGACCGCCTTTGCCGAGGATCACGTCCCCTCGACCGGCGAATACGATCCTTACATGCACGTCTTTCTCGAAGCCGGGAACGGCAACGTGATCGCGTTCTTCGAGTTGCCCAACCAGCCCGCAATGGGCCGCGACGAGGCTACACCGGCGTGGGTCCAGCACCTAGCGTTCCGGGTGCCGAGCGTCGACGCGCTGTTGGCGGCCAAGGCGCATATCGAGGGCGAGGGGGTCGAGGTGCTGGGCCCCACCCACCACGGCATCTTCAAGTCGATCTACTTCTTCGATCCCAACGGCCACAGGATCGAACTCGCCGCCGACATCGGCACGCCCGAGCAGTACGCCGAGCTCAAGCGGGTCGCGCAGCCGATGTTGGACGAATGGAGCCAGACCAAGAAGGCCCCGCGGCACGCCGACTGGCTGCACGAGGCGGCGAACGAGTAGGAAGCAAAAGCCATTCCTGCTCGTGTCGAGCGATTCGGGGTATGTCTAGGCTGGAGCGTAGTAGCCAGCCGCTTCGGCGGCAGTGGTGCCCGGGGACGGAGTCGAACCGCCGACACCGTGATTTTCAGTCACGTGCTCTACCAACTGAGCTACCCGGGCGTCGCTGCGGCGGCGGCCAAAAAGGACCGGCGAGCGGTTGGAGCGACGCCTATGACGATGCCGCGCTGGGCTGTCCAGCCCCTTTAGAAGCCTTCTTCGCCATCGAGCTGGCCATTGTCGGGATCGATCGCGGGACCGGGCAGCACATACCCATCGTCGAGCCAGCGCACCAGATCGCGGTCGCGGCAGCGGGTCGAGCAAAACGGACTGTGCTCCTCGGAACGCGGCTTGCCGCAGACTGGGCATTTGCGGACGGGACGGTTCATGACGGCACCGCCTGGGCGAATGCGGCGTAGGGCGCAAGCGTGTCGTCCGTCCGCCAGACGACGGAACGACCGGTTCGCCGGACGAGTTCGGCTTCCCACTCGGGATGGAACGCCGCCCGCACGCGCGACGGCCCGATGAGCATAAGTTTGCCGGGCTCGCTCACACGTTCGGCCCGGCGCAGCAGCAAGCGAGCAGTCGCGTCGGGCCAACGCCGCATGATCCGGTCGATCAGCGATGGACCCTCGAGCCTGGCGACCAGATGGACTAGCCCGAACCCGTTCATCGCCGTGCGCTCGTGCGGCCAATCGCCCAGCGCATCGTCGAGCGCGGCGTCGATCGCCTTGCGTTCGTGGCGCGCGGCGAGCGTCGGGAAATCGATGGCGATCGAGCCGGACAGATCGAAGCGCCGGATCGCCCGGGCGACCGCCGGAACCGCAGCAAGGGCGAGCGCGAAAGGCTGAAGGTCTCCATCTATGTCGATGACGGTCATCGCCGCGGTCGGTTCCACGGTCAGGCGTCCTCCGGCGAATTCGATAGTGCCGCTGGTGGCCTCCGACCAAACTTCGTCCCAGCCATCGAAATGACGCACAATGCGCGCGCCCAGCCTCTGGGCAAGCGATGGCGCCGGGCATGGCGGTCGTTCGGTCGGGCGTGCCAGCGCGAACTTGCTCCGGCTCCGCTCGGCATTGGCAGCCCGCCTGACCTCAAGGCGCAGCGCCGCGCCTTCGCTGGCCTCGCGCGGAAGCCCGTCGACCAGCGCCAACTCTCCGTTGGCGAAACGCGCCGATCCGCGATTGGCCCCGGCGGTTCGCGCGATCAGCACCGCATCCTCGACCTGTCCGGCAACCAGCCCGCCCGGCCAATCGATCCGTGCCGCGACGATCTCGCCTGCCTCGAATAGCGCGGCGCGGTGCTCGCCGATGCCTTCCTCGACCAGCCATTCAGCCATGGAGCAGCCCGGCGGCCAGCAGCAGCTTGCGGGTCTCGTAAAGGGGCAGGCCCATCACCCCCGAATGACTGCCCTGAAGCCACAGGCAGAAGCTTTCGGCCATGCCCTGGATCGCATAGCCACCAGCCTTGCCCCGCCATTCGCCACCCGCAATGTAGGCGTCGATTTCGCCATCCGAGAGCCGTTTGAAGCGCAGCGCGGTTTCATTCAGCGCTTCGCGAACGGTCCCGTCAGGCGAGGCCAGGGCGACCGCCGAGAAGACCCGGTGGCGGCGTCCCGAAATACGCTTCAGACACGCGCGCGCGGTCGCTTCGTCCTCGGCCTTCGGCAGGATTCGGCGACCGACGCCGACGACAGTGTCACCGGCGATGACGAACGCACCGTGAGCGATGACGGCGACGGCGCGAGCCTTTTCGCCCGCGACGCGGATCGCGTGGGCACGCGGCAATTCGCCCGGGCGCGGCGTTTCGTCGATGTCGGCGGCCAGGACGCGCGAGGGCACGATCCCCAGCCGGGCGATCAGTTCGATCCGCCGGGGACTGGCCGAAGCTAAAACGAGTTCAGGTGCGCTCACGCGCGCACCTCAGTTCATCCCGGGGCCGCCGCGGCCGGGCATGAAGCGATAGGTGATCCGGCCCTTGGTCAGATCGTAGGGGGTCAGCTCGACCAGCACCTCGTCGCCGACCAGCACGCGGATGCGGTTCTTGCGCATCTTGCCTGCGGTGTGACCGAGGATCTCGTGATCGTTCTCGAGGCGGACGCGAAACATGGCATTCGGCAGCAGCTCGACGACCGTGCCCCGCATCTCGAGAAGTTCTTCTTTCGCCATAGGCGGTTAAATCGATCCCTGGTGGGCCCGGAAGTGGGCCGGGCGCGCCTTAGCCGCAAGCGCCGGAAAAGGGAAGCCTGCGAGCTTCCGCGACAAATTGTTACGGATTGCGGCTTGTTCCGGGGGAACGCGGCAGCCAGCTAAGCGCTTGGCGGGGAATGCTGATTGGCTCCGACTTGGGCCAAAGACGAACGAAAGGGCCGCATCGATGAACCCCGCACCGGCGGCCTCGCTCGCCTCCATGGCTTTCGCCATGCTATCGACAGCCGCCAGCGCTCAGGACGCCGCGCCGGTCGCGCAGGCACCCGCCGCGCCCGTCGGCGACGCGGTGCCGGACGATAGCGCCACCGATCCAGGCAACGAGATCGTGGTGATCGGCAGCCGCGTCGCGGGGCAGGTCGAAACCGCCAAGCCGCCGATCAAGGAACTCGATGAGGAAGACGTAGCCTCTTACGGCGCTGGCAGCCTCGACGAGCTGCTGACGTTTCTGGCGCCCGAAACCGGATCGGGCCGCGGGCGCGGCGCGGGACGGCCGGTGATCCTGCTCAACGGCCAGCGTATCGCCGGCTTCCGCGAACTGCGCGATTTTCCCCCGAAGCGATCAAGCGGGTGCAGATCCTGCCCGAGGAAGTCGCACTGCAATACGGCTATCCGCCAAACCAGCGGGTGGTGAACTTCATCCTCAAGGAAAACTACGCGGCCACGACGATCCAGGTCGAAGCCGGGCTGCCGGGCAGCGGCGGCTATTCGACCAACGAGCAGAGCGCCTCGCTCCTCAAGCTTGCGGGCAAGTCGCGGCTCAACGCCACGGTGCGCTTCAAGGACGCCAGTCCGCTGAGCGAGGCCGAGCGCGGGATCATCCAGCCCTCGCTGACGGGCGCGAAGCTTGTGGGCGATCCCGATCCCGCGGCATTCCGCACGCTGTTGCCCGATACCAAGTCGGTCGAGTTCAACGGCACTTGGGCCCGGCCGCTTGCTGGGGGATCGCTTAGCATCAACGCCAACCTGGAAAAGGACTATACCCGCTCTCGGTTCGGCCTCAACTCAGTGACGCTGAACGATGCCAGCGGTCCGACCGTGCGCAACTTCCTGTTCCCCGATGCGCTGACGCGGCGCGGCGAAACCGCCACCGCCTCGCTCGGCGCGGGCTACAACCGCCAATTGGGGTCATGGCGGCTGACCGCCACTGCCGACTACAGCCACGTCGACAGCACCAGCCGCACCGACAACCGTGCCGATGCGCGTTCGCTCCAGGCGCTGGTCGATGCGGGGCAGTTGAGCGTTGCCGGCGCGCTGCCGACCGGGGCGATCCTGCTCAGCCCCGATACCGTCGCCAGCAGCCGGACCGATACCGCGACCAGCCTGCTCACGCTGGTCGGGCGGCCGTTTCACTTGCCCGCGGGCGATGCCTCGCTGACGGTCAAGACCGGGTTCGACTACACCGCGCTGGAAAGCACCAGCACGCGCACCGTCGGCCAGACCAACCTCGATCGCAGCAATCTGTCGGCGGGCGTGAACCTCGACCTGCCCCTGACGAGCCGCCGCAACGAGGTGCTCAGCGCGATCGGCGACCTTTCGCTCAATCTCAACGCGGGGGTGGATCGCCTCTCCGACTTCGGCACGCTGACAGATTATGGTGCGGGGCTGACCTGGTCGCCCACCGAAAAGCTTTCGCTCCAGGCGACCTACATCGCCAAGAACGCCGCGCCGGGGCTGGCCGATCTCGGCGGTCCGGTGATCGTCACCCCCAACGTGCCGGTCTACGATTTTACCCGCGGCGAGACCGTCTTGGCGACGGTCACCAGCGGCGGTAATCCCGACCTGGTCAAGGAACGCCAGCGCGACTGGAAATTCGGGGTGACCTGGCAGTTGCCGTTTCTCGAGCGCTCGAACTTCGTCGCCGAGTATTTTCGCAACAATTCGCGCAACACCACCAACGGATTCCCCCTGCTGACCCCCGCAATCGAGACCGCGTTCCCGGGCCGGGTGGTTCGCGACGCGAGCGGGCGGCTCGTCTCGATCGACCGGCGTCCAGTGACTTTCGCCGAGGAGACCGGCGAGCGGTTGCGCTATGGCTTCAACCTGTCCGGCAGCTTCGGTAAGGCCGATCCCAACGCCGGCAGCGACAGTCCATTCGCGGCGCTGCGCGGAGCGGGCGGGGGTGGCGGGCGGCCCGACGGCGCCGGCGCTCAGCGAGCCCGACGCGGTGGTGGTGGCAGTGGCGGCCGGTTCGGCGGGCCGGGCGGGGGCGATGGCAAGGGCCGCTGGAACCTGTCGATCTACCACACGATCCGCTTCGACCAGAGCGTCCGGATCGGCGCGGCAGGACCGACGCTCGATCTGCTCGGCGGCGACGCCACGGGCAGCAGCCCGGTCGCGCGCCACGGAGTCGAACTGGAAGGCGGAGGCTTCTATCGCGGATTCGGCTTGCGCGCTTCGGCCAGTTATACCGGGGGTGCGAACATCGCCGGCAACTCGCTGACCGGTGCTAGCCAGCTCTCCTTCGCCCCGATCGCGACATTCGACTTGCGCCTGTTCGCGGATCTCGGGCGGATGCCCAAAGTGGTCGAGGCCGTGCCCTTCTTCGCCCACAGCCGCCTGTCGTTGCGGGTCGACAATCTGTTCGATGCACAGCAGCGTGTGACCGACGGTAACGGCTTGGTCCCGCTAAGCTATCAGCCGGGGTTCCTCGATCCCAAGGGTCGCTTCTTCGAAGTCAGCTTCAGAAAGCAGTTCTAGCGGTCACTTCGCCCGGTTGAACGCCACCGCCGCTTTGATCAGCGCCTTGAACGCGGCGCCATCGGGCTCGTCGTCCGGTCCGAAATCGATCGCGCGGCGGGTGCCGCCATCGAGGCTGGCGTTGAACAGGCTTGCCGGATCCTCAAGCTTCGCGCCGTGGGCGAAGGTCAGCTTGACCTTGTCCTTATAGGTTTCGCCGGTGCAGACGATGCCGTCCGCTTCCCACACGGGCACACCCGCCGGGTTGGACGGTTTGCGCCATTTGACGGATTCGACGATGGCCGAATCGGCCTGCAGGATCAGGCGGCGGAGGCGGTCGAGCTTTTCGACCCGCCAATCGCGCGCCGAGGCAACGGGCCCGCTCAGTGCAACGCCCATTTGTCCGGGAACGCCCAGGCGGCGAAGCCCTTGGCCTCGAACGGGGCCCATTCCCCTTCGTTCTGCGCGAGCCGATCGGCGATGACCCACATCACGGTGGGATTGACCCCAAGGCCGATGTGACTGGCCAGGACTTCGACGTTCTCGCGTCCCGCACCCTCGGGCTGGATCGACCCGCGCCATTGGACCACGCCGTCGCTCTTGGTGAAGATCGAGGTCGATGGCATCGGCGGCGGGGTATCCAGATCGGTGAACCGGCCGTTACGCTGGACTTCCGGGACCGGCCCATTGAGCGCTTCGAAAATCCGTCCGACCTTTGAGATGCCGCGGTCGCCGGTCAGCGGGCTGCCGAGCGAAATCACCTGGCGGACCGCATCGGGGTGCAGCTTGGCGAGTTCGCGCGCGAGCAGGCCGCCCAGGCTCCAGCCGACGATCGAAACCTTGCGCCCGGTGCGCTTGTGCAGCGCGTTGAGGCAGGCCCCCATCGCCTTGACCCGCGTCTCGGTGATCTGGACGTTGCGCCCCAGATCCCAGCCCACCGCGTCGTAGCCAAGCCCGATCAGCAGGTTGCGCAGCGGGAAGGTCGAGGTGTCTGAAGCGAGAAAGCCCGGCAGGACCAGCACTGGATGCCCATCACCATGTGGGAGAAACGAGAGCATCGGACGCAGCGCAAGGAAGCTGGCGAATTCGAACACGGCACGCGGCGCTTCGGTAAAAGCAAGCCAATCGGACGGCGGACGGTGGGCGGTTGCGGCAGTGCTCATGCGGTTTTCTTGCTTCCGGGCTTTGTGGTTTTCGCGGGCTTGGTAGTCGGCGAACGTCTGCCCGCCGATTTGGTGCCACGTTTGGCCGCCGTTGCCGACGGCTTGGGTTTGGGCGCTGGCTTCTCGACCGGCGGAGGCAGGGCTTTGGCAGCTGCCAGCAGCTCCTCGAAGCTCTCGACCAGGCAGCCGATGTAAAACTGCGGATCAGGGAGAAGATCGCGGTCGGCGGTGAAGCTGATCGTCGCTTCGTCGACATAGCTCTGCACCACGTGGGCCAGGCCAAGCCCGTCGTTGAGGCAGATCAGGCCCATCATGCTTTCCAGCCGCGCGCCCGCCGAATACAACGGGACGGGCGGGCCGGGGACGTTGGTGACGACGGTGTTGAACGGCGGGGTCATCCGGTTGGCGAGGCCCAGGCGGGTGTAAAGCTGAGCCCCCAGCGCCATGAACAACGCCGGGCTGGCCTTGCTCATCTCGGTCATGTTGCGCGCGCCGATCGCCTCGGTCATCGCCTTGGAGTTGCGGGTCTTGTCGTGGACGTAGGCGAGCCGTTCTGCCGGGTCTTCGATCTGCGTTCCCAGTTGCACGATCATGGCGGCAACCTGGTTGCCCATGTCGCCCTTTTCCTCCCCCGAACGGACGGAGATCGGGGCCATCGCAGTCATCGACTTTTCGGGCAGGTCGTCCTTGCTCAGCAGATAGCGGCGCAGCCCCCCGCCGATGATCGCCAGAAACACGTCGTTGAGCTTGCACCCCGGCGCCAGCGCGCGGATCGCCTTGATGTCGTTGAGCGGAAAGCTGTGGCCCTCGACCACCCGGTGCGCGCTGATCGTGGTGTTGAACCGCGATTTGGGTGCGATCATTTCGCCGCCCATCTCGAAATTCTTGCCCATTACACCTTGGAGGAGCCGATAAAGCCCCGGCGTGCTGCGCGCGGCGACATTGAGCTGCTGGAACGGATTCTTGATCGCGTTGAGCCAGGCGCGGGCGAGCAGTTCGCCCGTGCCGGGGATTTTTTCGGGCTTCCACTCGTCGGGCCGGTTGGGCGGGGCGGTATGGGGTTCCAGGGTGTGGAGCGCCTCCATCAGGTCGATCCCCGACATCCCGTCGATCGCCGCGTGATGAACCTTGGTGACCATCGCGAAGCTGCCCGGCGCAATGCCCAGGATGTTGCCCAGCCCCTCGATCACCGTGAATTCCCACGGCGGGCGGGTGAGATCGAGCGGTCGCGAGAAGATCCGCGCGGCCTGGATGCACAACTGGCGCCAGTCGCCCGGCTGGGGCAGCGCGACGTGGCGGACATGGAATTCGAGGTCGAAATCCTCGTCCTCGATCCAATAGGGATAGTCGAGGTCGAACGGCACCCGAACCATTCGCTGGCGTACCGTCTTGGACAGTTGCAGCCGCGTTTCGTAGAACGCCAAGATGTCCTTGAAGCGAACAAACCCGCCGGGCGCGGTCGCGGGGTTATAGATCAGCAACGAGCCGATATGCATCGGCGACGTGCGCGTCTCGAGCGCGACGAACGAATGGTCCATCCCCTGGAGCTGGCGCAAAGGCAATCTCTCCCGCACGAGGCCCGCTCGTGCGGGTCTGCCGGAACAGGCTAGCAGATGCGGAGTCGCGGTCAATCGGGTTGGTCATGTGGCGCGCCAGTGTCCACCGGCAAGGCTTTCGGGCTGGGGCGGCGGCTGCGAAATCGCTTTCCCACACGGGGTCGTTTTTGCCAAAGCGGGCTCATGCACGGCCGTCGCCATTGTCTCTTCCACCCCGCTTTCTGTCGCGATCGGGGAGCCGAGAGATTTTCGCTTGGACAGTGGTCCAAGTGGTCCACGACAGGCCCGGTTGATTGCGGCGCGGTGGCTGCCGCCCATGGCTAAAGCCGATCGTCCGGATCTTCCCACCTCGTCCGCGCGCTTCAACGAGGAGCGCGCGACCTATGCAGTGCAAGGCGAAGGGACGCCCGATCTCGACGCCGGGATCGCCGCGATCCGCGAGGTGGTGCGCACCCTGCGGCCCAAGCCCGGGGTCTATCGCATGCACGATGCGCGCGGCGACGTGCTTTACGTCGGCAAGGCGCGGGTGCTCAAGAACCGGGTCGCGAACTATACCCAGGTCGACCGGCTCTCGACCCGGTTGCGGCGGATGGTCAGCCAGACCCGCAGCCTCACGATCGTCACCACCAATTCTGAGGCCGAGGCGCTGCTGCTCGAGGCGCAGCTGATCAAGCGCTACCGTCCCCCGTACAACGTGCTGTTACGCGACGACAAAAGCTTCCCGTTCATCCTTCTGCGCACCGACCACGCATTTCCGCGGATTTCGAAACACCGCGGCGCGCGGCGGGCGAAGGGCAACTACTATGGCCCGTTCGCCAGCGCGGGCAGCGTCAACACCACGATCAACGCGCTGCAGAAGCTGTTCCTGTTGCGATCGTGCACCGACGGCTTCTTCAGCCGCCGCGACCGGCCCTGCCTGCTCTATCAGATCAAGCGCTGTTCGGCGCCGTGCGTCGGGCGGATCGACGAGGCGGGCTATGCCGAACTGGTCGCCGAGGCGCGGGACTTCCTCGGCGGCAAATCCGGCGCGGTGCAGAAGAAGATGGAAGGCCAGATGGCCGAGGCGGCCGCCGCACTCGACTATGAGCGTGCGGCGATGCTGCGCGACCGGCTGCGTGCGGCGACCTTCATCCAGGGCAGCCAGGCGATCAACGCCGAGGGCCTGGGAAACGCCGACATCTTTGCGCTGGCGGGGAGTGGCGGGCACATCGGAATCCAGGCGTTCTTCATCCGCGGCGGCCAAAACTGGGGCCATCGTGCGTTCTTCCCCGCGCACACCGAAGGGCTGAGCGAGGAGGACGTGCTGACCAGCTTCCTCGCCCAGTTCTATGAAGAGGTCCCGCCGCCCCGTTGCATTCTGGTCGATCGGGTCTTGCCCGAGGCGGAACTGCTGGGCGAAGCACTGGCGTCGAGCGCGGGCGGGAAAGTCGAAATCTCGATGCCCCAACGCGGCGACCGCAAGCGGATGATTGAGCAGGCCCGGCGCAACGCGGTCGAGGCGCTGGAACGCCGCCAGGCCGAAAGCGGAACCAAAGCGAAGCTTAACCGCGAGCTGGCCGAATTCCTCGAACTCGCCGAACCGCCTCGTCGGATCGAGGTCTACGACAACAGCCACATTCAGGGCAGCCAGGCGCTGGGCGCGATGATCGTCGCGGGGCCGGAAGGGTTTCTCAAGGGCCAGTACCGCAAATGGAACATCAAGACCGCCCAGACCGACGACGACGTGGGCATGATGCGCGAGGTTCTTGGGCGGCGCTTCGCCCGGGCCCAGTTCGAGGATTCAGATCGCGAAGGCGGGATGTGGCCGGACCTGGTGCTGCTCGACGGCGGCAAGGGCCAAATGTCCGCGGCCAAGGAGATCCTCGAGGAAATGGGCGTCGAGGATGTGCCCTTAATCGCCATCGCCAAGGGGCCGCACCACGGGCGCGAGGGGCGCGAGGTGTTTCATTTTCCCGATGGGCGCGAGAAGCTGCTGCCGGTCAATTCGCCGCTGCTGTTCCATCTCCAGCGGCTGCGCGATGAAGTCCATCGCTTCGCTATCGGTGCGCATCGTGAAAAGCGCAGCAGGGCGATCACGGCGTCGCCACTCGACGAGATTCCGGGGATCGGGCCGGCAAGGAAGCGCGCGCTGCTGCTTCATTTCGGCACCGCGGGCAAGGTGCGCGCGGCTGCCCTGGGCGATCTCCAGCGTGCGCCGGGTGTCAGCGCCACGGTTGCGCAGGCGGTTTACGACTTTTACCATCCTTCGGGGTAGCATTTGGCCTTCGGGATGGGTTCACGCCGGGGGAAGCGATGATCGGCAGAATGTTCATTGCGCTGATGCTGGCCGCGACGCCGCTTCCCGCCGCTGCGCAGCCGGTCGCGGTGCGGCTGATCTGGGACGGCAACGATTCGATCGGCGGGGTGCTGGTCAACCGCGTTCGCGGCCTGATTGCGGCATCGGGCGACAAGCGCGAGGTGGTCCAGTCCGCGGCGGGATTGGCGGTCATCGTCCAGACGATCGACCCGGCCGCGGAGTTCGCGCGAGGTTCGGGGGAAGTCCGAATTCACGGTCTATTCGTTGGTGATCAACGTGCGCAAGGACGGCGTGCCGGACGCCTTCGGCAGCGCCTCGCTCGGCTACTGCGCGCTCACCGACGTCGCGAGCTGCTCGCGCGAAATCGTCGATGCAATCGATGAGGAAATCGCCAAGCGGGGGCTGCGGTAAGTCAGTTCGGCCATTGGCTCGGCAGCGGCTCGGCGAAATGTTCGAGCCAGGCGCCGTGGGCGTGCGCCACACCCAGTTGGACGCGCTGCTCGCCGCCCGGCCAGTACCGCACCGTCAGTTCGTGATGGTGGACGGTGCGGTTTGCTTCGAGCGCGATCCACGCCAGCGGTCGTTCCGCGGTCGCCCTTGCGCCCGCCGCCGCCATCGCCGCCGAGACTCGCGCCTGTTGGTCGGCCGGGACGTATTGCCACACGATCGAGTGCATCAGGACCCGGGTGGTGCCGGCCGCCTGGGGCACCGCCAGCGCCTGTTCGACGAATTCGGCGGCGTTCTGCCGGACTATATCCGGCTTTCGCTGCGTCGCGGCGGAGATTGCCGCGTCCATCCTGGCAAAGCGGACGCGATGTTCGGGCCAGATATACGCCTTGAGCCGGAGCGCCTGCGCAGGATCGGTGAGGTCGACCGGCGCGACATCGCAGCCCCTGAGCGATTCGAAGGCGATCGGGCGATCGGGTGGCGGCGGACCGCGCCATTCGGGCTCGAACGCCAGGACGCCCGCATCGGGTCCGATTGCCACTCCACCCAGATCGTAGCGATAGCGGTCGATCATCAGGTTGATTCCCGCGCTCGATCCGATCTCGAGGCACTCGAACCGGGGCGGCAGGCCCCGCTCCGCGAGCCACAGCAGCGCGATGATGAAGTTGGACGAGCGCCCGGCCTCGTTGGTCTGCGGCGGGCCGTCGAGCCACGGGAGCAGATCGGCCTCGCGCCGGGCCAGTACTTCCCCGATCACCGCGAGGTCGTCCGCATCCTCGCCGCGATAGATCGCGCTCAGCGCCGGTTCCTCGCCCCGCAGGTGCAGCGCATGGAGCCCCCCGGCAACGCGCAACGGCAGGGCATCGGCCAGCGGGGCGCCGGTCCAGGCGCGAACCCGGTTCAGCAGTTCGCCCGGGGCATCGCCCGCGAGCAGTTCGTCCACCGCCTCGACGATCCGCGCGGTGATCGGTGCGTCGTTGGCGCGGCAATAGAGCGCCTGGTTGTGGAATGCATCGGCGACGGTGCTGCCCCCGGCTGCGTACAGCGTCTGTGGGCGATAGCGGTGTTCGGTCATGCTCGGGTCCTCCCGGTCGTCCCAGTGGTTGCTCTGCGCCGCACCGCGACGTAAGGGCCGCGGGCCATGCCGACCCCGCTCACTTTCGCCGTTCCTAAGGGCCGCATCCTCGACGAGGCGCTGCCCGTGATGGCGCGTGCCGGGGTCGTGCCCGAAGCCGCTTTCCACGACAAGAAGAACCGCGCGCTGTCGTTCGCCTGCGCCGGGAACGAATGGTGCGAGGACATGCGGATCATTCGCGTCCGCGCCTTCGATGTCGCGACGTTCGTGGCCCACGGCGCGGCGCAGGCTGGGATAGTCGGGTCCGACGTGATCGACGAGTTCGCCTATGCCGATCTTTACGCTCCGGTCGATCTCGACATCGGCCACTGCCGCCTGTCGGTCGCCGAACCGCGCGATGCGGAGGGCCTGGCGAGCGCCAGTCACGCCCGCGTCGCGACCAAATATCCCAATCTCACAAGGCGGTACTTCGAAAGCCAAGGCATTCAGGCCGAGTGCGTGAAGCTCAACGGGGCGATGGAACTCGCGCCATCGCTGGGGCTGGCGGGGCGGATCGTCGATCTGGTCTCGACCGGCAAGACGCTGGCGGAAAACGGCCTCGTCGAAACCCGCGTGATCACGCCGGTCTCGGCGCGGTTGATCGTCAACCGCGCTGCGCTCAAGACGGACCCCCGGCTCGGCGCGCTGATCGATGCGTTCCGCGCGCTGGCCTCGGTTCGGCAAGCGGCCTGATGCGCCGTCTGGACACGCGCGATCCGGGGTTCGCCGCGGCGTTCGACCGCTTGGTTCGCGACCGCCGCGAGAGCGACCGCGAGGTTGCGGGCGACGTTGCGAACATCCTCAACGACGTTCGGCTGCGGGGCGACGAAGCCGTTGCCGATTACACAGAGCGGTTCGACCGGCAGGTGCTGGGCGAAGACTGGCGCATCTCCGCCGGCGTTTGCCGTGAGGCTTTCGAGGGGCTCGATCCGGCATTGCGCGCCGCGCTCGAACTCGCGGCGGCGCGTATTCGCAGTTACCATCGTGAACAGTTGCCAGTGGACCGCGACAGCATCGACGCCGAGGGCGTCCGCCTCGGCGCTCGCTGGAATGCGGTCGATGCGGCGGGTCTCTACGTTCCCGGCGGGCGCGCCGCGTACCCGTCGTCGCTGCTGATGAACGCGATCCCGGCAAAGGTCGCGGGAGTCGAGCGGCTGGCTGTCGTCACCCCGACGCCGCGCGGCGTGGTCAACCCGCTGGTGCTGGCGGCCGCCTATCTTGCCGGGGTCGACGAAGTGTGGCGGATCGGCGGCGCGCAGGCGATCGCGGCGCTGGCCTATGGCACCGCGCGGATTGCGCCGGTGGACGTCATCACCGGACCCGGCAACGCCTGGGTCGCCGAAGCCAAGCGCCAGTTGTTCGGGGTCGTGGGGATCGACATGGTCGCCGGACCCTCCGAGATCCTAGTAATCGCCGATGGCCTCAACGATCCTGAATGGATCGCCGCCGACCTGCTCAGCCAGGCCGAGCACGATCCTGCCGCGCAATCGATCCTGATCACCGACGACATGGGGTTCGCGGACCAGGTGGCGGATGTGGTCGGCGTAGAACTGGCGCTGCTGCCGACTGCGCGGGTAGCGAAGGAAAGCTGGGAGACGCATGGCACCATCATCGTCGTCGCCAGCCTCGATGAAGCCCCCGCGCTCGCCAATCGCCTCGCCGCCGAACATATCGAGCTGGCGGTGGCCGATCCGGAACCGCTGTTCGCGAAAATCCGCCACGCCGGCAGCGTGTTCCTGGGGCGCAACACGCCCGAGGCGATCGGCGATTACGTCGCCGGGCCGAACCACGTTCTGCCCACCGGGCGCCGCGCGCGCTTCTCGTCGGGGCTGTCGGTGCTCGATTTCATGAAGCGCACCAGTTTCATCGCGATGGGAGACGGAGCGCTCGAGAAGATCGGTCCCGCCGCCATCGCTCTGGCCGAAGCCGAGGGCCTCTCCGCGCACGCGCGCTCGATCGAAGTGAGGCTGGGCATATGAAAGCGACATCCAAGGCGCGCTCGGCGGCGCGGCTGGCGGCGGTCCAGGCGCTTTACCAGCTCGAGATGGAGCAAACCGCGCTCGCGCGGCTGCTCGACGAGTTCCACCAGCACCGTCTCGGTGCGGAAATCGAGGATGAACAGTATCTCGACGCCGACACCGCGTTCTTCGACGATGTCGTACGCGGCACCCATGCCCGGCGCGAGGAGATCGACGGGTTGATAACGGCGCGCCTCGCCTCGGGCTGGACACTCGCGCGGATCGACAAGACGATGCTGCAGATCTTGCGTGCCGGAACCTACGAACTGCTGTCGCGCGGCGATGTGCCGACCGCCGCTGTTATCAGCGAATACCTCGACGTCGCCCACGCGTTCTTCGATGCGCGCGAGGCCAAGTTTGTCAACGGGGTGCTGGATGCCGTGGCCAAGGGTGTCCGCAAGTGAAATGAGCGGCGAGGCGGCCTTCATCGCCGCCCTGCGAGCTTTTGCCACGCATCCCGCGGCGCGCGGCCTAGCCGACGATTGCGCGGTCCTCGAGGTGGGCGGCGAGACGCTGGTCCTGACACACGATATGATGGTGGAAGGCGTGCACTGGCTTCCCGGCCAGGATCCCGCGAATGTCGCGTGGAAACTGGTCGCCACCAACTTATCCGATCTGGCGGCCAAAGGTGCAGAACCGATCGGGGTGCTGCTCGGTTACAGCCTGGGAGCCGACGATCTGCGCTTCATCGACGGGCTGCGCGAGGTGCTGGAGGCTTTTTCCGTCCCCCTGCTGGGCGGCGACTCCGTTGGCGGCGGGGCGGTGCAGGCGCATGGGCTCACGGCGATCGGGCGCGCCACCCACCGCCCGGTTCCGTCGCGCAGCGGGGCCCGGGCGGGGGACGGACTGTGGCTTACCGGCGAGATCGGTGCGGCGATGCTCGGCTTCGATGCGGTGCGCGGGGGACTCGATGAACATGTTGGCGCACGCGCCTTTGCCCGGCCCGTCCCATTGCTGGCGGAAGGCAGGGCGCTTGCCCCCCTGGTAACCGCGATGATGGATGTGTCCGACGGGTTGCTGCTTGATGCCTCGCGGATCGCCGCGGCCTCGAAGGTAACACTCGCCGTCAAGACAGCGGCGGTCCCACTTGCGCAGGGTGTCGAGGCCACGGGGCGAGCTGACGAAGCGCTCCGCTGGGGTGACGATTATGAGCTGCTGTTTACGCTACCCGCCGGGACCGAGCCACCCGTACCGGCGCATCGTATCGGCGATGTGGTGCACGCAGGGCAGTTCCCGGTTCTGCTCGATGGTGCACCGCCCGATCCGTCGCAACCGCTCGGCTATCTCCACGGTTCATCCCGGTAAGGGCTTGCGCCCTCTCGAATCCTTCGTATAGCGACGCCGTCCACGGCCCTGCGCAAGCGGGGCCGCGTGTTATGCGCATACCGAGATTTGGGTCGAAATAGGGGGAGCAGCGCCGTGAACATCGTCACGATCGCCATTATTCTGGGACTTCTGTCCATCGTCTACGGGTTCGTCACTAGCCGACAGGTGCTGGGATCGAGCGCGGGCAACGACAAGATGCAGGAGATCGCCGCGGCGATCCAGGAAGGCGCGCAAGCTTATCTCCGCCGTCAGTACACCACCATTGCCGTGGTCGGGGTTATCGTAGCGATCATCGTCACCGTGTTCCTCGGTCCGATTTCGGCAACCGGGTTCGTGATCGGCGCAGTGCTTTCGGGCGTCGCCGGGTTCATCGGGATGAACATCTCGGTCCGTTCCAACGTGCGCACCGCTGCGGCGGCCCAAGTCGGCCTGCAACAAGGTCTGACCCTGGCGTTCCGCGCCGGGGCGATCACCGGAATGCTTGTGGCCGGCCTCGCGCTCCTCGCTATCGCGGTGTTCTTCTACTATCTGACCTCTGTCGCCGGTTACACTGTCGGCGGCGACGATCGCACCGTGGTCGATGCTTTGGTCGCGCTGGCCTTCGGCGCTTCGCTGATCTCGATCTTCGCGCGCCTGGGCGGCGGTATCTTCACCAAGGCGGCTGACGTCGGCGCCGATCTCGTCGGCAAGGTCGAAGCCGGAATCCCCGAGGACGATCCCCGCAACCCGGCGGTGATCGCGGACAACGTCGGCGACAACGTCGGCGATTGCGCGGGCATGGCCGCGGACTTGTTCGAGACTTATGTCGTCACCGTCGGCGCGACGATGGTGCTGACCGCGCTGCTGCTCAAGGGTGCGGATAACCTGCTTACGTTGATGAGCCTGCCGCTACTGATCGGCGGCGTCTGCATCGTGACCTCGATCATCGGAACCTACTTCGTCCGACTCGGCGGCGGCACGAACATCATGGGCGCGATGTACAAGGGCTTCCTGGTCACCGCGGTGCTCTCGGTCCCGGCGATCTGGTGGGCGATCTCGTATGCGCTGGGCGGCATGGAGAATCCGCTATCCTACACGCTGGCGGGGGCCGACGTGAATTTCAGCGGACGCATCCTGTTCTACTGCTCGCTGCTCGGTCTGGTCATCACCGGGCTGATCATCTGGATCACCGAGTACTACACCGGGACCAACTACCGCCCGGTCCGGTCGATCGCTAAGGCGTCGGAAACCGGCCACGGCACCAATGTCATCCAGGGTCTGGCCATTTCGCTTGAATCGACCGCGCTGCCGACGCTGGTGATCTGCGCGGGCATCATCATCGCCTACCAGCTCGCCGGGCTCATGGGCATCGCCTATGCAGCCACCGCAATGCTCGCGCTGGCCGGAATGGTCGTCGCGCTCGACGCCTACGGTCCGGTCACCGACAACGCCGGCGGTATCGCCGAAATGGCTGCGATGGACGACAGCGTGCGCGAGAAGACGGACGCGCTCGACGCGGTTGGCAATACCACCAAGGCGGTCACCAAGGGCTATGCGATCGGATCGGCGGGCCTGGCCGCGCTCGTTCTGTTCGCAGCCTACACCGCCGACTTGCGCGAATACTTCCCTGACTTGCAGGTCAGCTTCAGCCTCGAGAACCCATACGTGATCGTGGGCCTGCTCCTCGGCGCGCTGCTGCCCTACTTGTTCGGAGCGATGGGAATGACCGCCGTCGGCCGCGCCGCGGGCGAGGTGGTCAAGGACGTTCGCGACCAGTTCAAGAACAACCCCGGCATCATGACCTACGAGACCAAGCCGGACTATGCCCGCACGGTCGATCTGGTGACCAAGGCGGCGATCAAGGAAATGATCGTCCCGTCGCTGCTGCCGGTGGCCGCGCCGATCGTGGTCTACTTCGTGATCGCCGCGGTCGCGGGGCCCGCCAACGGCTTCGCCGCGCTCGGCGCGCTGCTGCTGGGCGTGATCGTCGGTGGCCTGTTCGTCGCGATCTCGATGACCTCGGGCGGCGGTGCTTGGGACAACGCCAAGAAGTACATCGAGGACGGCAACCACGGCGGCAAGGGCAGCGAGGCCCACAAGGCCGCGGTGACCGGAGATACTGTTGGCGATCCCTACAAGGACACCGCCGGACCCGCAGTGAACCCGATGATCAAGATCACCAATATTGTCGCGTTGCTTCTGCTCGCTGCGCTGGCGGCGAACGGGATCGGCTGAACCTTCGGAGCAGCTGAATACCTTCAAGAACCCCGTCCGGCTTAGACCGGGCGGGGTTTTTCACGGCTGACCGCCGTTAACCGAACTTTCGCCCAGCAGCGCTAGACCCGGCCCCATGGGCGTCGAACTTTTCCTCGAGCGCCGCGAGTTGTCGCGGCATTCGCCAGCTCCCGCGCGCGCCGTCGCCGCGGGAGACAGCGTGTTCGTGTCCGCCAGCTGGAAGAGTTGGGCCGACGCGGCGGCCATCGAACGCTGGGATGCACTGGCGCTCAGCGCCGCTGAGCCCAATCCGTTTTTCGAAAGCTGGTACTTGCTCCCCGCGCTACGCCGGTTCGACAAGGCAGGCAAAGTCGAGATCCTGCGTTTCGAGCGCGCCGGGCAACTGGTCGGACTCATGCCGATCGAGCGCAGTTGGCGTTATCAGCGTTGGCCGCTGCCACATTTGAGGACATGGCTCCACCCCAACTGCTTCGCCGCCGCACCGCTGGTAGCCAAAGGCAGCGAGCGTTCGTTCTGGGCGGCGTTTCTTGTCTGGGCCGACGCCAATGGTGGACCCGCTCTGTTTGCGCATCTGCCCGAATTGCCGATCGACGGCCATCTTGCCGCCGCCTTGCGCGTCGAAGCCGCCGGGCAGGGCCGCCGGATCGAGCTGGTCCATCATGCAGAGCGCGCGCTGCTCGATTCCGATCTTGGCCCCCCGACTATCTCGAACAAGCGGTGCGGGGCAAGAGACGCAAGGAACTGCGGCGCCAGCACGCCCGGCTGTCGGAGCAGGGCAAGCTCAAGCTTGATCGCCATGATGACGACCGTTGCCTGGCGACGTGGATTGACCATTTTCTGGCACTCGAAGCGTCGGGCTGGAAAGGCGCGGCAGGCTCGGCATTGGCCGTGCACGACGCTACCGCGGGACTGTTTCGCGATGCCTTGCGCGGCGCGGCGGAACGCGGCCGCCTCCAACGCTTGAGCCTGACGCTGGACGCCCGTCCGATCGCGATGCTCGCAAACTTCATCACCCCGCCAGGCGCGTTTTCGTACAAGACCGCGTTCGACGAACGTTTTGGGCGCTTCTCCCCGGGTGTGCTGCTCCAGCTGGAAAACCTCGCGCTGCTCGAGAACGAGGCGATCGCCTGGTGCGACAGTTGCGCCGCTGCCGAGCATCCGATGATCGACGGGTTGTGGACCGAACGTCGCGCGATTGGCCGCTATAGCGTGGCGATCGGGGGCGCGGCGAAGCGCTCGGCTTTCGATCGCCTGGTTGGTGCGGAACTGTCACGCTCACCGCGCGGGATCGCCGCCTGATCCTTCCCACCGAGCGCTGATGTCGAGCGAAATCGAGACACCTGCGCAGCACGCCTCGACTTCGCTCGACATCAGCGGATGTGGTTTCTAATTGCCTGGGCATGAGCGAAGCCGACGCACCCGCCCCCGAACATCTGGTCCGCTGGCTGGTCAAGCTGCTCGACGTCAAGCCGGGCGTGGCCCCCGATAGCTATGTCGGGCGACGCAAGCGCGGCGGCGTGGGCCGTGTGTTCGGCGGCCAGGTGATCGCCCAGGCGCTCGCCGCGGCGGAGCGGACGGTGCTTCAGGATCGCGAGGCGCATTCGCTCCACGCCTACTTCCTGCGCGGCGGCAGCGAAGATCACGAGATCGAATTTGCGGTCGCGCGCGATCTCGACGGGGGCAGCTTCTCAAACCGCCGGGTGGTCGCCAGCCAGCAGGGGCGCCCGATCCTCAACCTCACGGCGTCGTTCCATCGGCGTGAGGAGGGGGTCAGCCATCAGGACGAGATGCCCGATGTCCATCCGCCCGAGGACTTGCCGAGCGAGCGCGAACTGCGGCTCAAATATGCCTCCGAATTCGCCAAGGATCGGCAGGCCGCGATGCTCGCGCCGCGTCCGATCGAACTGCGCCCCGCGGAAAAGCGCCATTGGATGGGCGGAGAGCCGGGGCTGCCACTTGCGAATACGTGGTTCCGCGCGGTAGCGCCGCTGCCTAACGATCCGCGCATCCACCGCGCGGTGCTCGCCTACGCCAGCGACATGACCTTGCTCGGCACGTGCACGATGCCGCATGGGCTGTCGTGGGCGCGGGGCAACGTGATGGGGGTCAGCCTCGATCACGCGGTGTGGTTTCATGACGACGTCCGCGCCGACCAGTGGCTGCTCTACGCCACCGACAGCACCTGGGCGGGCCGAGGCCGGGGGATGAACCGTGGCCGAATCTTCACGCGCGACGGGCGGCTCGTCGCCAGCACCGCGCAGGAAGGTCTGATCCGGGTGCTCGACAAGCCCCGAAGCTAGGCCTTCGCTGCCGCCTTGGCCTCCCGCCGCGCCCGGCCGCGATCCATGCGGCGGCGCAGTACACGGCCAAGCCACCAGCCGCGCGCCTCCATCCGCTCGATCCATCCGCCGTGGAAGCTGCCCCACTCCCACAGGGCGATCGTCGCCAGGGCGATCGTGCTGGCCGCGGCCAGCGCCAGGCGCGGCGGGGAGGTGGCGAGACCCCATACCGCGATGGCCAGCGTCAATCCCAGCCCGATGCCATGCGACAGCGGATACCACGGGCTGCCGCTCGAGATCCGCTTGAACGCCATGTTGCCCCCAACGAACAGCGCCATTCCACCCGCGACGAGCGCGACGAAATCGGGGTGAACGGGGTCGAATGGGTGGGCGAGGGTCAATTCATCGACCACCGCGAGGAGGACGATGCCCGCGACGATCGGTAAATGCCAATAGGTGAACGCCTGCCGCGCGATCAGGCCGGGCACTTCGTGATGCTCGATATGCCAGGCCCCGCGCCGCGCGCCGATGTCGAAGTATATCCACCACATTGCGAACGAACCGAGGAAGGCGTTGACGAAGGCGGCATCGATACCGCGCATCGGCTCCGCCCCCGCGTAGGTCGCGCCGGTGATGATCAGCCCTTCGCCCAGCGCCACGATGATGAACAGGCCGCAGCGTTCGGCCATGTGACTGCCGGAAATCTCCCAGTCCTGAGGGCGCGAACGGCCAAGCCAGGGAAACCAGAAGAGCGCCAGCGGCCCGGCATATTCGATCGCCAGCGCGGCGGTCCACCAGGCCATGCGGAGTAGCGACTGATCGGTCAGCAATCCGCCTATCCACGGGATCGCGGATACGCCGAACCACAGCGATGCACGCAGCATGTTGAAGCCGCTGCCGCGCTTCCATTCGCCCAGGGCGTACGAAGTGTAGGCGGTACGGCCGATCTGTACGGTCAAATAGGCCGACACGAACTGCCACGCATAGGCGCCGAACGCTCCCGGCAGCGCGCAGGCCATGACCAGGCTGGCGAGCATCACCGCGCCGATCAGAAACCGGTTGGCGGGGCGATCGGGATCGATCCAGTTGGTCGCCCAGGTGGTGTACATCCATGCCCACCACACCGCGAAAAACAGGATGATGGTCTGTGCCGCCCCCAGCCAGTCCAGATGCTGGAGCAGGAAGTGCGATAGCTGGGTGATCGCGAACACGAACACGAGGTCGAAGAACAGCTCGAGATTGCTGACCGAGGCATGGCCGCCGCCATGGTTGCGCAGTAGCGAGCGCCGCGACTGTTCGCGCGCACCGGCGAGTGCCGCGCCGATGCCCGACGGCGCCTCAGCCATCTGCCGCGGTGCGGGAAAGGAACGCATCCATCGCCGCGTTGACCGCGGCGGGCGCCTCCCACGGCACGAAGTGTCCGCAATCGGGGACCTTCACGACGGTCAGGTCGGTGACCAATTCTTCCATGCCCGCAAGGTTTTCAGGCGGCAGCGCCAAGTCGTCCATCGCCCAGACGACAAGTGTCGGAATAGTGAGCGGAGGCATCGGCCTCTCGGCGTACCCAGCCGGCAGCGCGAAGGGCGCATCCATGGGCGGCACCTCCATCGGGGAGGCGCGATACCAATTGAGCATGCCGATGGCAGCCTCGCGGTCCTGCCAGTCGGACAAGAGCGCCGCGCGCTCGTCGGGTTCCATCGGATCGTCGCCGCCGACCATCCGATCGCCGAAGGCCTTGAGCAGCATCGCGCCGAGCCCGCCCGCGTGAACCAGCGCATCGTTTGCGGGATCGCGAAAGGCCCGGAAATACTGGCTCGATTCGCGCTGACGCGGGTTGAGCCATAGTAGCTTGGAAAAGATTGTGGGATGCGGCGCGTTGGCGATAACCGCACGATTGACCCGCCCGCTCGCCTGCCCGGTGAGCGCCACCCCCCAGGCGATCGCCCCGCCCCAGTCGTGACCGACGATGGTGAAGCTGCCCACACCGAGCGCGTCGGCGAGTTGGAAAACGTCGCCGATCAGCTTGTCGGGGGTGTAGGCGGAGACCTCTTGCGGCTTCGATGAGCCGCGATAGCCGCGCTGGTCGGGCGCGATGCAGCGGAACCTGTCGGAAAAATGCGCGATCTGGTGGCGCCAGGTGCGGTGCGATTCGGGGAACCCGTGGAGGAAGATCAGGACCGGCGCATCGCGCCCGCCCACAGACTTTGGCCCCACATCGACGACATCAAGTTCGATCCCGCCGGCGAGGGCGACGCGGGTCTGCTCCACGATCAATGCTCAGCCTTGAGCTGCTGCGCATAGCCGCGTGCCATCAACGCGGCGACCTGGTCGAACAGCGCATCGGGGGTCCGAGTGAGCTCGCCCATCTGCTTTTCGGCGCCGTGCGCGACGACGATCTCGCGCTGTCCGGCGGCGATCGCATCGAGCATTTCCACAGCGGCTGCCGTAGGATCGATGCCCTTTTCGATCGCAGGGTCGCTGAACCCACGCTCCGACCCGTCGGAGGTCAGCGCGTTGCGCGAAACGTTGGTGCGGATCGATCCCGGAGCGATTCCGTGGACCTGAATTCCGTGAACCGAAAGCTCGGCCCGAAGCGCATCGGCATAGCCGAGCAGCCCGAACTTGGCCGCGCTGTAGGCGCTGCGCATGGGCACCCCAACTTTGCCCGCGATGCTGGAGATGAACGCCAGCCGACCCGACTTGCGATCCACCATCCGTGGCAGCAGTGCCTGGGTCAGAGCGATCGGGGCGAGCAGATCGACCGCGACGATCCGCTCGTACACCGCGAACTCGGTTTCCTCGGCGAGCGAACGTTGCGAGATTCCGGCATTGTTGATCAACAGGTCGATCCCGGCAGCCCAATCCCAAGCCCTCGCGACAAGCCCGGGGAGCGCGTCGTAGTCGGTTGTCTCGAACGGCAGGACCAACGTCTCGCCACACTCCGAGGCGACCCGATCGAGCTCGGCGATATTGCGGCCGGACAGAATGACTCTCGCACCGCGCTTGCTGGATTCCTTGGCCAACGCTTCGCCGATTCCGCTCGAAGCGCCGGTGATCCACACGGTTTGTTCGTTCATGGGGGATTGCCGCCTGCGTTTCGTGGACCACTTGGACCACTGTTCAAGGGAAAAAGTTTTTGGGATATTATGCGCCCGTCCAAGCGGGGGGTAGCCGTTGTGGTCGTGACGTTGGTGAGGCTGGGGTTGGCGCGCATGCCACTTCGTATTGCCAAGCCGGCACCCTGTAGGACAGGCCAAATTTCAATTCGATCGTTGGCCGACCTGGCGGGCGGACCGGTGGTCATGGGTAGCTCACCGTGCTGGGGACCTGGGGCAGGGGGATGAACTCTTCGCTGTCACCGGGAACGACGCCCAAGCGACCCTCGCGCCAGTCGTCCTTGGCCTGGTTGATCCGCTCGCGCGAGGACGAGACGAAGTTCCACCAGACATGGCGCGGGGTCGTGAAGGCTTCGCCGCCGAGCAGCATGAGGCGGGCTCCGGTGGCCGATGCAAGCGTCAGTGCCGCACCGGGGGCAAGGACGGCGAGTTCGTACAGCACCAGGTCGGTCCCGCCGATGCTCGCTTCGCCGCCCACCAGCATGACCGCGCGCTCGTCGGCCTCCGCATCGATGGGGATCGATCCGCTCGGTCCCAGCACGATTTCGGCATATATGGTTTCCGCGTGGCAGGTGGTCGGCGCGCGCTGGCCCCACAGTTCGCCCATGATCACCCGCGCGCTGGCCCCGCCCGCCTCGATCAGCGGCAGATCGGTCTGCGCTTCGAACGCCGGGTCTATTTCCTCGCGCCCGTCGGGCAACGCCAGCCAAGTCTGCATGCCGTACATCGTCGGGCCAATCGCGCGCTCCGCTTGCGGGCTACGCTCGGAATGGACGATGCCCCGTCCCGCGGTCATCAGGTTGACCTGGCCCGGCCGAATCGTGGCGTAAGTGCCCAGGCTGTCGCGATGGTCGATTGCGCCCTCGAACAGCCAGGTTACGGTGGCGAGATTGATGTGCGGGTGCGGACGCACATCCATCGCCTGGCCGATCTCCAGCTTCGCCGGGCCGAATTCATCGACGAAGATGAACGGCCCGACCATCGTCCGCGCCTTGCCCGGAAGCACCCGGCGGACCTTGAATCCACCCAGATCGTGGGTGACGGGTGTGATGGACTGGACGATCATGCCATCGCCTAGCGATTGAGCAGATTGAGGATTTCGGGAGGGAAGATCGGCTCGTCCCAGTCGCGCAATTCGGCGCGGGTGAACCAGCGATGCTGCTGCATGATCTGGCGCTCCAGTTCGGTGTGGCCATCCGTGGCGATCTCGCCTGCGGGGACGCGAATGCGGAAATAGCGTTCGTCGGCCGTGACGGGCTCGCCAGTTGCGGTGATGAAATGATTCCTTCGCGCAGCGATAACCGGACCGAGGTCCGCGACCAGCCCGGTTTCCTCTGCCAGTTCGCGCCGGGCGGCGTCCTCGAAGCTTTCGCCCGGATCGCACTCGCCCCCCGCCGTCGCCCAGAACGCGCGGCGTCCGGCAAAGGTGAAGCGGAACAGCAGCAGCCGCTCATACTCGTCAATCACCAGCAGCCGCGCGGCGCGGCGGATGCGGCGCGGGGCGGTCATTCGCCGGGCGCTCGGGCCCTGATCGCCAGCGCATGGACCCGTTGGCCGGGAAGGTCGCCGAGGGCGCGGTTGATCATGCGCTGGCGTTCGAGCCGCGAGACGCCGACAAACGCGGCGCTCTCGATCTCGACGGTGAAATGCGATTCGCCGCTGCCGTCGTCGCCGGCATGGCCGTGGTGGCGGGCGCTGTCGTTGGTTACCACCAGCGCCGTCGGCGCGAAGGCGGTTTGGAGCAGGCGTCCCATTTCGTGCGCGATCGGGGTTTTCATATCTTCCCTTCTAGCGCCTTGATGCCCATGTGGAAGCGGTGAGGCTCAACAAGTTCCACGGCCGTGTCGATGGCAGCAACCGCCCCTGCGCCGCGCCAGGCTGCGACGAGGCAGGCGAGTTCCGCGCTCCCGGGGAACGCCGGCCAGGCTTCGACGGGCCGGGCGATTATCGCTGGTTCTGCCTCGGCCACGTGCGCGCGTTCAATTCGAGCTACGACTGGTTCGAGGGGATGAGCGCCGAGGAAATCCTTATGGCCCAGCATCCCGTGGCGGGGTGGGAGCGCGAGACTCGCGCGTTCAGCGCCGCAGCCGGAATCGACCAGGCCCCGCGCTGGGCGGATTTCACCGACCCGCTCGAAGCGATCTCGGGGCGGGCCCGGGCAAGGCGGCCGGTGGCGCGCGCCGATGGACGGGTGCTGACTGCGGAGCAGCGCCGCGCACTGGAGTTGCTGGCGCTCAGCCACGACGCCGACCGCACCGCCCTGCGCCGCCGCTACACCGAACTGGTCCGCAAGTATCATCCCGACCGCAACGGTGGCGACCGCAGCTTCGAGGCGCGCCTGCAGCAGGTGGTCGAGGCGTATCAGGCGCTCAGGAAGATTCTTTAGGCCGGCCGAGAAGCAGCGCCATCGGAATGCCGACGAATGCAACGTGCGGAAACAGACCGAGGGCGAGTTTGATCCTGTCGGGATTGGGGAAGGGCGCACCGAACCGCGCGGGCAAGACGATGCCGTACATCACGCCATAAAGCGCCAGCCCGTAAAGCGTCCCCGCCAGCCACGGGTTGGCGTCGCCCAGCGGCGACCGCCTGAAAAGCACAGCTGCAACAGCAGTCATCGCCGCCATGATTGCGAAATGCACAGCAACTCCGGCAAACACGCCAGCGATACTCCAGCTTTGCGCCGCTGCGCCGAACGGCCCCGAGGCGACTCCGCGCCAGACGTCGCCGACGCCTCCACCGCGGGCGAGCGAAAGGATGCTTGCATAGAGCGCGTCGAGCGTTCCGCACAAAAGCCATGCCTTCAGGAACGGCTGGTGCATCGGCTTTATCGGTTCTCGCACAGGGCCACGAGCTGATCGGCGCATGCGCCCCAGCCGTGCTCAAAGCCCATCTCGGCGTGACGCTGCATCGAATCTTCAGTCCAGTGGCGGGCGACCGCGGTATAGCGGGTGCCCTCCCCCTCGGGCTCGATGGTCCAGATGCCGATCATGAAGGGCCCCGCGGGCTCGAGATCGCCGACAATCGCATCGGTGAAGGCGAAGCGGCGTCCTTCGTCCCAGGCGAGAACGGTGCCGGGATGAGGATGGACCTCGCCATCGGGTCCGTACATCGTGCAGGTCGAAACGCCCCCGGGCCTGCGTTCGAGCGTGGCGAATTCCGCGCGCCACGGCTTGGGGCACCACCACTCCTCTATGCGGTTGGTCATGATGTCCCAGACTTGCGCGGGTGGGGCGGCTATCGTGCGGGTGATGGTAAGTTCGTGGTGGTCGCTCACGGCAGTCTCCTCAATCGCGATCGGGTGCGCCGAGCGGGAAGTAGGCTCGGTAGGGGCGGGCCTCGTCGACGCAGCGCTTGACCGGGGGCAGGGCGAGCAGGTGCGCGCGCCAGGCGCGCAGGCGATCCAGCTCTGGCGGAATCCGATGGACCCAATCGGCATAGAATAGCGAAGGCGCTGCCGCGCACTCGACGAGTGTGATCGTGTCGCCCGGTGGGTTGTCGCCCAGCCAGCGGTCGATCCAGCGATAGGACCGATCCAGCCGGTCGTGAACGCGCGAGGCCACCGCGGGATCGGGATCCTCCGGTGATCGGAGGTGTTCGGCAACGATTTCCTGCATCACATCCATCACCGACAGGTCGAAGACCCGGTCGATCATCCGCATCTCCACCGCAGCCTCGGGATCGGCCGGAAGCAACTGGGCGGGGCCGGCATGGCGCAGGTGAAGATAATCGATGATCGCGGTGGCCTCGAACACCGTCCGCGAGCCATCGACCAGAACCGGAAAGCGCCCCAGCGGACTGGCCTGGGCGACGAACGCGGAGTTATCCGGATGATCGGGATCGACCATCCGAAACTCGAACGGCGTGGCGTTGGCGTAAAGCGCGATCAGCGCCTTCCAGGTGTAGGACGAGAACGGATGACCATAGAGCGCCAGCATCACCAGGTCCCCTCTCGCATACGCCGCTGCCGATCGGCTTCGCGCGCGCTCGTGCCCGCCCGCTGGACGGCTCCGTCAAGCGAAAGGAAGACCGAACCGCGGACCTTACGCATCGGCATTCACCGCGGCCTCGATCGCCGCGACATCGATCTTCTTCATCGGCATCATCGCTTCGAACGCGCGTTTGGCCACGTCGCCGCCCTGGGCCATCGCCCGGGTCAGCACCCGCGGCGTGATTTGCCAGTTGAGCCCCCACTTGTCTTTGCACCAGCCGCACTGACTTTCGGCGCCGCCGTTGCCGACGATGGCGTTCCAGTAGCGGTCGGTCTCGGCCTGATCGTCGGTCGCAATCTGGAACGAAAACGCTTCGGTCTGGGGAAACATCGGGCCGCCGTTGAGACCGATGCAGGGAATGCCGAGAACGCTGAACTCGACGGTCAGGACATCGCCCTTGTGGCCGTCGGGATAGTCGCCCGGCGCGCGGTGGACCGCGGTGACATGTGTATCGGGAAAGGTCGCGGCATAGAAGTTGGCGGCTTCCTCGGCGGTGCCGTCGTACCACAAACAGACGAGATTCTTGGGCGTGGTCATTTCTGGGATTCCTCGATCAGTTTATTGTCGATGGCCTTGGCCGCTTTGTAGCCATCGCGCTCACGGAGCCGCTCGGCGTAGGCTTCGAATGCCGGTAGCGATGGCATCGTGCCGAACGCGAGGCCCCAGTCGACCTGGCTGCCGACATAGACGTCGGCCATCGTAAAGCGCTCACCGCAGACCCAGTCGCCGGCGCCGAGATGCTCCTCGAGGGTGGCCAGAACCCGGTCGAAGCTGCCGAACCCGACCATCATCTCGCGCTCCTTGGGGGTTTCCCAGCCCATCGACTTGGCGACGATCGCCTGCTCCACCGGCCCGGCAGCGAAAAACATCCAACGGTAGTAGTCGGCCCGCTCGGTCTCGCGCGGGGCGAGTTCAGCGCCGGGGTGGGCGTCGGCGAGATAGGCGCAGATCGCTGCCGCTTCGCTGATCGTGCGGTCCCCGCTGACCGCATGGTGAACCAGCGTCGGAACCTTACCCATCGGGTTGGCGGCGAGCAGTTCGGCGGGCTTGTCCGCCCAGGGAACCAGGACCTGATCATAGTCGGCGCCCGCCTCGTGCAGTGCCCAACGCGCGATCTGACCGCGGCTCATCGGGTTCGTGAAGAAGGTGTATTCGGCCATCTGGATTATCCCTTCCGAGGGCCGACAAGGCCGAACGCGGCGCCTTGCGGGTCCGAACAGTGAACAGAGAATTCGCCGCCGGGAATTTCCATCACCGCACCGTCCAGCGTCCCCCCGCCAGCGGTCACCGCGGCTACGGCCCGATCGATGTCGCCCACGCCGATGTAAAACGACCAGACGCTATGCGGCACCGCCTCCATCTTGGGCATGACCGCACCGATGCCGACCCCGTCGTGCTGGACGAACCGGTATTTGCCCATCGGCCCCATGTCCATCTCGCCTTCCTGGGTCCAGCCGAAGTGGCTCTTATAAAATGCCACCGAAGCTTCGGCGTCACTCGACTGTAGCTCGTTCCAGCGCACGCGTTGGGGCTGGTCGACCGAGAAGACGTCACTCTCCGCGTCGGGCTGGTCGGCAGGTGGGATCGGCTTCATGAGGTAGATCGGAGCGCCCTGCGGATCGGCGATCATCGCGATGCGGCCTTGGGGAATGTCCATGGCCGCCATCTGCACCTTGCCGCCGTCGGCCTCGATCGCGGCAACCGCGGCATCGACATCCGCGACATGCAGGTAGCCGAGCCAAACCGGTCTGGCGCCGTGATCGATCATATCTTTGCTGAGCTTTAGTACGCCTCCGGCCGCGCCGCCGTCGCTGCGCCCGATCATGCGATAGTCCTGACCTTCGGAGGCGGACGTCGCGGAAATGTTCCACCCGATTACAGCGCCATAAAACCTTGCAGCTGCATCGAGATCGGTGGTCATCAGTTCGTACCAGATGAATCCGCCTGTGGGCTTGGCCATTACCTTTCTCCCATGACGACGACGGGTTCGAACCCACCGTAAACCATGCGGTTGCCGTCGAACGGCATGTCGTCGGGCATCTTCATCTCGGGATCGGACTGCATCTTCTCGGCCGCCGCGTCGCAGACCTCGCGCGAGGGCCACGTCATCCACGAGAACACGATCTTCTCGCCCGGTTGAGCCTTGACCGCCCGGTAGAAGTCGGTCTGCTTGCCTTCCGGCACGTCGACACCCCAGGCCTCCAGCACGCTGGTGGCGCCATAGCCCTCGAACATCGGCCACGCTTCGGCCGCCATCTTGCGATAATCCTCGCGTCGACCCTCGGGCACCGGAAGGATGAAGCCCTGGACGTAGTCGCCGGGGGAGGGAGCGCCTTCCTCGACGATCGGTTCGAACCCGCCGAAGATCATCCGGCTGCCATCGAACGGCATCGGTTCGGCCAACATCGCCGAGTCTTGTTCCGAGGCCTTCATCGCCGCGTTGCGGGTGACCTTGTCGGGCCACTCGATCCACGCGAATGCGACGGTTTCGCCTTCCTTGGCGTGAACGGCACCCTGGAAGTCGGTCGTCTTGCCCGGCTTCAGGTCGGCACCCCAGCATTCGACCACCTTGCAGGCGCCATGATCGATGAAGAACTGGTCCATTTTCGTGGCGTGAGCGACGAAGGGTTCCTTGCTTTCGCGGCTGACCGGGATCACGAATCCGTCGATATAGCTCACGACACTTTCTCCTGCGTTGCCGCTTCGGAAATGTGCGCGTCGGAGTTTGCCACTGCCGGATCCATCCACATCGGCTCCCAGATGTGCCCGTCGGGATCGAGGATCGTGCGCTGGTACATGAAGCCGTGGTCCTCGGGCGGATTGACGTCGATGGTTCCCCCCGCGTCCTTCGCGGCGGCGAGGACCCGATCCACCTCGTCACGGCTGTCGAGCGAAATCGCCAGCGATACCTCGCTCGATCCGCTGTCGGGGATCGGCCGAGTGGTGAAGCCCTTCCACTTGGCGTGGGTCAGCAGCATCACGAAGATCGCCTCCGACCAGCGCATCGCCGCGGCGGTGTCGTCAGTGAAGCGGGGCTCGTTGACGAAGCCGATTGCCTCGTAGAACGTCCTGGCGCGCGGCAGGTCGGCCACCGGCAGGTTGATGAAAATCGACTTGGTCATGGATGCGACTCCTTTCCGAACAGTAGGCTGATGTAACGCTTCAGGTGAATGACGCTGTCCCGGGCATAAGCCGGATCGCCCTTGGCTTTCGCCAGGACGAAGGCGCCCTGGAGCACCGCCTGGACATGGTAGGCCAGGCCTAGCGCGGTGATGCCCGGTGGCGCCCCACGGTCATCGATGGCCTGTTGGATGTCTTGCGCCAGGCGCTCGCCATAGGCGCTGATGCTGGCATCGCTGGCAGCGCGTAGGGCAGGGCTGGTGACAAAGGTTTCCGAGACCATCGTGCCGACGAAGCACGAATAGTCTTCCGCCGGCCCGGAGATCATTGCGAGGCGAAAATCGATGTGACCGAGCACGCGTTCGAGCGGGTCCTCTATCGTCAGATAGCTGGGCAGCTCGAAGATCAGATGCTGCGCGCGGGCGGTCCATTGCTCGGCCGCGGCGGTGCCAAGGGCTTCCTTCGAGGGGAAGTGGTGAAAGAACGCGCCCTTGGTCACTCCCGCTGCGGTGCAGAGTTCATCGACGCTCGTCGCCGACCACCCCTTGCGGCGCACAAGGGCGTGAGCGGCATCGAGCAGCGCAACGCGGGCGTCGCCGCGACGGGGTTTGGAGGGTGAGATATCCATCATCGAATTGCCGGATACCAACTGGTTGGTATGTAGTCAATCCGCGAGCGATTTTTGTTCGGCGGCGCGCTGTCTCCCCATTGTAGGTGTCACAAAACAATGCTCAAAGGCGGCCACCAAAACCAAGAACGTCGCGGGTCGCTGGGTCGAATCGTGGAGGACGCTGGTGTCCTCCTGCATTCTTGGAGAACGACATGCGCAGACTATTTGCCGTATCCGCCGTTGCTTTTCTGCTGAGCACGGCACCGGCTTTGGCCGATCATCACATGGCCGAAAAACCCTTGTTCGACCGTCTCGGCGGTCAGCCCGCGGTGAACGCGGTGGTCGACGACTTCGCCGGGCGCGTGCTCGCCGACACCCGCATCAATGCAAAATTCGCCAAGTCCGACGCGGCGCGCCTCGTTGCCAACCTCAAGTCATTCATTTGCTCCGCCACGGGTGGCCCGTGCAAGTACACCGGGCTAAGCATGAAGGCGTCGCACCACAACATGGGCGTGACCCAGGGCGAGTTCGGCGCGCTGGTCGAAGACCTCGTCGCCACGCTCGACAAGTTCAAGGTCCCCGAAAAAGAGAAGGGCGAACTGCTCGGCGCGCTCGGGCCGCTTGGGCCTGACATCGTCGAATCGCCGAGCACCGCGACGGGGACCGCCTTGCCGGCCAATTTCAAGCCGGCTCCGCCCTTGCACACTGCTCACAAGCCGATGAAGAAGAAGAAGAGGTAGCTTCGCTGCGCCCGTCCGGTCTTGCCGGGCGGGCGTCGCATTCAGGCGCTTGCCCGTCCTGCCTCGAACACCCCGCGCTCGCGATCGCTGACTGCGATCCAGGACTGTCGCGACGTGACACGCGCATACCACGCGGCGGTGGCAGGGTGCCGGTCCGCATCGGGGCCGTTTCCGACATAGCTCATGGTTTTTAGCACCGACGCGACCGCGATGTCGCCGATGCTGAATTCGGGCCCGGTAAGCCAGCCCGCGGCGGGCACCGCGCCCTCCAGATATGCGACGATCGGCGCGAACTCCTTTTCGCCCAGCTCAGCCGCCGCCTCATCGCCCGGGATACCCAGCAGTTTCGGTCCGACAAAGCGATTGAACACGATCTTGCCTCCGGCGGGGGCGAGGATGGTGTCGGCGAATTCCTCCCACCAGATCGCCTTGCCGCGCGCCTTGGCGTCGGCGGGAAGCAGCGGCGGGTTGCCGTTCAGCGCATCGAGATAGGTCACGATCGCGGTCGAGATCGGCGAGCATGTAGTCGCCATCCTTGAGCGCCGGGATCTTGCGGAATGGGCTGGCTGCAAGGAAATCAGGATCGGGCTTGCGCGGGTCGACTACCACCATCTCGACCTCGATGCCTTTTTCGGCGGCTACCAGGTGCACCTTGCGGACGAACGGCGACAACGGAAAGCCGAAGACCTGCATGAACCTCTTCCCGTGACTTCCCGGCGGTGCGCTTCGCGACGAGTCGCATTTTGCAACCCATTGGTTATTGCAGCCGCCAATCGCCCCGTATAGGCCGCACCTGACCATGAGCGACATTCCCAACATCCAGCCCGACAGCCGCAACCAGACGGTGCTCGGCGCCCCCGACAAGACCGTCAGCGTGCGCGAGGTGTTCGGCCTCGACATCGACATGATGGTTCCCGCGTTCAGCGAGGCGGACGAGCGCGTGCCCGATCACGACGCGGCCTACGTGTTCGATCCGGACACCACCCTGGCGATCCTGGCGGGTTTCGCGCACAACCGCCGGGTGATGGTCCAGGGCTATCACGGCACCGGCAAATCGACTCATATCGAGCAGGTCGCCGCCCGGCTCAACTGGCCGTGCATACGCATCAACCTCGACGCGCACATCAGCCGGATCGACCTGATCGGGCGCGACGCGATCGTGCTGCGCGACGGGTTGCAGGTTACCGAATTCCGCGAAGGCCTGCTCCCCTGGGCGCTCCAGACGCCGACCGCGCTGGTTTTCGACGAATACGACGCGGGCCGCCCCGACGTGATGTTCGTGATCCAGCGCGTGCTCGAGACCGAGGGCAAGCTTACATTGCTTGATCAGAACCGGGTGATCCGTCCGAACCCGTGGTTCCGCCTGTTTGCCACCGCCAATACAGTCGGCCTCGGCGACACCAGCGGGCTGTATCACGGCACCCAGGCGATCAACCAGGGCCAGATGGACCGCTGGAACATCGTCGTCGGATTGAATTACCTGCCCGCGCAGGTCGAGGCTGAGATCGTCCTCGCCAAGTCAGAGGGCGTCGATGCGAAAGTCGTCGCCGACATGGTCAAGGTCGCCGACCTCACCCGCCAGGGATTCGTCAACGGCGACATTTCGACGGTGATGAGCCCGCGCACCGTGATCACCTGGGCGCAGAACGCCGCGATATTCAAGGACGTCGGCTTCGCCTTCCGTCTCAGCTTCCTCAACAAGTGCGACGAGGCAGAACGGATGCTGGTCGCCGAATACTACCAGCGCGTGTTCGGGACGGATTTGCCCGAAAGCGTGGTGGGGAAGGGCTGATCTCAAAGCCCTCTCCCCTTCAGGGGAGAGGGTTGGGAGAAGGGGATGTCCGCAAGACATACCTCTCTCAACTCCGGCTAGCTCGCTGCGCTTGCAAGCCTTCGTGTTTCTCCCCTTACGGCGCGCGCGAGAGAGAGAGAGAGAGAGAGAGAGAGAGAGAGAGAGAGAGAGAGAGAGAGAGAGAGAGAGATTCCTACTTCGGCACCACCAGGTATTTCTCCCCAGTCCGCCGCGCGTTGTAGTCGCTGACCGCTTCCTTGGTCAGCATCTCCTCCAACCCGACTTTCGCCTTGTAATGGCTGGCAAACGTCGTCGTCAGGTCCTTCATCACGCGCGCGCGCATCCGGCCGACGATCTCCATCCCAGCCTTGACCATGAACGGGGTCAGCAGCCAGCCCGACAGGTCCCAGGTCAGCCCGAACGCGCGGTTTAGGATCGTTGGCCCCAAGTCCAACGCGCCGTAGATGTACACCTTCTTGGCCTCGCTCGAACCATAGCGGCTGAACGCTGCGCCGCGGCTGGCGGCGGCTTCCATCGCAGTCAGGATCTGCCCCGCCAGCGTCCCTCCGCCGATCGGATCGAACCCGATCATCGCCTTGGTCTCGGCGATCGCGTCGATCAGCCTGGGCATGAAATCGGCGTCGGTCATGTCGAGCACATGCGTCGCGCCGAGATCGGTAAGAATCTTGGCCTGCTCGGCGCTGCGGACGATGTTGACCAGCGGAATGCCATCTTCCCGGCAGATCTTGACGAGCATTTGGCCAAGGTTGGAGGCGGCCGCGGCGTGGACGATCCCGGTGTAGCCTTCCAGCTTCATCGTCTCGACGAAACCCAGCGCGGTCATCGGATTGACGAAACTCGACGCGCCCTGCTCGGCGGTGACGCCATCGGCCAGCGGCATCGCCATCCGAGCATCGGCGATCGCGTGCGTGGCGTAGGCGGTGCCGGGCACGCAGGCGATCCGCTTGCCGATCAGCGCCTGAGCCTGCGGATCGTCGCCCGCCGCGATCACGGTCCCGGCGCACTCGTTACCCGCGGGCATTGCGAGGCCGTGCCGCGCCTTCATCGCGCGGGTGGCGTTGTCGGGCATTTTCGCGACGACCTTGCCTGGTGAATATGTCGCGTTGGCGGTATCGGCGCTGGCGAACAGCAGGCCAAGGTCGGATGGATTGATCGGCGCCGCCTCGACCTCGATCAGCACCTGGCTGCCGGTCGGATCGTCGAAGGTCTTGGGTGCGATTTCGACCGTCAGCGTGCCGTCGGCGGCGAGGGTGGTGAGCAGTTGTTTGCCCTGGACGGTCATTGGTTCTCTCCCGGATAGATTGCAGCCACGAAGTAGAGCCCATCGGGTGGCGCATTGAAACCCAAATGTGCGCGGTCACGCGCTTCCAGCGCCACGGCGAGATCGGCGCGGGTCCATTTCCCTTGACCGACCAGCGCGAGGCAACCCACCATCGAACGGACCTGGTGATGGAGGAAACTGCGCGCTGCCGCCTCGATCAGGACCTCTTCGCCTTCGCGCCGGACAGCCAGAGCATCGAGCGTCTTCAGCGGGCTGAGCGCTTGGCAATGCGCCGAGCGGAACGTGGTGAAATCGTGATGTCCGACCAACACTTGTGCGGCATCGTTCATAGCGTTTGCGGCGAGAGGCCGGGCGATCGGCCAAGCTCGTCCGGTGGCGAGCGCAAGCGGCGCGCGGCGGTTGACGATGCGATAGCGATATCGCCGCCCGATGCACGAGAACCGCGCATGCCAATCGTCGGGCACGGTCTCGCACGCCAGCACCGCGATGGGGTTAGGCCGCAGTCGCGCGTTGAGCGCTTCCATAAGCCGGAACGGCGTGATGGCCTTGGCGACATCGATATGCGCGCGCATCGCCAGGGCGTGGACCCCGGTATCGGTGCGCCCCGCGGCGTGGAGCGTCGCCTGTTCGCCCAGCACCGCAAACGCCGCCTCCTCGACCGCCTGCTGCACACTGGCCCCGTGCGGCTGGCGCTGAAGTCCCATGAACGGGCCGCCGTCGTATTCGAGGGTTAGGGCGAAGCGGGTCACCGGAAGCTTAGCTCCATGACTTCGCTCGGGATGGCCGGGTTTGGGTCATACGATCAAGGTGCCCTGAGCGATGGACTTGCCGCGCAGCAGGTCCGCGGTTGCCATCGCGGAACGTCCCGCCCGCTGGATCGAGGTCGGGCGGATCGCGCCATCGCCGCAGGCGATGGTCAGCCGATCGTCGAGCGCCGTCCCCGGTAGACCGGTACCTTCAACGACTTCCGCCGCAAGTACGCGAAACCGTTCGCCCCCCAATTCGAACCACGCGCTTGGCGCGGGCGCGAAGGCGCGGACTTGGCGGCCGACTTGTTCGGCGGTTTGATGGAAATCGATCCGGCTCTCGGCCTTGTCGATCTTTTTTGCGTACGTTACGCCGTCTTCGGGCTGTGCAACTGGAGGATGCGAGGGCAGATCGCTCAGCACCTCCACGAGCAGGCTTGCGCCGACTTTACCCAACTCTTCAATGAGTTCACCCGCGGTCTTCCGGTCGATCGCAACTTCGGCGGTCGCCAACACCGGCCCGGTATCCAGCCCAGCCTCCATTCGCATGATGCACACGCCGGTCAGCGTGTCCCCAGCCAGAATCGCGCGCTGAATCGGCGCAGCGCCGCGCCATCTCGGCAGTAGCGAGGCGTGGACGTTGAGGCAGCCAAGGCGCGGTGCGTCGAGTACCGCCTGCGGCAGGATCAAGCCGTAGGCTGCGACCACTGCGATATGGGCGCCGAGCGCGGCGAACTCAGCTTGCTCCGCCGCACCTTTGAGCGATCCTGGGTGCCGCACCGCGATGCCGAGCTGTTCGGCGGTGAGCTGCACCGGCGACTTGCGGTACTGCTTGCCCCGCCCGGCGGGGCGTGGCGGCTGGGTATAAGTGGCGACGACCTCGTGGCCCGCCTCGACCAGCGCGCGCAGCGTCGGCACCGCGAACTCCGGCGTGCCCATGAAGACGACCTTCAACCCCAATTCCGTTCTTCCTGAGCTTGTCGAAGGACCGTCCTTACTTTTGCACCGTCGAAAGGGAAGAGCGGGGCTTCGACAACCTCAGCCTGAACGGTAAAGGGAGATATGGCTTCCTCGGAAATCGAAAACCTCAGCGCCGCCCTGGCCAAGCTTCCCGGCCTCGGCCCGCGCTCGGCGCGACGTGCGGTGCTGTGGCTGATCAAACGGCGCGAAACCGCGTTGGTCCAGCTCGTTTCGGCGCTGAACTCGGTGCAGGGTGCGCTCGTCGAGTGCGGCATCTGCGGCAATGTCGATACCCGCGATCCCTGCGCGATCTGCGCCGATCGCCGCCGCGACCAGCGCCAGCTCTGCGTGGTCGAGGAAGTCGCCGACTTGTGGGCGCTCGATCGCGCCAAGCTGTTCCAGGGACGCTATCACGTGCTCGGCGGGCGGCTCTCGGCGCTCGATGGCGTGCGGCCAGAAGATATCGCGATCGCCCGCCTGATCGCGCGGGTGGCGGAGGGTGGGATCGACGAAGTGGTGCTTGCAACCAACGCCACACTCGAAGGCCAGACGACCGCGCACTATATCGCCGAGCGGCTTGAGAGTTATCCGATCCGCCTGACCCAGCTCGCCCACGGGCTGCCGGTAGGGGGAGATCGACTACCTCGACGAGGGAACGCTCGCCCAAGCGTTGCGCGCAAGGCGGCCGGTGGGCTAGCCGCCGGGCTTGCCGAGGATCGTCTCGGTGTGGAGCGCGCACTTCCAGTTGCCACCTTCGCGCACCCAGGTGCTGCTGTCTGCGCAGTGCAGGTCCATCGCCTCTCCCCGCATCTCGCCGGTCTGGTGGACTTTGTAGGCGATCACCGCGACGTCGTCGGCGGGAAAGATCACGTCCATTTCGCTGAAAGCGAACTTTTCGAGTGTCCACTGGCCTTCTTCGGTCATTTTCTCGTACGTGGCGGGGTCGATCCGCATTGATCCCATGGGGCCGGTGATCAGGCATTCCTCGGCGATCATCGTCGCCGCGGTCTTGGCGTCCTTGTCGACCATGGACTGCCAAAAGCGGATTTCGAGTTTTTCGATTTCGGCGGATTGGGTCATCGCTCGGCTTCTTTCGCTCGTGCGGTTCGAACCGCCGGACGCGCTCCGGGTTCCGCATTGATCGAACGCGCTTCCTTGCCGAATCCCCCGCGCGAGATTATCTGGCGGGCATGGCTATCCGCGAAATCCTCGAAATCCCCGATCCACGGCTCAAGCTGGTCTCCAAGCGTGTCGAGACGTTCGACGACGACCTACGCACACTTGCCGCCGACATGCTCGAAACGATGTACGACGCCCCCGGGATCGGTCTCGCCGCGATCCAGGTCGGCGTTCCGCTGCGCCTCCTGGTCATAGACTTGCAGGAACCCGACGAGGACGCTGAGCCCGAGGTATGCCACGCCCACGGCGGCGAGAGCCACACGCATCGGCCAGTGAAGCGCGCGCCCCGCATATTTGTGAATCCGGAGATTCTCGATCCCTCGCAAGAGCTTAATGTCTATAGCGAAGGTTGTCTCTCGGTTCCTGAAATCTACGCCGACGTCGAACGCCCGGCCGCGATCCGCGCCCGCTGGCAGGATCTCGACGGCAAGGTCCACGAGGAGCAGATGGACGGCTTGTGGGCGACCTGCCTCCAGCACGAGATGGACCATCTCGAAGGCATCCTGTTCATCGATCACCTCAGCCGCCTGAAACGGCAGATGGCGCTGAAGAAACTGCAAAAGCTGCGCCAGGCGGCGTGAGCGCCACCATGTTCCCTGTTGCATTCGGCGTGAGCGCTGCTGCGCTTGCAATGTAGGGTTTCGCCGCGTAGGTTCGCGTTCCGTTCTCTTTTCCGGACGCCTTGGTGAACCCGACTGTTATCGCCCTCATCGCACTGTGCGTTGGCCTTCTTGCCGGGACGGCGCTGGGCTGGTTCGCCGGTTCGCGACCCGCAGCCGTTTGGCGCGCGCGCCATGCAGAGCGTGACGCCGAGGCGCGCGAGGTCGGAGAGCGGTTGGCGCGAATGGTGCCGGAATTGGCGACGATGAGCGAACGCGCTGCGCGCGCCGACTCGATGGCGAACGATCTTGATCGAGCGCGGGAGGATCGCGAAGGTTTGCGCGCCGAAATCGCGCGGCTGCGAGCCGACGCGGCGAACTTCGCCGATCGCGAACGGCTGCTGATCGAGGCTCGCGAATTGTTACTCAAAGAGTTTCAGAATGCCGGGGCCAAAGTGCTTGAAGGCGCGCAGAAATCCTTTCTCGATCGAGCGGGCGAGCGGTTCGCCCAATCGGAAGACAAGAACGAGGCGCGGATCAAGGCGCTGCTCGAGCCCGTCGGGGCGAAGTTGACGCTCTACGAAGAGCAGGTTCGCAAGCTCGAGCGTGAGCGGGTCGATGCTTTCGGCAATCTTTCGGGTCTGATCGAAGGCATGCGCGCCGGGCAGGAGGCGATCCGGGCCGAGGCGCAGCGGCTCGGCAATTCGCTGACCAACGCCCCCAAGGCGCGCGGGCGCTGGGGCGAGCGGGCGCTCCAGAACGTGCTCGAACAATGCGGGCTGACCGAGCACACCGACTTCGATCTCGAGCATTCGATCGATACCGAAGACGGCCGCCTCCGGCCCGATGCGATCGTGCACGTGCCCGGCCAGAAGAAGCTGGTGATCGACGCCAAAGTCTCACTCAACGCCTACCAGGCCGCGTTCGAATCGAACGACGATGCAGAGCGCAAGCGGCACTTCGATCTGCACGCGCGGTCGATGCGCAACCATGTCCAGACGCTGGGGGCCAAGGGCTATCAGAGTCAGTTCGCCGAAGCGCCCGACTATGTCGTGATGTTCGTGCCCGGCGAGCATTTCGTCTCGGCGGCGCTGGAGCACGACCCCGAGCTGTGGGATTTCGCGTTCCGCAACAAGGTTCTGCTCGCCACGCCGACCAATCTGGTGGCGATTGCGCGAACCGTGGCGATGGTGTGGAAGCAAGACACGATCGCACGCGAGGCGGTCGAGATCGGCAGGGCCGGAGGCGAGCTCTACGATCGCCTCGCCACCGCCGCCGAACACCTCAAGGGCATGGGAGGAGGGCTCGATCGCGCGGTGCGCAAATACAACGATTTCGTCGGCAGTTTCGAACGCAACGTCCTCACCTCGGGTCGCCGCCTGCGCGACAAAGGGATCGAGATCGGCAAGCGGGAGATCGAAGACGTCCCGCTGGTGGATGCGTTGCCGCGTCATGGCGATGTCATGAACGCTTCGGAACCGGGCGAGGCGCTGCTCATTGAGGAAGCGGCGAGCGAGGCAGCGCGGGACACCGGGTAATGCGAGGCAGGGGGCTGACGACGTTGGCGGCCGCGCTGGCTCTGCTGGCAGCCTGTGATCGGGCTGCAGTTCCACCCGAAACCGCGCGGAGCGCAATTCCCGAGGCGTTGGCGCCGCCGGTCGCTCCACCCGCGACCCCATCCGCCGCGCCGGTTCCACCCCCCACCGCCAGCGAGTCGCCTGCCGTCGAGGCCCGCGATTGGGCCAAGCCGCTCGTGGCGTTTGTCCCGCGGGACGAATGCGTGCGGTTGCCAGGATACCCTGCGTTCCGCGAGGCGCTGTTCGCCGCGACGGCCAAGCGCGATGCCGATGCGCTCGTTGCGCTGGCCGATCCCGCCATCCACCTCGACTTCGGGGGAGGTGCCGGACTCGACGAATTACGCAAGCGGCTCATCGATCCGAAGGGTGCGTTATGGGGCGAAATTGCCGCGCTCGCCCGGCTCGGTTGCGCGGCCGACGGCACCGTCGCGACGCTCCCCGCGATCTTCTCACGCGTGCCCGACGACGTCGATCCCGGGCGGACGATGCTGGTCACCGGCAACGAGGTTCCTTTGCGGCGCAAGCCTTCGCCCGCCGCATCCGAAGTGCGCCTGCTCGACTGGGCGCTGGTGACGCTCAAGGACGACGGTTTCGATCCCGCCGCGCGTTATACCCAAGTGACCGCCGGAGACGGATCGAGCGGGTTCGTGGCCACCGCCAAACTTCGCAGCCTGCTCGACTATCGCCTGATCGCCGACAAAGGCGAGGGTGGGTCCTACCGGATTACTGCGCTGATCGCCGGCGATTAGGCGCCCTGCGTGAAATGCAGCATCCAATCCGCTCGTGTCGAGCGGATCATACAGCCCGCCGATCGCTCTACGGGCGCAGCGCCGCATCGACCTCGTAAGCGAGCACCGCCGCGGCAACCGCGGCGTTTAGGCTGTCGGCGCGACCGCGCATCGGCATCGTCACGCGCAGATCGCAGGCCGCCTCGTAGTCTTCGGGTAACCCGCGCGATTCGTTGCCGACCAGGATAAAACAGGGTGCCTGGTAGGCCGCACGGCGGAATGGGACGGCCTTTCGCAGCGACGCTCCCACCAATTGGCTGGGACCGGCGCGCAGCCATGGCAGGAACTCGTCCCACCGCGCCTTGGCGATCGGCACCGTGAAGATCGCACCCATGCTCGCGCGAACCGCTTCGACCGAGAACGGATCGGCGCAGTCGTCGAGCAGAATCAGTCCGCCCGCGCCGACCGCGTCGGCGGTGCGCAGCATCGTCCCGAGGTTGCCCGGATCGCGCAGCGCCTGGGCGACCAGCATCAGCGGCGCGGTGCGATCGATCGCGTCGAGCGCGGTTGGCCATTCGGCGAAAACCCCCGCTACCGCCTGCGGGTTTTCCTTCCCGGTGACTTTGGCGAGCAGTTCGGGCGTCAGTTCCAGGACCTCGCCACCGGCATCGTCGACCGCACGTTCGAGCGCGTCGAGCAGGGGATGCGGCTCGCGACCCTCGGCCATCAGCAAAATCTCGGGAATACGCCCCCATTCGCGCGCATCGGTCAGCAGGCGCAGGCCTTCCGCCAGAAACCGTCGCTCCTCGCGGCGATGCTTCTTGTCCCGCAGCGCGCGGATCGCCTTGACGGTGGGATTGGAAAATCCGCTGATCTGGCGGCGCATGGTGCGCACGAGGGCCGCGCCCTCAATCCTCGCCAAAGCCGTCGACGACCAGTCCGACCAGCTTGGCCAGCGCGGTCTCGGCCCCTTCGCCACCGACGACGATCTCGATCGCATCGCCCTTGGCCGCGCCTAGCATCATCAGTCCAAGGATGCTGCCGCCGGCGGCCTCCGCGCCGTCCCTGTATACGCTGACGGTGAGTGAGTCGGGTAGCTTCGCGACCGCGTTGACGAACTTTGCGCTGGCGCGGGCGTGGAGCCCACGCTGATTGGTGATGACCACCGTCTCGCGCGCTTCGCTCAAGCCCCGGCCCCCACGATGCTCAGGCGTCTTGCCCGAGGAATTCGGAGGCGACGGTGATGTAGTTGCGCCCGGCATCGCGCGCGGCACGGGCGGCCGCCTCGACGCTCATGCACTTGCGCGCGCCCGCCAGGCGAATCAGCATCGGCAGGTTGATTCCGGCGATTACCTCGACCCGGCCTGCCTGCATCAGCGAGATCGCCAGGTTGGAGGGGGTGCCGCCGAACAGATCGGTAAGGACGATCGCGCCGCCGCCCGAATCGACCCGTCGGATGGCGTCGGCGATCTCCTTGCGGCGTTTCTCCATGTCGTCATGCGGGCCGATGCACACCGCGGCGATGTCGCCCTGCGCACCGACGACGTGCTCCATCGCATTGATGAATTCCTCGGCCAGGCGGCCGTGGGTAACCAGAATGAGGCCGATCATGGAATCAGCAGTGCTCCATTGCGGGAAACTCACAGCCATCAGCGCGCGCGCTTGAACCCGCGCTTGACGGTGCTGCCTGGATCGACAGGAAGAAAAGACGAATGATGCGGGCCCCGGGAATCATCGTGCCGCCGCGTCCTCGATCTGATCGATCGACCGCGCGGCCAGGTTGCGATGCAGCAATGTGGGCGCAAATCCGGCGGCGCGCAAGGCCTTCGCGATCTCTTCGGCGGTGAACACCGAACGATGGCGACCGCCGGTGCAGCCGACCGCGATGTTGAGGTAGGCCTTGCCGTGCGCAATGTAGCGCGGCAGCACCAACAGCAGCAGGTCGCGGATATGCGCGAACGCGGCCGGCCAAGCGGGGTCGGCGCGGATGTGCGCGGCGACCGCCTCGTCCTGACCGGTCAGCGGACGGAGCGCGTCGATCCAGTGGGGATTGTCGAGAAAGCGCACGTCGAACACGAAATCGGCGAGTGGCGGTGTGCCGCGGGCGAATCCGAAGCTGCTAATCGTGATCGTGGTTCCGTGATCCGCGATCGGCGAGAAACGATCGCGGATCGCTTGCTGAAGCTGGTTGGCGGAAAAGTCGGTAGTGGAGATGACCACGTCGGCCCAGCCGCGCAATGGCTCGAGCAGTTCGCGCTCGGCGGCGACGCCCTGGATCACTGGGCGATCCTGGGCCATCGGGTGGCGACGGCGTGTTTCGTTGTAGCGCCGCTCCAGTTCGGTACCCGCGCAGTCGAGGAACAAGGTAGTGACGTCGATCTCACCGCGTCGCGCGAGGCGTTTCACCTGGTCGATGATGGCGAGGGGATCGAACCCGCGGGTCCGGCTGTCGAAGCCGATCACCAGTGGCGCGGCATTGTCATCGCCGCTCGGGCGCGTCGCTAGGAGGCGGCCCAGCAGGCGGACCGGAAAGTTGTCGATCGTCTCCCAACCGAGGTCCTCGAGCACCTTTAGCGCAGTGGTCTTCCCCGCGCCGAGCAGGCCGGTGACCAGCAGAATGCGTTGCGGGGCGCTAGATGACTCGCTCGGCATGATTGCGGGCCTTTGCGCCATCGCCTTGCCCAAGGGAAGAGCGGGTGCGGAAGGTGTCCCGGTTTGCTTCGATCAGGGCAACCCGTAGGTGCGCAGCGCCAGTTCGGCGCGTAGTGCGAGGATAGGGGAATCGGGCCACAGCGAGATCGCCGGGATGCGACAGCCCAACCGTTCCTGCCAGGCCGGGGCGTCGCGAAAGCGCGGGGCGGCTGGATCGAGCCCGATGACGAGCGCGACGGGGACGCGGGCCACCGTAGGAAACGAAAGCAGACCGACGTTGCGGACTTCAAGCTTTCCGGCAATGGCTGGCGCGGGCGAGGCGATCAAGACGTCACCCTCGCGCGCAATCATCACGCCGTCGTCGCCGACAAGGACCGCGCCGCGATCGATAAGCGCCAGCGCTAGGCTCGACTTGCCCGAACCCGGGCGTCCTTCGATCAACACCCCGCGCCCTCGGATCGCGACGCAAGTCGCCTGATGCAACTGGCCGGTCAATTGCCTGCTCCCAGCGCAGGAAACTCGGCCACGAAGAGCGCGCCCTCCGGGCCGTCGGGGTCATCGACGATTCGCAGCGTCCCCCTCGTGCGCCTCGACGATGGTCCGGGCGATTGCCAGGCCCAGCCCGCTGTGCCCGCCGAACGCCTCGCTGGGCGGGCGCACCGAGTGGAACCGCTCGAACACTGCCTCGCGCTCGCCGGGAGGCACTCCGGGGCCGTCGTCGGCGACCGTTAGGATCACTTTGCCGCCTAGGCGGGCAATGCCGACCTGGACCACGCCGTCCGGGGGCGAGAACGACAGAGCGTTGTCGATCAGATTGTCTATCACCCGCTCGAGCCGGGCAGAGTCGCCACGAATCGAGGCGGGCGCCGCGGCGCCGGACATCGTCACCCGAGTTCCGCCGCTCGCCAGGCGGCCGTCGCGCTCGGCGACTAGCCTCTGCGCAAGCGCAGGGAGATCGACCGGTTCGAACCGCGCGCGGCTCAGTTCGGCGTCGATCCGGCTGGCGTCGGCGATTTCGCTGATCAGGCGGTCGATCCGCTGGACATCGTGCGCGGCAATCGCATGGAGCTTCTCACGCAAGTCCGGATCGTCGACCTTGGCCAGCGACTCCAGCGCGCTGCGCAGCGACGCGAGTGGGTTCTTGAGTTCGTGGCTGACATCTGCAGCGAAGCTCTCGCCTGCATCTATCCGCTGGCGCAGGGCGCTTACGGTGTCGGAGAAGGCCCGCGCCAGCAGACCGATCTCGTCACCGCGCTCGGGAAGGCGCGGCACCACCACCTCACGGTCGCGACCCAGCCGCGCGCGCACCGCAGCGCGGACCAGCGCGCGCAGAGGCTTGACGATGGTGCGGGCGAGGAACAGCGATAGTTGGACCGAAAGCAGCAGTGCTACCGCAACCACTATCGCCAGGGTCTGGCGCGCGTCGCGGATCGCTTGGGTGACATCGCGGGCGTTGCGGGTCGATAGCAGCGTCTCACCGCGAATGCCGACGGGGGCGGCGGCGTTGATGACCGGGGTTCGGTCCGGGGCATAGCGCAGACGCACCACGCTGGCTGCCGCCATCCTCGCTGCGGCGATTTCGGGCCAGTGAGTGGCATCGTCGCGGGCCGGCTCGCGATAGTCTTCGATGCGGGGCGCGGTGACCAGCCAATCAACAGTCCGATCGAGCCCGCGCGCCGCGTGCTGATACCACGGCTCGCGCGCCGGATCGACGAACGCGAAGGCGGGCTCGGAAATCGCGAAGCTGTCGGCGACTAGCCGCCCGTGCGCGTCGTAGAGCCGCAGTCGCAGCTTCTGTTCGCGCGCGATTCTGGCCAGCAGAGGACGACGCTGCGCCTCGCGCGCTTCGGAAAGCGCATCGCTCATGATTTCGACCTCGCTGCGGGCAAGCTTGAAACGCTCGGCGATAAGCTGCTTGCGAAGCGAATCGAGGTAAAAGAGGCTTCCGGCCATCAATGCGAGCGCGATGATGTTTAGCGCCAGGATTCGCGTGGTGAGCGAGAACCGGCGGCTCCAATAGAGTCTGTCCACCGAGGTTTCGTGGGCACCACCCTCACTCATTGCCCAGAAACACCGATCGCCCCGAGCTGGTCGAAGCGCCGTCCTTCACTTCGGCCCTTCGACCAGCTCGGGGCAAGGGGACAGGGGAACTCGGCCGATGTTAGTCATCGGCAAAGCTGTATCCCGCGCCATAGAGCGTATCGATCGCGGCGAAGCCAGGATCGGCCAGGCGGAACTTGCGGCGCAAGCGCTTGATATGGCTGTCGACCGTGCGATCGTCGACGAAAACGTCCTCGTGATAGGCCGCGTCCATTAGCTGGTTGCGGCTCCTGACCACGCCGGGGCGCTGGGCGAGCGCTTCGAGGATGAGGAACTCCGTGACGGTCAGCGACACTGGCCGTCCTGCCCAGGTCACCTCGTGCCTCGCCGGGTCCATCGTGAGCCGTCCGCGCTCCAACTTGTCCGGCAGGGCCTCGCCCCCGGGACCATTGCCATCCTCGCCCGCCGCGATGCGCCGGGTCAGGTCGGCTCGACGCAGGATCGCGGCGATCCGTGCGATCAACAGGCGCTGGCTGAAGGGCTTCGCGATATAGTCGTCGGCGCCGCTGGCCAGGCCCAGCGCTTCGTCCGCCTCGTCGTCCTTACTGGTCAGGAAGATCACCGGCAGCGTGGCCCCGGCGGGGCTTTCGCGCAGACGGCGGAGCAGTTCGAGACCGTCCATCCGGGGCATCTTGATGTCGCAGACCGCCAAGTCGGGCGGATTTTCACTCAGCGCCTTCAACGCGCTTTCCCCATCGCTGTAGATCCGCGTAGCGTAGCCTTCGGCCTGGAGCGCGATCGACACCGACGTTAGGATATTGCGGTCGTCGTCGACGAGGGCGATCGTGTGGCGCATCGAGGTGCCTCATAGCTCCGCTAGCCGCCGCTGAACACCTGCCGGTCGAATGCCGCGATGCAGCAACTTTTTCGCGCGATTGCCTCATTTGACGGAGACCCGCGAGGCGATTATGCGCCAGCGGGTATCACTCAGATCGTATGATCCAACCAGGCGACGCCTTCGCGGCGGCCGCCCGTTTCGCCCAAGGAGACCCCCACCTTGTCAGGTTCCGAACTGCACGTCCCGCTGTCCGCCCAGAGTATCGCCACCGGCGCCACCGTCCACGCCAACCTCGGCACCTCGGCGCTGGTCGAGGCGGCGGTCCGCAACGGCGAGGGTTTGCTGGCCAAGGACGGCCCGTTGGTGGTCGAGACCGGCCAACACACCGGCCGTTCGGCAAAGGACAAGTTCTTCGTCCGCGACGGCGAGACCGAGAACAGCATCTGGTGGGGCAAGACCAACGCCAGCATGACGCCCGAGCAGTTCGCTTGCGCTCAAGGCCGATTTCCTCGCCGCGCTGGGCGAGAAGGACACGCTTTACGTCGCCGACTTGTTCGGCGGATCGCAGCCCGAATATCGGGTCAACGTGCGCGTGATCAATGAGCTCGCCTGGCACAACTTGTTCATCCGCACGCTGCTGGTCCGCCCGACGAAAGACGAACTGGCCGGTTTCGTGCCCGAATACACGATCATCGACCTGCCCAGCTTCCGCGCCGACCCCGCGCGCCACGGCTGCCGCACCGAGACAGTAATCGCGGTGAACTTTTCCGAAAAGCTGATCCTGATCGGCGGCACGAAGTATGCGGGCGAGATGAAGAAGAGCGTTTTCGGCATCCTCAACTACCTGCTCCCTACACAGGGCGTGATGCCGATGCACTGCTCGGCCAACATCGGCGCCGACGGCAAGACCGCGGTATTCTTCGGGCTTTCGGGCACGGGCAAGACCACGCTCTCCGCCGACGCCAGCCGCACCCTGATTGGCGACGACGAGCACGGCTGGTCGGATACCGCGGTGTTCAACTTTGAGGGCGGTTGCTACGCCAAGATGATCCGGCTTTCGCCCGAGGCCGAGCCCGAGATTTTCGCCACCACCAAGCGATTTGGCACTGTGCTTGAGAATGTCGTGATGGACCCGGAGAGCCGCGAGCTCGATTTCGACGACGCCAGCCTCGCTGAAAACAGCCGCGGTTCGTATCCGCTCGAGTTCATCCCCAACACCTCGGCCGAGAACCTCGGCCCGGTACCAGCCAACATCATCATGCTTACAGCCGACGCCTATGGCGTGCTGCCTCCGATCGCGCGGCTGACCCCGGACCAGGCGATGTACCATTTCCTGTCGGGCTATACCGCGCGGGTCGCGGGGACCGAGATCGGGGTGACCGAGCCCGAGGCGACGTTCAGCACCTGCTTCGGTGCGCCGTTCATGCCGCGTCACCCGTCGGTCTACGGCAACCTGCTCAAAGAGCGGATAGCCAAGGGCAACGTCACCTGCTGGCTGGTCAACACCGGCTGGTCAGGCGGCAAGGCCACGATGCCGGGGATCAAGCGGATGCCGATCCAGGCGACGCGCGCGCTGCTCAACGCCGCGCTCGACGGCAGCCTCAACACCGCCGAGTTCCGCAAGGACCCCAACTTTGGATTCGAGGTTCCGGTTAGCGTCCCGGGAGTGGACAGCAAGCTGCTCGATCCGCGCGGAGCTTGGGCCGATCCAGCCCAATACGATCAGACGGCGCAAACGCTGGTCGGCCAATTCATCGACAACTTCGCGCAATTTGCCGAGCACGTCGATGAAGGCGTCCGCCAGGCGGCCCCCGTCGCAGCCTGATCCGGTCCGGAAATTCCCGGTCCACAAAAAGCCCGCGATTTTCCGATGATCGACCATCCGATCCGTTATTTTGCCGACGACGATGCGGTGCGCCGCGTCGGTGAAGGTTTTTTCACTCGGTCGCTACCGCGGGCTGAGTGGACCCACGAGGCGCACCTAGCCACTAGCCTATGGCTGATCCTCGAAAGCCTGAACGCGACCCTGAACGCGATTTACCCGCGCTGATCCGACGCTACAACGAAAGCGTCGGCGGAATGAACGACGACACCCAAGGTTATCACGAGACGATCACCCAGGTTTCGATAGTGGCCGTGCGCGATCATCTTGCCGCGTGCCGCTGTGAAACGTTGGTCGACAAGGTCAATGTCCTGCTCGCCAGTGATCGCGGCCGCCGCGACTGGCCGCTGCGGTTCTACTCGCGCAAGCGACTGTTTTCGGTTGAGGCGCGACGCACTTGGGTCGAACCGGAGCTTCGGCCCATTGCTGCTTGGAATCGTCACAATGAGGGCGCACGATGCGCGACGGGCCACTCACAGAGGCGGAACCGTATCATGGGCATTTTCGACAGCAATCTCGGCCAGGTTAGCGAACACGTCGACATCGCCAACATGGCAAGCAAGTTGGGGATCGATCCGGCGATGGCCGAAAAGGCGATCGCCGCGCTCGGCCAAGCGCATACGGAGCCGGGCGACACGGTCGAAGCCGCGGCGGCCAAGACTGGATTGGACACCGGCACGCTGAGCAGCATCGTCGCGCAGATCGGCGGCGAGGGCTCTCTCGGGCAGTTCGCACAAATGCTCAAGGATAACCCGCAAGCCTCGAATATCCTTGGGATTCTTGACAAAGATGGTGACGGCAACCCCTCAACGACCTGGCCGGAATGGCCAAGGGACTGTTCGGGAAGGGCTAGCCCGCCGCTGCGAACGCGCTAAGCTCGCGACTCGCACGCGCTGGGGGTGAGCCGTTGGGGGATGCGCTGGACCGGGCTGTCCTGTTCGCGGGGCTGAGCGCCGAAGCACTGGACGAACTGCGGCAGATGGCCACGCCCTTCGCGATCCGCGCGGGCGAAGTGCTGTTTCGCCAGGGCGATCCACCCCGTGGGCTGTTCGTGGTTGCAACCGGCCTGCTTGAAATCGCCGCGCGGATGCCCGGCGACGAGGAGGCGCAAGTCAGCCGGATCGCGCCTGGCGAGGTCGTCGGCGAATTCGCGCTGCTCGATCCTGGTCCGCGCTCGGCGCGGGTGTCGGCGGTGGAAGACAGCGCGGGACTGTTCGTGCCCGCGCGCAGCTTTATCGCGATGCTCGACGAGGGCCGTGCGGGTTCGGTCGAAGCGGTAGACCGGCTCCGCACGCTGGTTGCCGCGCGGACTCGGGCCACGATCGAGCGGCTCGCTGCTGAGGCGGTCACAGAATCCAGCGAACTGCGCGCCGCGCCGCTGCCCGGCGACATGGCGCCGATCGCGCTCGATATCGAAATGCTCCGCGTGCTCGGCAGGTTCGCGGCATTCGACGACGTCGCCGGCGCGGCATTCCTGGCGCAGGGCGTGGGCCTGGCGGTTTCGCGGGGAACCCCGCTGCCCCCCGATGAGGGCGCGTGGCTGGTTGTCCGCGGCGCAGTGCGTGCAGCATTCGACCGTGGAGAGCGGCAGGAACAGGTGACGATCCACGGTCCCGGCGAGTGGGCCGGGCTGGTAGCGGTAATCGATGGTGGGGCGCAGCGGCTGGTGTTGTCGGTGGCCGAGGACGCGCTTCTCCTGCGCGTGTCCGCCGAACGCTTCGCAGCATGGCGTACCGCGCCCGGGCCAGTCGAACTGGCGGTATTGGCGGGGGTGGATCGCCAGTTGGTCCGCGACCAGCGGCGCGCCACCCGCCACCTCGGCCGCGCGCTCGCGTTAGCTGCCTTCAACGCGGTCGGCCGGCAAGCGGGGAGCGCCGCCTGATGTGCCGCATCGTCAGCTACCTTGGCACCCCAGTGCTGCTCGAGGACTTGCTCTATTCGCCCGATTCGGCGCTGCTCAACCAGATCATCCACGCGCAAATGCTCGACATGCTCAACCTGGCCGGGTTCGGGATGGCGGCGTGGGACCCGGCGAGCCATGGGCCGGACAGCCCGTTCGTCTATCGCACTACCCAGGTCGGGGTGTTCGACCGCAATCTCAAGCTGCTCGCTAGCAAAGTCGCTCCGCATGCCTTGCTCGCGCATATCCGGGGGGTGCCATACAACTCGAGCGTGCAAATCAACGAACAGAACGTCCATCCGTTCAAGTTCGACCGAGTGCCGCTGGCGATGGCCCACAACGGCGATCTTGCGGGGTTCCGGACGATGCGCTTCGATCTGGTCGAGCACGTTCGTCCCGAGCTGGCCCAGCATATCCAGGGCTCAACCGACAGCGAGTGGCTCTATGCGCTGACCGTATCCGGGTTGGCAGACCCGTACCGGATCAACGAGCCCGACGCGATCCTGGCCGCGATCGGGCAGGCGCTTGCCATCGTGCGCGACGTCCGCGCAAGGCACGGGATCACCCGGTCATCGTCATGCAACCTGATTTTTTGCGACGGTGTCAACCTGATCGCGGTACGCTATACCTTCGACTTCGGCCGGTTCGAACAGGCGCGGCTGCAGGGTACGATGCAGTTTCTGTCGATGTGGTACACCTTCGGGCGCGACTATGGCCTGCATGGCGACGAGTGGAAACTGGTCGGAGGCGCGGCCAGCGCGGACAGTATCATTGTGGCCTCCGAACCGCTCACCCGCGACATCGCCACCTGGATCGAAGTGCCCGAGTATTCCGCGCTTGTGGTCCGGCGCGACGGCGATCGGCGCCGCGCCGAGATCCACGCGCTGGAGGTTTAGCGATCTGGCACTTCCCATATTCCGCTCATGTCGAGCACGACCGAGGCATCTTGCGCTAGGCCAGTCTGTCTCGACTTCGCTCGACACGAGCGGGGTTGGAGGATGGGACGGTTTTCAGTCCGTCAATTCCGCCGGAACCTTGCCACCATTCTTGGCCAGCTCCTTCATCGTCGCCTTATGCAACCAGATGTTCATCTCAGCGCTGCCGTCAAGATCGCCCGTGTAGCCGAGCTCGCGGGCGAGTTCCTTGCGGTTGTCCAGGCTCGAATCGATGCCAAGCAGCTTCATCAGATCGACGATCGAAGTCCGCCAGTTGAGGTTCTTGCCCTGACCCATCTGCTCCAGATTCTGTTGGACATCCACCTCGGAAACCGCGGCGGGAGTGGCCGGCTGGGGCTGCGGAGCAATGGTTCCGCCTTCGGTTGACGCTGCGCTTGCCGGCGGCGGTGTCTGGGCCTGCGCCTTGTGGCCGAAGATCGCATCCTTGATCTTGCCGAAAATGCTCATCGCCAGTGCTCCTCATCCCAAACGGGTGCGCCCACTCCCAAGCGTTCGGCGGCGACAAAGGTTCCGCATTGCCTAGCCTTGGCAAGCGGGTACAGCCTGCGGGGACGGGATGAGAGGACGAATCCATGGATCTGACTCAAATCCTCCGCTCGCAGGGCGGAATAGGCGCGATCGCCAGCCAGCTCGGCATTTCGGAGGCCCAAGCGGAGCAAGGCGCGAGTGCATTGCTGCCCTCCATCCTGCGCGGCTTTGGAAACAGCTCGGTGCAAGAAAGCGAGAGCGGTACTGGAGGGATTGGCGCAATCCTCGAATCCTTGGGTGGTGGCGCCTTGGCCAGCAACGTCACCGGCCCAGAACCGACGGAGATCGACAAGGGCAACACGATCCTCGGCCAGATCTTCGGATCGAAAGAAGTCAGCCGTGATGTCGCCGGCCACGCCGCCCAGCACAGCGGCCTAGATCCGGCTCTGCTCAAAAAGATGCTGCCCATCCTCGCGATGCTAGTCGCGGGTTACCTGTCCTCACAATCGCGCAAGCAGGGGGCGGGCTAGGTTCAGTGCTTGGGCCGATCCTTGGAGGATTGGCCGGTGGACAAGGCGGCGGCCTGGGCGGGAGCATTCTGGGCAGCGTGCTCGGCTCAGTGCTCGGCGGTAGGCGTTAGCCCCTGCTGTCGGCAGCGCTCTCGCTGGCGATGCTTGCTGCGATAGCCCTGACGGGCGGCGCCATCGCACTTTGGCGGCGCGGCGAGCGGAGGCGTCCTGCGCTGATGGCGCTGCTCGTCGCGGTCCTACTGGTCAACGTGGGCATCTGGACGCTACCCGACGCCTCGGGAGACGCGCCGGTGCAGAAATCTTTCGGGTAACGCCTACTTGATCGGGGAATCCGGCGAGAGGCGCATGTCGAGATAGTTGTCGACCGAGTGCATCATGTCGTCGATCTCGTTCTCGAAGAAGTGGTTGGCGCGCGGGATCTCGTCGTGATGGATCGTGATGTGCTTCTGGGTGCGCAGCTTGTCGACCAGCTTCTGCACCGCGTTGGGGGTGACGACGGTATCCTGCGCCGCCTGGACGATGATTCCGGATGCGGGGCAGGGGGCAAGGAAGCTGAAATCATACATGTTGGCGGGCGGGTTGACTGAGATGAACCCGCGGATTTCGGGCCGCCGCATCAGCAACTGCATCCCGATCAGCGCGCCGAAGCTGAACCCGGCGATCCACGTAGTCTGTGCCTCGGGGTGGATGGACTGCACCCAATCGAGCGCGGCTGCGGCGTCGGAAAGCTCGCCGATACCGTTGTCGAAGCTGCCCTGGCTGCGGCCCACCCCGCGAAAATTGAAGCGCAGCGTGGCAAACCCGCGCGCCACGAAGGTCTTGTAGAGCGCCTGAACAATCCGGTCGTTCATCGTGCCTCCGCCGTGGGGATGCGGATGAAGGATCATCGCAACCGGCGCACGCGGGCGCGGGGACGGCTGAAAACGGCCTTCGAGACGGCCTTCGGGACCGGGAAAGATAACTGAGGGCATGACGTTCCTGGTGTGCGACCGGTGCGAAGCGCGCGACGGGGCTGGATTAGAACCGCGCGCTATATAGAAACGACGCTCGTGAAAGCAACTTGAAGGACTCGCCGTCCCGCGCCGGGGCGATTTGGCATGACCGACAGGATCTATCTCGACCATGCCGCAACCACCCCGCTGCGCCCCGCGGCGGCCGAGGCGATGCGCGAGGGGTTCGCGATGTGGGCCAACCCGTCAAGCCCGCACCAGGCCGGGCGGGCGGCGCGGGCGGCGCTGGAAGATGCCCGTGAGCGGATCGCCGAAGCGTTCAAGTGGGACGGCGAGGTGATCTTCACCAGCGGCGCAAGCGAAGCGGCGGCGATCGCGATGAGCCGGGCCAATGCCAGCGAGCGTTTCGTCAGCGGGGTCGAACACGATGCCGTGCTCGCGGCCGCGCCCGGCGCGCCGCGACTGGCGATCCTGCCCGATGGCGCTGTCGATCAGGAGCGGATGGAAGCGGTGCTGGCCAAGGCGAGCAATCCGGTGGTCGCGATCCAGCGGATCAATTCGGAGACCGGCAATTCGCAGAACTTGGGCGATCTGGTCGAGAGTGTCCACGATGCCGGGGGCCTGATCGTCTGCGACGTTGCGCAGAACGCGGGCAAGTATCGGATGCCGCACGACATCGACATGGCGATCGTTGCCGCGCACAAGTTCGGCGGGCCGATCGGGGCCGGCGCGCTGCTGGTCCGCGAGTTCGAGATGCTGGCACCCGATGGCGGCCACGAACGCGGCTACCGCCGGGGGACCGAGAACCTGCCGGGCATTCTCGGCATGGCGGCCGCGCTGGAGGACTGCGACTATCCCTATCTGGGGCATGGACCCTGCGAGGCGATGATGCGCTTCGCCGACGATGTCCGCGCTGCGGGCGGAACCTGGCTTGGCGATCTGCTCGATGATCCGACCGCCTATATTCACGCCATCGCGATGCCGCGGCTGGCGGGCAGCGCGCAGCTAATGCGCTTCGACATGGCGGGAATCGCGATCAGCCAGGGCAGTGCATGCTCGTCAGGCAGCCTGCGCCGCAGTCATGTGTTGCAGGCGATGGGGCTCAGCGCCGATCTGGCCGACCGGACAATTCGGGTGAGTCTGGGGTGGACCACCACGAACGCCGATATCGAACGGTTCCGCGAGGTGTGGCTGGCGATGGCCGGGGATACGCGATGATCTACCTCGACTACCAGGCCACCACGCCGCTCGCGCCCGAGGCGCGCGAAACGATGCTGCCGTGGCTGAGCGGGCCGGAAGCGATGGGGTTCGCAAACCCGCATTCGCCGCACCGGCCCGGGCGCGCGGCGGCGGCTGCGGTCGAGGTGGCGCGCGAGCAGGTGGCGGGGCTGTTTCCGCCGGGCGGGCGCGTGATCTTCACCTCGGGCGCGACAGAGGCGCTCAATCTGGCGATCTTCGGCAGCGATACCAAGATCATGACGGTTTCTGCGGTCGAGCACGCGGCCGTGCTCGACACGGCGGAGGAATGGGATCCGTGCGCGGTCGTCCTGCCTGTCGATGGTGAAGGTATGGTCGATCCAGACGTACCGCTACGCGACGACCTCGGATTGATCGCGGTGATGCAGGTCAACAACGAAATCGGCACGATCCAGCCGATAGCCGCGCTCGCTCGCCGGGCCCGGGCGATGGGCGCGCTGTTCGTCTGTGACGCGGTGCAGGGTGCCGGCAAACTCGCGCCGCCCGCCGACACCGATTTGATCGCGGTTTCTGCGCACAAGATATACGGCCCAAAGGGCATCGGCGCGCTGTGGGTACGCGACGGGATCGAGCTGAGGCCGGCGACACGCGGCGGCGGACAGGAGCAAGGCTTGCGTTCGGGCACGCTCAGCCCGGCGCTGTGCGCAGGGTTCGGGGCCGCCGCGGCGCTTGCGCTAAAGCTGCGGACAAGCGAGGCACAGCATGTGGAAAACCTGTGGGAAACCTTGCGCGCGGCGCTCCCCGGATGGACGCTCAACGGCAGCGCCATCGCGCGCTGGAAGGGCAACCTCAACTTGCGCCGAGATGGCCTCGATGTCGCCCGCCTCATGTCGGACTGCCGCGAGCTTGCGTTCAGCGCGGGATCGGCCTGCGCCAGCGGATCGGGCCGTCCCAGCCACGTCCTGCGCGCGATCGGACTGAGCGATGCTCAGGCCAAGTCGTCGATCCGGCTCGGCTTCGGCCGCTACACCACGCTGGCCGAAGTGCAGGACGCCGCTGCGATGATCCGCGATGCCGCCGCGAGCCAGGGGCTTGTGAGCGTCACCGTCACGTTCGTCACCGAGAAGGGCGAGCGCGTGTCCGCCAGCGCCAAAGCGGGCGACCGCCTGCTCGAAGTAGGACAGGCGGCGGGAATGCCGCTCGAAGGCACCTGCGAGGGGCAGATGGCCTGCTCGACCTGTCACGTCATCGTCGCGCCCGAATGGTTCGATCGGCTGCCGCCCGCGGTCGACGACGAGGAAGACATGCTCGACCTCGCCGCTCAGGTCACCCGGACCAGCCGCCTGTCGTGCCAGATCGTCCTGAACCCCGCCCTTGATGGCCTGGAGGTGCGGATACCGGGCGAAGCTGTGGACATGCAGCGGCGCTGAGCCTTGGCGGGCCGAGTCCGCGCCTGCTAGGGCGGCGGCGCAATGCCCACCGACACCACCAGCCCCGATCCCTTCGACGCGATCGTCGATGCCCCGTTCGACAGCGCGCTGTCCGAGCGGTACCTCGTCTATGCGCTCTCGACGATCACCGCGCGTTCGCTGCCTGATCTGCGCGACGGGCTGAAGCCGGTGCACCGCCGCCTGCTCTGGGCGATGCGCCAGCTCAGGCTCGATCCCGGACAGGCCTACAAGAAATCGGCGCGCGTGGTCGGCGACGTCATCGGCAAGTACCATCCGCACGGCGATCAGTCGGTCTACGACGCGATGGTCCGGCTCGCGCAGGATTTTTCGCTACGCTATCCGCTGGTCGAGGGGCAGGGCAACTTCGGCAACATCGACGGCGATAACCCTGCCGCCTATCGCTACACCGAAGCGCGCCTGACGAGGACCGCGATCCAGTTGATGGCCGGTCTCGAAGACGGCACGGTCGACTACCACCCGACCTACAACGGCGAGGACGAAGAGCCCGAGATATTTCCCGGGCTGTTTCCCAACCTGATCGCTAACGGGTCGAGCGGGATCGCGGTCGGCATGGCCACCAACATTCCGAGCCACAACGTAGCCGAGATCGTCGACGCCACGCTGCTGCTGATCGACAACCCCCACGCCGAGCATGCCGAGCTGATGCAGGTGTTCCACGGTCCCGACTTCGCCACCGGCGGAGTGGTGGTCGACAGCCCCGCGGCGATCTCAGCTGCCTATGAGACCGGCAAGGGCGCGATCCGGCTGCGCGGCCGGTTCTCGATCGGGCGCGGCAAGGACGGCGTGTGGGAGGACAGCGGCGTCGAGAAGCTGGCGGGCGGCCAGTGGCAGCTGGTGATCAGCGAAATCCCGTACCAGGTGCAGAAGGGCAAGCTGATCGAGCAGATCGCCCAACTGATCGCCGATCGCAAACTGCCGATCCTCGAGGATATCCGCGACGAGAGCGACGAGGCGATCCGGCTCGTGTTCGTGCCGAAAAGCCGCAACGTCGATCCCGAACTGCTCAAGGAATCGCTCTACAAGCTGACCGATCTGGAATCCCGCTTCGGGCTCAACCTCAACGTTCTCGACGCCGGACGCACGCCCGGCGTGCTCAGCCTCAAGCTGGTGCTCCAGGAATGGATCAAGAGCCAGATCGAGATTCTGATCCGCCGCTCGCAACACCGCCTGGAAAAGATCGCGGCGCGGCTCGAGCTGGTCGAAGGCTTCATCGTCGCCTTTCTGAACCTTGACCGGATCATCGCGATCATCCGCACCGAGGACGAGCCCAAGCCGGTGATAATGGCCGAGTTTGAATTGACCGACCGCCAGGCCGAAGCGATCCTCAATATGCGGCTGCGGAGCTTGCGCAAACTAGAGGAAATGGAGCTGCGCAAGGAGCACTCCGACCTGTTGGCCGAGCGCGACGAGCTTCAGAAGCTGCTCGAAAGCCCGGCGCGCCAGCGCACCCGGCTCAAGCGCGATCTGGCCGCGTTGCGCAAGGACTACGCCGAAGACACCTTGCTCGGCCGCCGCCGCACCACCATCGCCGAGGCCGCGCCGACGCGCGAGTTCAGCATGGACGCGATGATCGAGAAGGAGCCGGTGACGGTTATCCTCTCGGCCCGTGGGTGGATTAGGGCGGCCAAGGGCCACGAACCGCTCGATCGCGAGTTCAAGTTCAAGGAAGGCGACGGCCCCGCCTTCGCGCTCCACGCCCAGACCACCGACAAACTGCTGATCGCGGCGGACAACGGGCGGTTTTATACCTTGGGCGCCGACAAACTCCCCGGCGCGCGCGGCTTCGGCGAACCGCTACGGACGATGCTCGACATAGATCCGGAAGCCCAGGTGGTGGCGCTTCTGGTTCACAAGCCTAAGGCACAGTTGCTGCTGGCCTCGAATGTTGGGCGCGGGTTCGCCGCCGAAAGCGACGAACTTCTGGCCGAGACCCGCAAGGGCAGGGGCGTGGTCACCACCAAGCCCGGGGTCAAGCTGGCGGTTGTCCGCGAAATACCTCCCGAACACGACCACGTCGCCGTGGTCGGCGAAAATCGAAAGCTTGTGCTGTTCAATCTGGAGGAGCTGCCCGTAATGGCGCGCGGGCAGGGCGTGACGCTGCAACGCTACAAGGACGGTGGCCTGGCCGACGCGACCACGCTGAGGCTGGAGGACGGGCTGAGCTGGAAGATGGGCGGCGAGACGGGGCGGACGCGGACCGAGAGCGATATGCGCTTGTGGAAGGTGGCGCGGGGGGCTGCCGGGAGATTGCCTCCGGGCGGGTTTCCCCGGGACAACAAGTTCTAACGCGTCAGGCCAGCGCCAGTTCGGGAGCCGCGTTTCGCCGTACCGGCGCGCTTTCGGGCAGGAACATACCGGCAATCGCTGCGATGAGGGCGACCGCAGTCAGGTACCAGCAGATCGACAGGGGATCGCCGGTGACGTGGATCAGCCATTCCAGCACGAGCTGCGTGGTGCCGCCGACCAAGGTGACCGGCAGGGTGTAGATCAGCGCGAGTGACGTCGCGCGGGTTTGCTGCGGCAGCATCTCCGCGATAGCCGCGTAGATCGCTCCTGCGCCAATCGCCACGGGCATGACCAACAGCGCGGCAGCGGCGATGGTCACCGCAGGCTCAGGAGAGGCCAGTTGCCAGCTCAGTATTGGCGTGATCATCGCAGCGTAGAGCAATCGGCTTGCCCACGATGAACGGTTTGCGTCCGAAGCGATCGCTCAGCGCGCCGCCGCCCAGCGAAAATATCAAGCCGATCACGTATCCGGAAACCTGCCCCGCGAGCGCGACGCTCGGTGGGAAATTCAGCTTCGACTGCACATAGCTGGCCTGATAATTGAATGCGTAGGTTGAAATCGTCCCCGATGCGATGAGGATGCAGCCGATCACGCAAGTCCGTATGTATGACGCGTCAGCAGGCGGGGACAGCACCGGCCTGGCGGCATCGCCGTGGGTTTCAGGAATGGATTTCCGAATGACCAATGCGAAGGGAACGATCACCAGACCCGCGCCAAGCGCTATTCGCCATCCAAAGGTTTGAAGGTCTTGTGCGGACATCGTCAGGCTGATCATGAGACCTACGGCCGCGCCGCAAGCTCCAGAGATCTGCTGGCTGGCCTGCTGCCAGCTGATCACCCACCCGCGACGATGCTGGGCGGAAGCTTCGATCATGTAGCTGGAGGCAGCGCCCACCTCACCGCCTAGGGCGAATCCCTGAACCAGCCGTGCAACAATCGCGAGCACCGGCGCCGCGATTCCAATCGTCGCGTAGCCCGGGGTGAAAACCAGCATGCTCGTGCCCAAGCCCATCAACACCATGCTGAGCATCAGGACGGGCTTTCGACCGGTGCGATCTGACAGGCGGCCGAGATACCAGGCCCCGACCGGGCGAGCCAGGAAGCCGGCGCCAAAAGTAGCGAACGAGGCCATCAACGTGGCATAATCGCTGCTCGATGGAAAAAAGGTCCGGCCGATCTGGATCGCGAAGAAGGTGAAGGTGACGAAGTCGTAGAACTCGAGCGCGTTGCCGACACCTGCCGCGGCCACGGCGCGCCGTGCTTCGCGCTTGTCGAACATCTCGCTGCCTGAGGCTGCCTGCGAAGCTTCGGACATGGTGCCCCCCCGGTGCCACGCGCATGACCGTCAAGGTCCGCCGCCTCGCGCAGGGGAACACGCAACCACGCGCGCGTCAATGCGAGGGCTGAAGCGCCAAAACGTCTCCGACAGCGACAGACGTCATCGAGAGCGCCCCATCCAGCGTATCGTTGAAGATCGCCACCTCATCCCCCGGCAGCCTTGCGCCCGCGGCGTAGAGCAGCGGCAGGAAATGCTCGCCGCTGTTTACCGCGAATGTGGCGGGTTCATCGCTCAGCGCTGCGGCGGAAAGAAGTGGGGCTTCGTCACCGACCGCCAGCGCGGCGTTGATCTCCTCGCGGAACGCCAGCGCCCACTCGGGCTGCGTCCCCGCCACCTGTCGCCACAGCGCCAGGTTGTGGACCACATTGCCGCTGGCGACGATCAGCACACCCTCGTCGCGCAACGGCGCGAGCTTGCCGCCCAGCGCAAGATGTTCGGCCGGTGTCAGCGAGCGGTCGAGGCTCATTGCCACCAGCGGAATGTCGGCCTCCGGGTACATCGGCTGGAGCACGCCCCACACGCCGTGATCGAAACCCCAGGTATCGTCCCGGACGATGCGATCCTCGCCGAGCAATTCCCCGACGCGATCCGCCAGCCATGCCGAACCCGGCGCGGGGTAGCGGATGTCAAAGAGTTCCTGCGGGAAACCGCGAAAGTCGTGGATCGTACGAGGGTTTTCGCCGGCCGTCAGGTGCGTCCGGCCGTGCGTTTCCCAGTGCGCGGTGATCGCCAGGATTGCGCGAGGGCGGGGCAACGTGCGGCCCAGTTCCTGCCACGCGCGGCGTTCGGGGCCATCGGTGATCGTGGTCATCGGCGAGCCGTGGCCGAGAAACAGGGCGGGGAGGCGTTGGGTCATGAGAGGCTAGGTGGCCAGCGCCTGGAACGGTTCAAGGCACACCGGTGATACCGCCGAATTCATTTTCCTACAGGGGCGCCAGCAGCGTACGCGAGATTCATGGTTTGTTCGCAAGACCAGTCGATGAGGAGCCGTCTCGGGTGGCGGCGCCGACGCTCCACGCCCCTCGTTCCCGAAGGCCACAGCGCCTTTAGAAAAAGTGCAATCCGCGCAGAGGTTTACCGGCGAAAGTCACAGGTTTTAAAACGCCGTATCGCGGTCCACTCAATGCTTCTTGCGCGTGAGTTCCCGCATCGCATCGTCGAGCCCGGCCAGGGTCAGCGGGAACATGCTGCCGCCGACCATGTCCTTGATCATCTTGGTGGATTGCGAATAGCCCCACTGCTTTTCGGGCACCGGATTGAGCCAGACCGTCGCCGGATAGATGTGAGCGACGCGATCGACCCACACCGCGCCCGATTCTTCGTTGAAGTGCTCGACCGAGCCGCCGGGGTGGCTGATCTCGTAGGGACTCATCGCGGCGTCGCCGATGAAGATGACTTTGTAGTCGTGGCCGAACTTATGGAGGATGTCCCAGGTCGGGGTTCGTTCAGACCAGCGGCGGCGGTTGTCCTTCCACACGCTCTCATAGAGGCAGTTGTGGAAGTAGAAGAACTCGAGGTTCTTGAACTCGGAGCTTGCTGCGGAAAACAGCTCTTCGCACAGCTTGATCCACGGATCCATCGAGCCGCCGACGTCGAGGAACAGCAGCACCTTGACCGCATTGTGCCTTTCGGGCCGCATGTGGATGTCGAGCCAGCCCTGGCGCGCGGTGCCGTCGATCGTCGCGTCGAGATCGAGCTCCTCGGCGTTGCCTTCGCGGGCGAAGCGGCGCAGGCGGCGCAGCGCGATCTTGATGTTGCGGGTGCCGAGTTCGCGGGTGTTGTCGAGGTTGGCGAACTCGCGCTTTTCCCAGACTTTAAGCGCGCGCTTGTGTTTGCTTTCGCCGCCGATGCGGACGCCTTCGGGATTGTAGCCCGAATTGCCGTAGGGCGAGGTACCGCCGGTACCGACCCACTTGTTGCCGCCCTGATGCCGTTTCTGCTGTTCTTCCAAACGCTTCTTGAGCGTCTCCATGATCTCTTCCCAGGAACCAAGCGCCTTAATAGCCTCCATCTCCTCGGGGCTGAGGAACTTCTCGGCGACGGCCTTCAGCCAGTCCTCGGGGACATCGACCGGCTTCTGGCCATAGTCTGTGAGCAGGCCCTTGAAGACCTTGTTGAACACCTGGTCGAAGCGGTCGAGCAGGCCCTCGTCCTTCACGAAGGTCGCGCGGCTGAGATAGTAGAACGCCTCGGGCGTCTGGTCGATCACGTCCTTGTCGAGCGCCTCGAGCAGCGTCAGGTGCTCCTTGAACGAAGCCTTTATCCCCGCCTCGCGCAACTCGTCGATGAAGTTGAAGAACATCGCGTCAGTCCTTGGCCGGCGGAGGTGGCGGGGCCTTGGGAAAGTTCGGCAGGCGTGCATCGGGCGCTGCCCAGCGCGGAGCGCTGCTGGTCCAGATCACAGCTTGCGGCGCGAACAGATCGCTGTCGTCGAGAATGCTCACCCGCACTCCGCTCAAGTGCGGCGCGCCCGAGCCTTTGGTGAAGACGTGCGAACCGCATTTCGGACAGAACGCGCGGTGCGTGGTGTTGCCGCTGTCGGCGATGCTTTCGTACCAGTTCAGGGCACCCGTATGGGCGATGTCATCGACGCGGAAGAAGGCGTTGGTTGTACCGTTGCCGCCGCCGAACTTCTGGCAATCACGGCACCAGCAAGTCCGCGCGCCGATCGCGTCGCCCGCGATCGAGAGCGTCACCGCGCCGCATAGGCACCGCCCGGTGTGCACTTGCCTACCCCTGCCGCCGCGCCATGAATGCGAGCTTCTCGAAAAGCATCACATCCTGCTCGTTCTTGAGCAGCGCGCCGTGCAAGGGCGGAATGGCCTTGGCCGGATCGCGGTTCTGGAGGACGTCGAGCGGCATGTCTTCGTTCAGCAGCAGCTTGAGCCAGTCGAGCAGTTCGCTGGTGCTCGGCTTCTTCTTGAGCCCCGGTACCTCACGGACCTCGTAGAAGATGTCCATCGCCTTGCTGACGAGAATCTTCTGAATGTTTGGGAAGTGGACGTCGATGATCGCCTGCATCGTGTCGCGGTCGGGAAATTTGATGTAGTGGAAGAAGCAGCGGCGCAGGAACGCGTCGGGCAGCTCCTTCTCGTTGTTGCTGGTGATGACCACGATCGGACGTTCGCGCGCCTCGATACGTTCGTGGGTCTCGTAGACGTCGAAGCTCATCCGATCGAGTTCCTGGAGCAGGTCGTTGGGGAACTCGATGTCGGCCTTGTCGATCTCGTCGATCAGCAGCACGGGCAGCTTGGGTGCGGTGAATGCTTCCCACAGCTTGCCGCGGCGGATGTAGTTGGAGATGTCGTGGACCCGCTCGTCGCCGAGCTGGCCGTCGCGAAGGCGGGCGACCGCGTCGTACTCATACAGGCCCTGCTGCGCCTTGGTGGTCGACTTGACGTTCCACTCGATCAGCGGCGCGCCGACCGCCTTGGCGATCTCGTGCGCCAGAACCGTCTTTCCGGTGCCCGGCTCGCCCTTGACCAGCAGGGGCCGGCGCAGAAGGACCGCGGCGTTGACCGCGACCTTGAGATCGTCGGTCGCGACGTAATCCTTGGTGCCTTCGAAGCGCTGGGTTTGCGTAAGGGTGGTCATCTTCGCCCGAGTCCTGTTCGTTTAACCGTTCGGTTAAGCGGATAGGTTGCGGGCTGCTACCTTGCAAGCCGAGAATCAAGCGTCGATCAGCTCCGGGTCGAGTTCCCCGGCGCGGTTCTGGATGAAGTGAAAGCGTTGCGCGGGATCGCGGCCCATCAGGCGATCGACCAGGTCCTTGACCGCCGCGCGGCCCTCGGCCTCGGGGGGCAGGGTGACCTTGAGCAAGCCGCGCGTCGCCGGGGCCATCGTGGTTTCGCGCAGCTGCGAGGGGTTCATCTCGCCCAGCCCCTTGAACCGGGCGACATCGACCTTCTTGCCCTTGAACGTCGTGCGTTCGAGTTCGGCGCGGTGGGCGTCGTCGCGGGCGTAGGCGGAGGTCGCCCCGGACGTCAGCCGATAGAGCGGGGGCTGCGCCAGATACAGGTGCCCGCGGCGGACGATGTCGGGCATCTCCTGGAAGAAGAAGGTCATCAGCAGCGTGGCGATGTGGGCGCCGTCGACATCGGCGTCGGTCATGATGATCACCCGGTCGTAGCGCAAGTTGTCGGCGTTGCAGTCCTTGCGGGTGCCGCAGCCGAGCGCGAGGCCGAGGTCGGCGATCTCGCTGTTGGCGCGGATCTTGTCGGCGGTGGCGCTGGCGACGTTGAGGATCTTGCCGCGGATCGGCAGGATCGCCTGGGTCTTGCGGTCGCGCGCCTGCTTGGCGCTGCCGCCCGCGCTGTCGCCCTCGACGATGAACAGCTCGGTCTCGCCGCTGCCTTCGCCGCTGCAATCGGTAAGCTTGCCGGGCAGCCGCAGCTTGCGCGCGTTGGTCGCGGTCTTGCGCTTGATCTCGCGCTCCGCCTTGCGCGCGAGGCGCTCGTCCATCCGCTCCATCACGTGGGCGAGCAGCGCCTTACCGCGGTCCATGTTGTCGGCGAGGAAATGGTCGAAGTGGTCGCGCACCGCGTTCTCGACCAGCCGCGCGGCCTCGGGGCTGGTCAGGCGGTCCTTGGTCTGGCTCTGGAACTGCGGCTCGCGGATGAACAGCGAGAGCATGATCTCGCTGCCGGTGACGATGTCCTCGGGCGCGATGTCCTTGGCCTTCTTCGCCCCGACGAGATCGGCGAAGGCGCGGATGCCCTTGACCAGCGCGGCGCGCAGCCCCTGTTCGTGGGTGCCGCCGTCGGGGGTCGGGATGGTGTTGCAATACCAACTGTAGGCGCCGTCGGACCACAACGGCCAGGCGATCGCCCATTCGACTCGCCCCGCCGCGTCGCCCGGAAACTCATGGCTGCCGCTGAAGGCCTTGGTGGTCACGCACTCGCGCGTGCCGATCTGTTCGGCAAGGTGATCGGCGAGCCCGCCGGGAAACTGGAACACCGCCTCGGTCGGGGTATCGTCGGCTATCAACGCGGGCGCGCACTTCCAGCGGATTTCGACCCCGGCGAACAGGTAGGCCTTCGAGCGGGCGAGGCGGAACAGCCGCTGCGGCTTGAACTTCGCATCCTCGCCGAAGATTTCGATGTCGGGGACGAAGGTGACGGTGGTGCCGCGACGATTGGGGGTGGCGCCGATCGTCTTGAGCGGACCCAAAGGCAAGCCGCGCGAAAATTCCTGCGCGTAGAGTTCCTTGTTGCGCGCGACCTCGACGCGGGTGTGGCTCGACAGCGCATTGACCACGCTGACCCCCACGCCGTGCAGGCCCCCGCTGGTGGCATATGCTTTCCCCGAGAACTTGCCGCCCGAATGGAGCGTAGTCAGGATCACCTCGAGGGCCGACTTGCCGGGGAACTTGGCGTGCTCGTCGACCGGCATGCCACGGCCGTTGTCGCTGATCGTCAGCCTGTTGCCCGGCTCGAGCGTAACCTCGATGCGGTTGGCGTGCCCCGCCACCGCCTCGTCCATCGCGTTGTCGAGGACCTCTGCGGCAAGATGGTGGAGCGCGCGCTCGTCGATCCCGCCGACGTACATCCCCGGGCGGCGGCGCACCGGCTCGAGCCCTTCGAGAACCTCGATCGCGCCGCTATCGTAATCGCTGCCGGTGCCGGCGGGGAGTTTGTCGAACAGGTCCTTGGCCATGCCTGGCGGCTAACCGCGCGCGGGCGCTTCGACAAGCATCCGGCGCGCGGTAGTTTGGGACAACCTGCGCGGGATCAGTTGCCGAAGCGGGTGGGAGCAGGGGCGACGATCCCGCCGCCGACCTCGCGGACCTCCCACGCGCGCTCGGCGACATTGTCGTCGGCGAAGCGGAACGCCCCGTCGAGGCCGAGAAAACCGCCGCGATCGCCCAGCTTGCGCGTGGGGAACAGGCTGCCCGGCTTCCAATCGCGCGCGACGTTGAGCGTCAGCAGCACCCCGTCATAGCCCAAGGTGGCGATGCGATAGGGCGACGCGCCGAAGCGCGCCTTGTAGCTGGAGACGAACTTGGCGTAGCGCGCGTCGGATACGGCGGCGAACCAGGCTCCGCGCAGCGCGGGCGTGGCGAGCACGGTGCTTTCCCCGGCCCACAGCTCGGTGCCCAGGATGCGCGGGGCGACCGCCCCGACCGCCTTGAGCATCGGCGCGGCGCGCACCGCCATCCGCGCGCCATCGGCGATCAGCACCGCCTCGTAGCCGCCCTTGGCCTTGAGCCTTCCCGCCGCGCTGGTGATCGAGGTGTTGCCGCGATCGTAGGGTTCGCTGGCGACGATGCTACCGCCCGCGGCGCGCACCGCGGCGGTGTAGGCGCCAGCGGCGCGCTGGCCGTATTCGCCGCCCGGCGCCAGCATGGCGAAGCGGCTCATGCCCTTGGCCCGGGCGAACGAGACCACGCGCGCCACCGCTTGCGCGGGAACGTGGCCGAGCACGAACACGTCCTCGGCGGCCACGCTGCTGTCGTTGGAGAACGTGATCATCGGCACGTGCGCGGGGCGGGCCATCGCGGCGACGGTGCGCACGTCCTCGTTGAGCAACGGCCCCAGGATCAGCTTGTTGCCGTCGGCCAGCGCCCGCGACGCGGCGCTCTGCGCACCGGTGGCGGTATCGTAGGTGGTGATCCGCAGGTTCTGGGCATTGGTATCGAGCAGCGCCATCGTCGTCGCGTTGGCCAGGCTCTGGCCCACCCCGGCGTTGGTGCCCGACAGGGGAACCAGCAAGGCGATGCGGTGGCGTTCGCGGTCGGTCGGCAGGGTGCTGCCCGGTGCTTCGGTCGCGACCGGCCCCGGTCCGCTGACCGGCGGGCCCTTGGGGATGACCTTGCACCCGGCGACCAGCACGATCGCGCTCGCCAGCGCCAGGTTGCGCAACAGCGCCCTCTTCTCGATCATTGCTTGCCGCTCCCCGCGTGACTGGTCCATGGACGGGCGCGCATGAGCCAAACGCCTGAACCTTCGCTGAAAGCTGGCCTCTACATCGTCGCCACGCCGATTGGCAATCTCGGCGACATCACCCACCGCGCAGCGGAGACGTTGCGAGGCGTGGCTGCGGTGGCCTGCGAGGATACCCGGGTGACGGGCAAGCTGCTCCACCATCTCGGCGCGAAGACGCGGATGATCCGCTATGACGATCACGCCGACGAGCGGGCGCGCGAGGGCATTCTCGGGCTGGCGACGGACGCCGCGGTCGCCCTCGTCAGCGACGCCGGAACGCCGTTGATCTCCGATCCCGGGTTTCGCCTGGTCCGCGAGGCGCGCGAGCGGGGGAATCGCGGTGACCAGCCTGCCCGGGCCGAGCGCGGGAATCGTCGCGCTGACGCTTGCCGGCCTGCCGACCGACCGGTTTCTGTTCGCGGGGTTTCTGCCACCCAAAGCCAAGGCGCGGGGCGAGGCGCTTGAGGAATTGGCGACTGTTCGCGCGACTTTGGTCTTTTACGAATCCGGGCCGCGCCTCGTCGCCTCGCTCGATGCGATCGGCGCCGCCTTGCCCGGACGCGCCGTCGCGGTCGCGCGCGAATTGACCAAGCTGTTCGAGGATTGCCGCACCGGCAGTGCGACCGAACTCGCCGATCATTATCGCGAGCACCCGGCGAAGGGCGAAATCGTGCTGCTGGTCGGACCGCCGCTGGCCGGTGAGGGCGCGCCCGACGAGGGCGAGATCGACAAACTTCTCGTCGCGGCCCTGGCGAACGCCAAGCCTTCGCACGCCGCGGGCGAAGTCGCGCGCATGCATGGGCTGGACCGCAAGGCGCTGTATGCCCGCGCGCTGGAGTTGCAGGGCCGATGACCGCGCGGCGCATTCAGGCCGAACGACGCGGCCACCGCGGCGAGCGCCTCGCCGCATGGTGGCTGCGGCTGCACGGCTGGCGGATCGTGGGCGAACGGCTGCGCGTTTCGGTCGGGGAGGTCGATCTGGTCGCCAGGCGCGGGCGGACCGTGGCGTTCGTCGAGGTCAAGTGGCGCGCAACCGCCGCCGAGCGCGATTTGGCGATCGATGCGCGGCGGCTGAAGCGCGTCGCCCGCGCGGCCGAAGCGCTGGCCCCGCGGTTCGCCCGCGACGGCGAAGACATCCGCATCGATGTGCTGCTGCTTGCGCCCCGCCACTGGCCACGCCACATCGCCAACGCCTGGCAGCCTTAGCGTTGCGCGCGATCGCTCGACTTCGCTCGGGATGAGCGGATAGGGGGTCTTATACCAAGCCCGCTCATGTCGAGCGAAGTCGAGACATCACACACAAGGCCCGCCCATGACAATCCGTGTCGCCGTCCAGATGGACCCGCTGCCCTCGATCCAGATCGGGGGGGATTCGAGCTTCGCGCTGATGCTCTCGGCGCAGGAGCGGGGGCATGAGCTGTACTACTACGACGTCCGCGACCTGTCGTGGAAGGATGGCCGGGTGCTCGCGTGGGCAGCGCCCGCGACGGTCCAGCACGTGCCGGGCGATCACTACAAGCTGGGCGAATTCCGCTCGCTCGATCTCGGGCGCGACGCCGATGTCGTGCTGATGCGGCAGGATCCGCCGTTCGACATCGGCTATCTCACCGGCACCTGGCTGCTCGAACGGATAGCCGGCGAGACGCTGGTGGTCAACGACCCGCGAAGCGTGCGCGATGCGCCGGAGAAGGTCTTCGTGCTCGACTACGCGCGGTTCATGCCGCCGACGCTGGTCACCCGGCGGCTCGAGGACGTCCGCGCGTTTCATGCAGAGCACGGCGAGATCGTGGTCAAGCCGCTCCACGGCAACGCCGGCAAGGCGGTGTTCCGGATCGGCCGCGACGGCGCCAACATGGCTGCGCTGGTCGAGCTGTTCGGGCAGGTCTGGCCCGAACCGTTCATGGTCCAGCAGTTCCTTCCCGACGTCACCGCGGGCGACAAGCGGATCGTGCTGGTCGACGGCGAGGTCGCGGGCGCGATCAACCGCAAGCCGGGGGAGGGCGAGTTCCGTTCCAACCTGGCCGCAGGCGGCTATGCCGAGGCGACCGTGCTGACGGTCGAGGAGCGGGAAATCTGCGCCGCGCTCGGGCCGGAACTCAAGCGCCTGGGGTTGGTGTTCGTGGGGATCGACGTGATCGGCGGGCGGTGGCTGACCGAGATCAACGTCACCTCGCCGACCGGGATCGTCGCGATCGACAAGTTCAACGGCACCGACACGCCGGGTCTGATCTGGGACGCGATCGAGCGGCGGCTGGCGGAGCGGGCGGGCGCCTGATCGCGTCGCACCCGATTTTCTCTCCCGCGCGTTGAGCGCGCCATGGGCCAATGGATCATCGAGCTGATCGGGCGTGGCGGCTATTGGGGCATCGCGTTCCTCATGGCGTTGGAGAACGTCTTCCCGCCGATCCCGTCCGAGCTGATCATGGGCGTCGGCGGGCTCAACGTGGCGCGCGGGACGATGGCGTTTTGGCCGCTGCTGGCCGCCGGGACGATCGGCTCGACGCTGGGCAACTACGTGTGGTTCCTGGCCGGAGACCGCTTGGGCTATGCCCGGCTCCAGCCGTTCGTGCGCCGCTGGGGGAGGTGGCTGACGCTGGAATGGCGCGACGTGGAGCGCGCCGCCGCGTTCTTCCGCCGCCACGGCGAGTGGATCGTGTTCGGCTTGCGCTTCTCGCCGCTGCTGCGGACGATGGTCTCGCTGCCCGCGGGCCTCGCCCACATGAAGCACTGGAAGTTCCTGGTCTTCACCTTCGCCGGCGCGGCGGTGTGGAACGCGCTGCTGATCAAGGGCGGGCATCTGCTGGCGAACTACGGCGAGGCGGTGAACCGCTGGGCGGGGCCGGTCGTGCTGGGGTTCTTGACGCTCGCGGTGGGCGGTTACGTCTTGCGTGTGCTGACCTGGAAGCCCGAGGGCTAGGCCCGCGGGTGGGCGTTGCGGTAGGTGTCGAGCAGCGTCGCCGCATCGACCTGCGTGTAGATCTGGGTCGATCCGAGGCTGGCGTGGCCGAGCAGTTCCTGCAGGCTGCGCAAGTCCGCGCCTGCGCCGAGCAAGTGCGTCGCGAAGCTGTGGCGCAGCGCGTGCGGCGTGGCGGTGGCGGGCAAGCCCATCGCGACCCGCGCCCGCGCCATCGCCTTCTGGATCATCCCCGGCGCGAGCGGCCCGCCCTTCTCGCCGCGGAACAGCGCCGTGCCGGGCAGCAACGCAAAAGGTTGCGCCTGAGCGTAGGCATCCACCGCCTCGCGCACCGCCGGCAGGACGGGCACGACGCGCTGCTTGGCGCCTTTGCCGGTCACCCGCAGCGTCTCGCCGAGCGGGAGCGCATCGGCGGTCAGCGACAGCGCTTCGGCGATCCGCAGCCCCGCGCCGTAGAGCAGCAGCAACACCGCCCGGTCGCGCGCCCCGACCCATGCCGCGCTTGCGGCTTCAGCGACGGTATCGGCGATTCCCGAGGCGTCGTCGGGCGTGACGGGGCGGGGGATCCCCTTCTTGACGCGCGGACCGCGGATTCGCGGCGTGCCGTCTTCCCCCACGCCAGCGCGTTCGCGGGCGAAGGTCAGGAAGGCCTTGAGCGCCGAGAGTTCGCGCGCGGCGGAGGTGTTGACCAGCCCGTCGGCGCGCCGTGCGGCAAGGTGCCGGCGCAGCGCCGCGGTATCGATCCGGGCGAGAGCTTGCCAGTCGTCGGCGTCCACCGCCGCCACCAGTCGCGCCGCCGCTGCGCCGTAAGCCCGCACCGTGTGCGGCGAGCGGCGGCGGGCGTGGACGAGATGGCCGTTCCACTCGGCCAAGAGGTCATGCCTGCTCATGCCGATACCAGCGCGGCCGCGACGAGTTCGGCGAGCAGCGCGTCGAGCAGCGGCATGCCCGCGGGGGTCACGGTCAGGCGGCGGCCTGCCCGCTCGATCAGCCCTAGGCGTGCATACAGCCCCACCTTTTCCGGCACCACCAGCGTATCCGCGGTAAAGCCGAAGCGGTCGGCGATCGCGCCAAGGTCGATGCCTTCGCCCAACCGCAGTCCCATCAGCAGCGCCTCGGCGGCCTGTTCGGCGGCGCTCAGCGAAGTCTCGCCGTTCAGCCCATGGCCTTGCCGCGCCACCGCCTCCAGCCAGTTCTCCGGCTTCTTGTGGCGCAACGTGGCCATCCCGCCACGCCGCCCGTGCGCGCCCGGACCGACCCCGGCGTAGTCCGAATAGCGCCAGTAGGCGAGGTTGTGGCGGCTTTGCTCGCCGGGGCGGGCGTGGTTGCTGATTTCGTAGGCGGGGATGCCCGCGGCATCGGTCATCGCGCGGGTCAACGCGAACAGCTCGGCGGCCGGATCGTCGGCCAGCGGATCGAGCGAACCGTCGCGGACCAGCGTGGCGAAGCGCGTGCCCGGCTCGATGGTCAACTGGTAGAGCGAGAGGTGGCTGGTGCCGAAGCCGAGCGCGCGCGCCAGCTCGGCCTCCCACGCCGCGGGCGACTGGCCGGGCAGTGCATAGATCAGATCGAAGCTCACCCGCGCGAAGTGGCGCTGCGCAGTGGCCAGCGCGGCCAGGCCTTCGTCCACGTCGTGCAGCCGCCCGAGGAATTTCAGCGCGCGGTCATCGAGCGACTGCAAACCCAGCGACACCCGGTTGACCCCCGCGGCGGCGAGCGCGGCGAAGTTGGCCGCCTCGACCGAAGAGGGATTGGCCTCGAGCGTGATCTCAATGTCGTTTGCGACCTGCCAATGGCGAGCCGCGGCGTCGATCAGCGCCGCGACAGTTTCCGGCAGCATCAGCGAAGGCGTGCCGCCACCGAAAAAGATCGAACCCAGTTTCTGCCCGCCGGTCAGCGAAGCCTCGTGCGCCAGATCGGCGAGCAACGCATCGCGCCACGCTTTCTGATCGACGTCGGCCCGGACATGGCTGTTGAAATCGCAGTACGGGCATTTGCGCGCGCAAAATGGCCAGTGGATGTAGAGTGCGAGCGCCATAACGTTCTGTTTACACGACACCTTCGGTTTTTGTTAACCGCAATGGGTGTTATCTGGAGCGACGAGGGACGGGCGAGGGGTTCGCACATGAAATGGTTCGGGGTGGCGCTGGGCGCCAGCTTCGTCGCGGCGGTTATCGCCGCGCTGTTCGCCACGCAAGTGGCGCACGCGGCGGAAGGCCCGAGCTTTGCAGAACGCCTGCTGATCGCCCACAACCTTGAACGCGACCGCGTCGGCGTGCCGCGCCTGTCATGGAGCGCGAAACTGGCCTCGCAGGCGCAGGACTGGGCCGACACGCTCGCCCGCAGCAATCGGTTCGAACATGCGCAGGATCGCAGCGGCGCGGGCGAGAACCTGTGGATGGGACCCGCCCGGCGGTACTCGGCCGAACAGATGATCGGCGGGTTCGTCGAGGAAGTGCGCTATTTCCGCACCGGCCAATTTCCCAACGTCTCCTCGACCGGAAGCTGGCACGATGTCGGTCACTACACCCAACTGATCTGGCGGGGCACGCAGCAGGTCGGATGTGCGGTGGGGCAGGGCAGGACGAACGACATCCTGGTCTGCCGCTATTGGCCCGCGGGCAACGTGATCGGCCAGGCGGTCGACTAGCCGAACTGCTCCGCCACCAGCTTGGCAAACGCATCGGCGCGGTGGCTGATGCGATGCTTCTCTTCCGGATCGAGTTCGGCAAAGGTTGCCGAGCCGCCGGCCGGCACAAACACCGGGTCGTAGCCGAACCCCAAAGTCCCGCGCGGCGGCCAGGTCAGGGCTCCGTCGACCCGGCCTTCGTAGACCACCTGCTCGCCATCGGGCCAGGCCAGCGCGAGCACACAGGCGAACCACGCGTCGCGTGGGGTACCGGGGCCGAGCTCGCACAGCATCCCCTCGACTTTGCCCATCGCCATGTACCAGTCGCGGCCGGGTGAGCCTTCGAACGGCTGCCGCTCGGCCCAGTCGGCGGTGTAGACTCCCGGACGCCCGCCCAGCGCCGTCACGCACAATCCCGAATCGTCGGCCAGCGCGGGCAATTGCGCCGCCTCCGCCGCCGCCCGCGCCTTGAGCAGCGCGTTGGCGACGAAGGTGGTTCCGGTCTCCACCGGCTCGGGCAAGCCCAGCGATCCGGCCGAGATGCACTTCACCGCGTAAGGATCGAGCAGCGCCTGGATCTCGCGCAGCTTGCCCGCGTTTTGCGTGGCGATCACGAGCGGTTCGGCGCCGATCCTGCGCATCACGCCACCGCGGCTGTCGCCACCGCCACTGCTTGCGCCGCGAAGATGCGATCGGTGCCGAGCCGGGCGAGGCGGAGGAGACGCAGCAGCCCTTCCTCGTCGTAGGTTGCGCCCTCGGCGGTGGCCTGGACTTCGGCGATCTGGCCGCCCTCGATCAGGACGAAGTTGGCGTCGGCGTCGGCGGAAGAATCCTCGATATAGTCGAGGTCGAGCACCGGGTTGCCGCCGCGGATGCCGCAGCTCACCGCGGCGACCTTGCGCGTCAACGGATCGTCCTTGATCTCGCCCGTGGCCATCAGGCCTTGCACCGCCAGCCGCAGCGCGACCCACGCACCGCTGATCGCCGCGGTGCGGGTGCCGCCATCGGCCTGGATGACATCGCAATCGAGGGTGATCTGGCGCTCGCCGAGCTTCTTCAGATCGGTCACCGCGCGCAAGCTGCGCCCGATCAGCCGCTGGATTTCCTGCGTCCGCCCGCTCTGCTTGCCCTTCGCCGCCTCACGATTGCCGCGGGTGTGGGTGGCGCGCGGAAGCATCGAGTATTCGGCGGTGACCCAGCCTTCGCCCTTGCCCCGCAACCATGGCGGCAGCCGCTCCTCCACGCTTGCGGTGACCAGCACCTTGGTATCACCGAACCCGATCAGGCACGAGCCTTCGGCATGTTTGGTGAAGTTCGTCTCGATCGAAATCGCACGCATCTCGTCGGAGGCGCGGCCGGAAGGGCGCATTCTGGGTACTCCATTCGATCCCAGAACCGTTCGCCCTGAGCTTGTCGAAGGGCCGTCCTTACTTCGGGCGGTGGAGAAGGGAAGAGTGCTGCATCGACAAGCTCAGCACGAGCGGGTTTTTATTATGATCCGCGATGACTAGAACGCTGAGCATGGCGACCCCCCCGATCTCCGAACTCAATGCCCGCGCTCGCGACATCTTCCGTCTGGTGGTCGAAGGCTATCTGGCGAGCGGGCAGCCGGTCGGCTCGAAGACGCTGGCGGGGACGGGCGGGGTGAGCCTCTCGCCAGCCTCGATCCGCTCGGTGCTCCAGGACCTCCAGGACGCCGGGCTGCTGGCCGCGCCGCATACCAGCGCCGGACGGCGGCCGACCGATCAGGGGCTGCGCCTGTTCGTCGACGGGATCATGCAGGTGGCCGAGCCGACCGCCGCCGAGCGCGCCCAGATCGAGCGCGGGCTGGCGGCGGGCGGGACGATCGAAACCGCCCTGGCTGGGGCGAGCGCCGTGCTTTCGGCGCTTTCGGCGGGGGCAGGGGTGGTGATGGTCCCGCGCGCCGAACCGCGGCTGACCCAGGTCAGCTTCGTGCCGCTGTCGCCGGGCCGGGCCCTGGCGGTGCTGGTTTCCGAGGATGGCGGAATCGAGAACCGCGTGGTCGAGCTTTCCGCCGCCGTGCCGCATTCCGCCCTGGAGGCCGCGGGCAATTACCTGACCCGCCGCCTTGCCGGGCGGACCCTCACCGAGACCGCGCAAGCGATCCGCGACGAGATCGCCTCCGGGCGTTCCGCGCTCGACGCCGCGAGCCGCGACCTGATCGAGCGCGGGCTGGCGATGTGGAGCGAGGATGCCGCTCGTCGCCCGGTGCTGATCGTGCGGGGCCAGGCCAACCTGCTCGACGAGGTTGCGCTGGGCGACATCGAGCGGGTCCGCCAACTGCTGGACGAGCTCGAGGGCGCCGAAGCCATCGCCGGGGTGCTGGATGCCGCGCGCGAGGCGCAGGCGACGCGGATATTCATCGGCAGCGAGAACCGGCTGTTCTCGCTCTCGGGCTCGTCGGTGATCGCCTCGCCGTGGCGCGACGGCGAGGGCCGGGTGGTCGGCGTGGTCGGCGTGATCGGCCCCACCCGGTTGAATTATGCGCGGGTTGTCCCCATGGTTGATTTCACCGCCCAGTCGCTGGGCAAACTCATCGGAACAGACGGATTTTCGCGGAAATGAACGATACCGACTCGCGCCCCAAAGACGAAGCCGCCCAGGCCGAACTGGCCGGAGTGCCTGAAGACCTGATCGACCGCGAAGAGGCACCCGCGGCGAACGATGACCCGATCGCGTTGCTCCGCGGCGATCTGGAGGCTGCGAAGCAAGAAGTGCTCTACGCCAAGGCCGAGACCCAGAATGTCCGTCGCCGCCTGGAAAAGGACATCGCCGACGCGCGGACTTATGCCGCCACCGGCTTTGCCCGCGATATGCTCTCGGTGTCTGACAATCTCAGCCGCGCGCTCGAAGCGATCCCCGCCGAACTGCACGACGACGAGCGGCTGAAGTCGCTGGTCACCGGGATCGAGGCGACCCGCCGCGAGCTCGACAAGGTGTTCGGCCTCCACGGCATTGTCCGCATCGCCGCGGTCGGCCTACCCCTCGATCCGCACCAGCACCAGGCGATGCTGGAGATTCCCAGCGCCGACAAGGAGCCGGGAACGATCCTGCAGGAACTTCAGGCGGGCTACACGATCAAGGATCGCCTGCTCCGCCCGGCGATGGTCGCTGTGGCGAAGAAGGGCGATTGATCGGGTTGCTTGATCCTCACACCACCTGCGCGCGGTTCTCGTCGCGGTGCTTCTTCAAGTATTTCATGAACGGCGTTCCGCCCGTCCCGACATCGGGATCGTTGCCCGCGATCGAACCGGCCTGCTTGTTGATGTAGCTCGCCGCGTATTCGAGGTGGCGGGTGCGGAAGCGGGCGACTTGTTCGAGGTTGGCGTTGAACGCCTCGCGCAGGCTCGACGATCCCGTCTGCGCCACGAACGCGCGCAGGGTCGATCGTGCGCCCAGGTCTTCGATGAAGCGGCGGTGCTGCACCGGGCGGTATTGGTGCAGTTCGTCGAGGAAATGCTTGAGCGGATCGTCCGAGTGGCGGACTCCGAACAAGGCGTCCATTGACGGCACGATGCTCGATTGCGACCCCGTCTGTCCGCGCAGCGCCTGAGGCTTGCCGCCGAATTTCTCGACGCCCTCGTAGATCAGCCCACCGTCGAGCGCCGGGTTGTTGGCCCAGCCGTGGATGTAGGGGCGCACCCGGTTGAAATACATGTAGGGATCGCACCGTTCGGTCATCCGCTTGAACGCGGCGTAGATGCATTCCCAGGCGAGGTCGGTTTCGTGGAGCAGGCTCTCGCACTGCGCGGCGTCGCCCGCGGCGGCCGCCTTCACCAGTTCGACCGCGCAGTCGAGGATGACCCCGGCCTCGGCCTCGATCGCGACGTGGACCATGACGAACCAGTTCTCGTCCATCCCGCCCAGGAAGTTCTGGTGCATCCGGATGTTGTCGAGCGCGATCGGCCCCGATTTGTCGATCCGGCTCCAGTTGTCGAGGACATAGGCGGAGTAGGGCAGCAGCGGCGCCTGGCCGAGGCGGTCGGCCAATGCGACGATCGGTCGCGCGAGATTGGCGGGCAGGTGGCGGGGGCTTCGGGCTCGCCCCAGACGTAGGCCTGGACGAGGAAGCCGTAGCGCACCATCGCGGTGCGGACCTGGTCTTCGGGCGCGGTGGCGGCCCAATCCTCGATCATCGGATCGGACAGACGCTCCAGCCAATGGCGGACGCGGCCGCTGGTCAGAAGCGCCGAAAGGTCGGTGGCGGCGGCGACGATGGGATCGAACGGCGCGGGCAGGGCGATCTCGTCGATCTCGTAGGGCGAAAGGAAGCCGCGGGTGCGCGACAGGCCGTAATCGGAAAGCTCCATGGGGGTCCAGGTGCCGGGCGCGGGTTCGGCCGCCCGGAATGGTTGCAGGTGATACTGCTTTGGAGGGCGCCACTCAAGCACCTGACGAAAGTCCTGCCGGATTTCCTAAACGGCTTTTTAACGAGTCGGATGCTTGATGGCGGCGAAGGAGGCCGGTCATGAGCATGCTCGCGCGCATCATTGTCGATCCGCAGGACGTCGAACAGCGCCGCACGCCGCGGCGGACGCTGCGGCTGGACATCGACGGCGCCACCGCCACTGTCCGCAACTTATCCGAAACCGGGCTGCTGATCGAATCGCCCAACGGTCTCGAGGTCGGCGACCGGGTCTCGATCGATCTGCCGATGGCGGATCTTTCCGAGGCGCGTGTGATCTGGGCCCGGGCGCCGTTCTACGGCTGCGAGTTCGTCTCGCCGATTTCGCGCGCGGCGGTCAGCGCCGCGCTGCTGCGCGCGCCGATCGATGAGCCGCCGGTGACCTTGCTGGGCCCGTCGGTCACCGGGTGGCAGATCCCAGAAGAAGTTCCGCCTCTCCGCTCGCCACGCTCGACCGGCGGGGCGCTCGCCTTGTTGGCCGCGCTGGGCGCGGCGATCGCGTGCCTGATTCTCGCGCTGGCTAGCCTGCCGACGGTCTGAACGGTAGGATGCTCTCGTAGACCTCGCGGGCAAACGCCCCGCGCACCCGCGCGCCCCGGCGCAACTGGAAAGCGTGGCGGACGATTTCGGCCTGCTGTTCGATCCCGTACCGTTCCAGCGCCCAGCCCGGGCGAATGGTATAGTCGTAGCGGCAGAACGGGTGGCGCATGAGCACTAGATACCACCCGCCCATCCGCTGGGTCTGCCACACGTGGGTCATCTCGTGAATGAACAGCCCCTGCGCATTGAGGTCGGCACTCGCGAAATCGTCGCAATAGGCGTCGGCGGCGGGGTGGAAGTGGATATGCCCGCGCGGGGTCATCGCCACGCGGCGGGGCTGGAACGGAAACCACTTTCGCCGCCGGATCGATACGTCGCCAAGATCGATCGCGCCGCCGAAGACCGAGCGGGTCAGCTCGATTTCGCCCGAAGTCAGTGGCCGCGAGCCCCCGGCGGCGCAGGGGGGCGCGGCGACGATGTCGGCGGAGTGAGCGTCGCTCAGTGGCTCATTTCCATCGTTTCCTGCATCGTCGTGACCGGAGCGCGCGTGCTCGCCTTGTCGCCGCCGTCGAAAGTCACGGTCAGTTCGACGTCCTTGGTGAAGCGAAGCTTTGGGTCGAGATCGAACAGCATCACGTGATAGCCGCCGGGCGCGAACTTGACGGTCTTGCCGGGGCCGATCGGCACTTCGGAAACTGGGGCCATGCTCCCGCCCTTGGTCTCGTGCATTTCGGCTCGCGCCGCCATCTCGACCGCGACGCCGACCACCTTGCGCGGGGCGCCATTGGCTTGGCTGACGCTGAAGTAGGCTGCCCCCGGACGGCCCGAGACGAGGGGCAGTTGAACCCTGGCATCGCTCAGCGTGATCCCCGGCGGCGCTTCTGGCTCGGATACCGCGGTTTCGCTCGCGTCGGGCTGCGGTTGCGATCCGCAGGACGCCAGGGCAAGCGCCAATGCCGCCATCGCGCCAGCCGCAAATGCCTTGATCGCCATAACCTTGTTCCCCTCCGCAATTGCGCCTCCGCCTAGTCGGGCGCGGGCCTTGTGCCAAGCCAAACCCGCCCTATATCGCGCCGGTCGGAGCCGGGGAACCTTGCCTGCCCAGCATGGGGGGCGAGCACCTCCGGCGTCTCAATTCTAAAGGAAGCAGGCAGAAAACATGGCAAAAGTGATCGGTATCGACCTCGGCACCACCAACAGCTGCGTCTCGGTCATGGACGGTGGCAAGCCCAAGGTCATCGAGAATTCGGAAGGTGCGCGCACCACGCCGTCGATCGTCGCGTTCACCAAGGACGGCGAGCGGTTGATCGGCCAGCCCGCCAAGCGCCAGGCGGTGACCAACGGTGACAACACCATTTTCGCGGTCAAGCGCCTGATCGGCCGCCGCTTCGACGACCCGGTGACCAAGAAGGACACCGAGCTTGTCCCCTATCCGATCGTCAAGGGCAAGAACGGCGACGCCTGGGTCAAGGCCGGCGGCGAGGACTATTCGCCCAGCCAGATCAGCGCGTTCATCCTTCAGAAGATGAAGGAAACCGCCGAATCGTATCTTGGCGAAACCGTCACCCAGGCGGTGATCACCGTGCCCGCCTACTTCAACGACGCGCAGCGCCAGGCGACCAAGGACGCCGGCGCGATCGCGGGTCTCGAGGTGCTGCGGATCATCAACGAGCCCACCGCGGCGGCGCTGGCCTATGGCCTTGAGAAGAACGACGGCAAGACGATCGCGGTCTATGACCTCGGCGGCGGCACCTTCGACGTTTCGATCCTCGAGATCGGCGACGGGGTGTTCGAGGTCAAGTCGACCAACGGCGACACCTTCCTGGGCGGCGAGGACTTCGACACCGCGCTGGTCGAGTGGCTGGCGGCCAAATTCAAGTCCAAGGAGAACATGGACCTGAAGACCGACAAGCTTGCGCTGCAGCGGCTCAAGGAAGCCGCGGAGAAGGCCAAGATCGAGCTGTCGAGCACCGCCAGCACCGAAATCAACCTGCCGTTCATCACCGCGCGCATGGAAGGCGGCAGCACCACCCCGCTGCACCTCGTGGAAACGATCACCCGCGCCGATCTGGAAAAGATGGTCGCCGGGCTGATCGAGCGCACCAAGGAGCCAATGAAGAAGGCGCTCGCCGACGCCGGGATCAAGGCCTCGGACATCGACGACGTCGTGCTGGTCGGCGGAATGACCCGGATGCCGCGCGTTCGCGAAGTGGTGAAGGAGTTTTTCGGCAAGGAGCCGCACGTCGGCGTCAACCCCGACGAAGTCGTCGCGATGGGCGCGGCGATCCAGGCTGGCGTGCTTCAGGGCGACGTCAAGGATGTGCTCCTGCTCGACGTCACCCCGCTGAGCTTGGGCATCGAGACGCTGGGCGGCGTGTTCACTCGGATGATCGACCGCAACACCACGATCCCGACCAAGAAGAGCCAGGTCTATTCGACCGCCGAGGACAACCAACAGGCGGTGACGATCCGCGTGTTCCAGGGCGAGCGCGAGATGGCCGCGGACAACAAGCTGCTTGGCCAGTTCGATCTGGTGGGCATCCCCTCGGCGCGCCGCGGAGTTCCGCAGATCGAGGTGACCTTCGACATCGACGCCAACGGCATCGTCAACGTCAGCGCCAAGGATAAGGGCACCGGCAAGGAGCAGCAGATTCGGATCCAGGCGTCGGGCGGGCTCAGCGATGCCGACATCGAGCAGATGGTGCGCGATGCCGAGCAGTTCGCCGAGGAAGACAAGAAGCGCCGCGAGGGCGCCGAAGCGAAGAACAACGCCGACAGCCTCGTCCACGCCACCGAGCGGCAGCTCGAGGAGAATGGCGACAAGATCGACGCCGATCTCAAGAGCCAGATCGAGGCGGCGATTGCCGAGGCCAAGACCGCGATCGAAAGCGGCGATGCCGAGGCGATGACCGCCAAGACCCAGACGCTGACCGACCTCGCCATGAAGATGGGCCAGGCGATCTACGAAAAGGAGCAGGCCGCGGGCGCCTCGCCGGGCGCCGACGGAGGCGCTTCGGAGAAGTCGGCAGACGACGATGTGGTCGATGCCGAATTCTCGGAAGTCGACGACAGCAAGAACTGATGCTGCGATGAAACCGAACCCGCCGCTCGCGCAAATCGTGCGGGCGGCGGGCGACGTTTGAGGGACGGGCAATGTCAGTCACCACCGATTTCTACGAACTGCTCGAGGTCGACCGCACCGCGGACGAAAAGACGATCAAGTCGTCGTACCGCCGCATCGCGATGCAGTGTCATCCGGACAAGAATCCCGGCTGCGCCGAGAGCGAAGCGAAGTTCAAGGCGGTAAGCGCCGCTTATTCGTGCCTGTCAGACCCCCAGAAGCGCGCGGCCTATGACCGTTATGGCCACGCCGCGTTTGAGAATGGCGGCGTCGGGGGCGGGCAGGGCGCCGACTTCGGCGATTTGGGCGACATCTTCGAGACGATTTTCGGGGGCGCGTTCGGCGGCGGCCGTCAGCAGGGTCCGCGCCGCGGAGCGGACTTGCGCTACGACATGGAAATCGCGCTCGAAGAGGCGTTCCACGGCAAGGCTACCGAGATCGAGGTCGAAACCGCCCAGACTTGCGAGCCGTGCCATGGCTCGGGCGCGGAACCGGGCACTTCGGCGCGGCGCTGCAATCTGTGTGCCGGGCGCGGCAAGGTGCGGGCGCAGCAAGGCTTCTTCATGGTCGAGCGGACGTGCCCCAACTGTCACGGCCGTGGCGAAATTATCGAGAAGGCCTGCAAGGCTTGCCGCGGCGAAGGCCGGGTCGACATCGCGCGCAAGCTGGCGATCGAGATCCCTCCCGGCGTCGACAACGGCACTCGCATTCGCCTGTCGGGCAAGGGCGAGGCTGGGCCGGGCGGCGCGCCGCCGGGCGACCTCTACATTTTCCTCCACATCAAGCGCCACCCGGTGTTCGAGCGTGAGGGAACGACGCTGATCACCCGCTGCCCGGTCAGCTTCACCACCGCCGCGCTGGGCGGCCAGATTGAAATCCCCGGCCTCGACGGCGTGCGCCACACGATCGATCTGTCCGCGGGCATCCAGTCGGGCAAGCAGTTGCGCAAGCGCGGCGCGGGGATGCCAGTGCTCCAGGGACGTGGCCACGGCGACATGGTGGTCGAGATTTCGGTCGAGACCCCGACAAAGCTATCGGCGCGGCAGAAGGAAATCCTGCGCGAATTCCAGGCGACCGAGACCGGCGATGAAACCCCACAATCCAAAGGCTTTTTCGATCGACTGAAGACTGTCTGGAGCGGCGCGGCCGAGTAGCCGCCTTCTCTATGCTTGAGTGCGCCCGGTGGGGTGCTAGGCTGCCCGCCTGGTCGGTCCGGACGGAGAGGCATCATGGTTCAAGCGCTCGACGAGGCAAAGCTTCACGAGTTTGTCGGCAAGATGCTCGGCGACATCGGCGGGGCGTTCAGTGTGCCGACGACGCGGATCGGATTTCGGCTGGGACTGTTCGACGAGCTCGCCAAAGCACCCGCCACCGCCGCCGAGCTTGCGCAACGGGCGGGAGGGCTACACGAGCGCTACGTACGCGAATGGTGCCTTGCGCAGTCGGCCAACGGCTATGTGACCTATGACGCGGCCAGCGACCGCTTCGGCATCTCGCCCGAGCAGGCGATGGTCTTCACTGTGGCCGACAGCCCGGTCTACCTGCGCGGCGCATTCGAGCTGGCGGCGGCGATGATCGAGGCCGAGGACAAGGTAGAGCATTGCTTCCGCCACGGCACCGGGGTGCGCTGGGGGATTCGGCCGGGTGCCTGTTCTGCGCGACGGGGATGTTTTTTCGGCCGGGTTACGTGAATAACATCGTGCAGAGCTGGATTCCCGCGCTCGACGGGGTCAAGGCCAAGCTCCAGGCGGGGGCGAAGGTCGCGGATGTCGGCTGCGGGGTGGGCTTTTCCACGCTGCTGATGGCCGAGGCCTATCCGCAGAGCACGTTCGTAGGGTTCGATTTCCACGAACCCTCGATCCTCGACGCCCGCCGCCACGCCGCCGATCACGGGCTGGGCGAGCGCGTGCGGTTCGAGGTCGCCTCGGCCAAGGACATCGCCGAGACCGGGTTCGACCTCGTCACGATGTACGATTGCCTGCACGACATGGGCGACCCGCAGGGCTGCGCGACGCATATGCGCCGGATTCTTTCGCCCGGCGGCGCTTGGATGATCGTCGAGCCGATCGCCGGCAACAATCCAGCGGAGAACATGAACCCCGTCGGCCGCCTCTACTACAACGCCTCGACGATGATTTGCGTGCCCACCTCGCTCGACCAGGAGGTCGGCGCGGGACTGGGTGCGCAGGCGGGCGAGGAGAGGTTGAGCGAAGTGATCCGCGGCGGCGGGTTCGCTTCGGTGCGGCGCGCGACCGAAGGTCCGTTCAATATGGTGCTCGAGGCCCGCTGAGCACTTCGGCGCGGATCCCCGTAACGAGGTGCGGATCCGAACGCAGGCGCGGCTCCTCCTCGTCGAGGATCGCCAGGAAGGCTTCGCGCTTGAACCCCGCGAGGTCGTCCGCTGCGAGGCTTTCACCCTCGGGCAGGGTCGAGGCGATGAGGTCGATCATCCGCTCGGCGCCGTGGAGGCGGCCCCACAGATAGTCGTTCTCGCGATAGACGCGGCTGAAGAACGCGCCGAAACTGAAGAACTCGCGCCCGCGCAAGGTCGCCTCCGCCCCGCCGGTGCGGATCGCATTGCAGTCCTCGGGAGAGATACGGTCGACCTTGACCGGGTCGAACTCGTTGTAGCCCTCGCTGTCGTGGAGCGGCAGCGTGGCGGCGTCGTAGAACGGGAAGCCGAGGTAGGCGAGCAGCACCCGGCGGCGCAGCGGCTTGGGCATTTCGGCCATGGCCTCGGCCAGCATCGCGTCTATCCGCAAATCGAGTCCGGGCAAGTCACGCTGCGCCGCGATCGCCTCAAGCGCCGGTCCAGGATCGGCGAGCGCCTGTTCCGCGAGGCCGGAAAATCCGGGTACGGGGACCGTGGTCGATCTCGAGCGCGAGGTAGGGCGCCAGGGCCTTGAACACTGCCTCTCGCGCCTGCTCGCGCGCGGCGGTCTCGACCCGCTCCTCGAGGTCGGCCCAATCTCGTGCCAGACGCCGGCTGAGCAGGCGCAGACGGCGGATGCGAAAGCCGATGTCATGTGCGCGAAAGAACGCGATCGCCTGCGGTGTCGCGCCGCCTCGCAAGCTCGACAGCCGGTCGAGCCCCTGGCCGCGCAGATGCTCCCACAATCGCGCCACCAGGCGGTCTCGCAGCACGCCGGCAGCTTCGGGATGCGCATTGAGGATGATCTCCGCGAGCATCTCGACAATTCCCGCCGCCTTGACCTGGGCGTAGGAGTGGAACGCGAACCCTGCCTTTTCCGCGGCGGCCTGCTGCGCTTTCGCGCGCCAGCCGGTCAGCCGCTTGGCCGTCGGGCGGTCGAGAAATAACGTGTAGCCGAACAGTTGCTCGACCGTCTCCTCGACCTCGGGACGCAGCGCGGTGACGATCCCGCGCAGCTTGGCCCGCTCGCGCGATTGACCGGCGAGCTGCTCGAGGTTGTCGCGGATTGGCTGTTCGCGCGGGATCGACGAGAGCGATCCCGCGATGGCCTTGAAAAACCCCACGGACTTGCCCTGTCGTTCATCGATCCGTGAGCGGTCGGGCTTGGGATCGATGTAGACGATCCGCCGATCGACCTCGCGCTGGGCAGGGCGGTCGCGGAGCACCGCGATCGCCTGGGCGAAGGGCGCGTTGACCAGTACCGAGCCATCGACCAGCGCGATCCCCCCAAGCTCGCCACGCGCGGCATGGCCAGGCATGATCCGGGCCAGAAACGCGTCACGGCTGGGCCAGGCCATGTCCCGCTCTTCGGTCAAGCGGTCGATCTCGGGCAGCGTCAGAGGCGGAAAGGCTCCGGGAAAGCTGGCGGTCGCGCGCGCGGCGAAAACCAGCTCGGCCGGATCGGCCATGTCCTGGCCCGCGCATGCCAGCGTGCGGAACCCGATCGACAGGCGATGCTCCGCCTCTTGCACCAGCGCCGGGCTGTTGAGCCGCAGCGTCTCGGCGTGGCCGTTGAAGTCGGTCGCGGTGACGAACAGGTCGAGCGGATGGCCGCCGGGCAGCAGCGGCGCGGCCTCTCCGGTCTCCTCGGCCATCGCCGCCAGCGCCTCGGCAATCAGGCGCGAAAACCCGATCCCGCTGAACGGAGGCGCGAACCACCGCGCGCGGATCAGGCGGCTGAGCTTGGTGCGCACTTCATTGCGGGTGCCCGGCGCGACGGTGCTCGACACCACGTTGCCCGGCCGCTTGAGCGCCAGCCACACCAGCGGCTGCGCCCAGAACTTGCTGAACCGCGACCACGGCCGCGCATCGGGGTCGAGCAGAACATCGACGTCGGCCTTTTCCAGCCACAGCCGGGTCAACGGCTCGAGGCTTTGCCCGCTGGCGATGGCCTGGGCGAGGAAAACGCCGTTGATCCCGCCCGCGCTCGCCCCGGCGACGATGTCGGTAAGCACGCGCAGCCTCAGCTTGCGTTCGCCCTCGATGGTTTGCAGCAGGCGGCGATAGACCGTCTCCACACCTTCGGCCGGAGGATCGCCGTTGAGAAAGCCGCGGCTCGCCCGTGCCGCCCGCCAGACCTCCTTGGTCACGCCGTGCATGTACACGGCGAGGCTGATCCCCCATAGCAGATCAGCGCAATGCGCAGTTCCTTCTGCCTCATGGCGAGAGGATGGCACGGGGGTTGGAAGTGGGGAAGTGCCTTTACCCCTCTCCCGCAAGGGGAGCGGGGGGCTTGTGTTCTACTTACGTTCTTCCTAAGCTGTCGCAGATGTCGAAGCTCAAACGCCGCTATGTCTGCCAAGCCTGCGGCGGGGTGTCGTCGCGGTGGCAGGGGCAATGCGCCGATTGCGCCGAGTGGAACACCTTGAGCGAGGAAGCGCCGGCGACGGTGTTCTCCGAAAAGCACCACCTCTCTACCGGCGGGCGGGCGTTTCCGTTCGTGGCGATGGACGAGCCGCTGGCGCTGCCGTCGCGCCGTCCCACAGGGCTGGCCGAGTTCGACCGCGCGCTGGGGGGAGGGTTGGTGCCCGGGTCCGCCATCCTGATGGGCGGCGATCCTGGCGTCGGCAAATCCACGCTGCTGCTCCAGGCCGCGGCCAAGGTGGCGCTGGCGGGAGGCGACGCGGTCTACATCAGTGGTGAGGAAGCCGCCGACCAGGTACGCCTTCGCGCGCAGCGCCTCGGTCTCGGCAACGCGCCGATCCGGCTCGCCACGGCCAGTTCGGTGCGCGACATCTTGACCACGCTGGGTGGTATCCGTCCGCCCGCGCTGCTGGTGATCGATTCGATCCAGACAATGCATTCCGACCAGATCGAGGGCGCGCCAGGCACCGTGAGCCAGGTTCGCGGCTGCGCGTTCGAACTGATCCGCTATGCCAAGGCCAGCGGCACGGTGGTGGTGCTGGTCGGCCATGTGACCAAGGACGGCAGCATCGCCGGGCCGCGCGTGCTCGAGCATATGGTCGACGTGGTGATGAGCTTCGAGGGCGAGCGCAGCCACCAGTTCCGGATCCTGCGCGCGCTCAAAAACCGTTACGGCGCGGTCGACGAGATCGGCGTGTTCGCGATGGCCGGGGCAGGGCTGGAGGAAGTCGCCAACCCGTCGAGCCTGTTCCTTTCGGGCCGCGACGCCGAAGTGCCGGGCAGCGCGGTGTTCCCCGCGCTGGAAGGGACCCGTCCGGTGCTGGTCGAGATTCAGGCGCTGACGGTGCGTCTGGCCAGCGGGGCCACCCCGCGGCGCGCGGTGGTCGGCTGGGATTCGGGGCGGCTGGCGATGATCCTGGCGGTGCTGGAGGCGCGCTGCGGGCTGAATTTCTCCTCGGCCGAAGTCTATCTCAACGTGGCCGGCGGCTATCGCCTGACCGATCCCGCGGCCGACATCGCCGTCGCCGCCGCGCTGGTCTCGGCGTTGGCCGAACGGCCGTGCCCGGCGGAATCGATCTGGTTCGGCGAAATCTCGTTGGCCGGAGAGGTCCGCCCGGTGGCCCATCCCGGCCTGCGCCTGAAGGAAGCGGCGAAACTCGGCTTCACCCGATCGTTCGGCCCCGACGCCGGCAACGGGGACATCCCGCCCGCCTTGCGCCATGAGCCGCTGCGGCTTTTGCCGAACGTTGTTGACCGGATCGTCGCGAGCCCATAATTTCGGGATCGGATGCAAGCCTTCGACATCATTGTCCTGCTGATCGTGGGGATCACCGCGATCGCCGGCTTCATGCGCGGGTTCGCGCAAGAGGTGCTGGCGCTGGTGGCGTGGATCCTGGCGCTGCTGGCGATCTATTACTTCCACAGCACGCTGACCCTGGGGCTTTCGCGCTACGTCGCCTCCGAAACCGGCGCGGCGGTGCTTGCCTTTTCGCTGCTGCTGCTGGTGCCCTACGCGACCGTCAAGTTCGCTTCCAAGTGGGTCGGCCAGGCTTCGCGCACCTCGGTGCTCGGGCCGATCGACCGTCTGCTCGGGTTCGGGTTCGGCGCGATCAAGGGCACGATCATCGTCGTGCTGGCGTTCTCGATCCTGGTGCTGGGCTATGACACGGTTTGGGGCCCCACGGGCCGGCCCGACTGGATCTCGTTGTCGCGCAGCTATCCATTCGTGAACGCGGCGAGCGACGAATTGGTCGATCTGATCGGCGAGCGCCACCGCGCGGCCAGCCAGGCGGACAGGGCCAAGAATGCCAAACCCGCTGGCTGAGGCGGTGCGGCCCAACCGGTCGGGCAAGGTTCTCTACTCGCCGGAAATCCTCGCCGCCACGGTGGGGTTGGCCGAATTCCCGTTCGATCCCGACCTGCCGCTCGTCGGCGAAGCGCGCTCGCGCAGCTGCGGCAGCAGTTTGCGGATCGCGCTGTCGTGCGATGACGCGGGACGGATCGAACGGATCGGATGCCGGGCGCAAGCCTGCGCGGTCGGCCAGGCGGCGGCCCACGTCTTTCTTGCCGGCTCGCCCGGACGGTCCCGGGCCGAGGTCGCCGAGACGCGCGACGCGCTCGCGCTGTGGCTTGGCGGAGAGGGCCCCGCACCCGACTGGCGGGGAATCGGCCTGCTCGATGCTGCGCGCGACTATCCCGCGCGCCATGGCGCGATCCTGCTGGCCTGGGACGCTGCACTGGCCGCGCTGGCTTCGCCTTCGCAGCTTCGCTAAGGCGCGCGGCGGGAAAAGCGCGAGGGAGCAAGAATGGCCGCCACCGAACATGAGCCAAGCGCGTCAGACATGCGGCTGATCATCGCCGCGTCGTCGGCGGGGACGATCTTCGAGTGGTACGATTTCTTCATTTACGGAACGCTCGGCGCGATCCTGTCGAAGACCTTTTTCCCCACCGGCAACGCCGCGCTGGAGATGCTGCTGTTCTGGCTGGTGTTTGCGGTGGGCTTTGGCTTTCGCCCGCTGGGCGCGGTGCTGTTCGGCTATCTCGGCGACAAGCTGGGGCGCAAATACACGTTCCTGGTGACCGTTACCCTGATGGGCATCGCCACTGCCGGGGTCGGCATGGTCCCGTCGGCGGCGAGCATCGGGCTGTGGGCGCCGGCGATCATCATCGGGCTGCGGATCATGCAGGGGCTGGCGCTGGGCGGCGAATACGGCGGCGCCGCGATCTACGTCGCCGAACACGCTCCGATGGAAAAGCGCGGCTATTTCACCAGCTTCATTCAATCCTCGGTGGTCGGCGGGTTCGTGCTGAGCCTGCTGGTGGTGCTGGGGTGCAAGGCCGTGATGCCCGAGGCGACCTGGAACGCGTGGGGCTGGCGAGTGCCGTTCGTGCTCAGCCTGGTGCTGCTGGCGGTGTCGCTGTGGATGCGGCTCAAGCTGTCGGAGAGCCCGGTGTTCCAGGCGATGAAGGCCGAGGGCGAACTGGCCGGCAATCCCTTTGTCGAAAGTTTCACTTATCCCGGCAACAAGAAGCGGATCTTCGTCGCGCTGTTCGGCGTCGCGGCGGGGCTGACGGTGATCTGGTACACCGCGATGTTCTCGGGGCTGACGTTCCTGAAGACCGCGATGCACATCGAGGACACCCCCGCCGAACTGATCGTGGGCCTCGCCGCGCTGATCGGGATGAGCTTCTTCGTCTATTTCGGCCGCCTGTCCGACCGGGTGGGGCGCAAGCGCCCGATCGTGATCGGCTATGCCCTGACCCTGCTGCTGCTGTTTCCGACATTCTGGGCGATCGGCGCTTCGGCCTCGCCCGACGGGCGCGGCGGCGGGCAGGAATGGACGATCCGCGGCTCCGATTGCGAATACAGCCCGTTCCTGAAGGACCAGGCCACGAAATGCGGAAAGCTGATGAGCGATTTCGCGGGCGCGGGGATCGCCTACGACCTGCAAAACGGGCCGGGGCTCGCGCTCGAGCGCGGCGGAGTGGCGATCCCGACCGCCACGCTCGACTGGACCGATGCCAAGGCGCGCAAGGCGCAGATCGAGGCGGCCGCCGGGGCGACGGTGTTCAACGTGGCCAAGACCCGGCCCAGCCTGGGTCAGGCGGCGGTGATTTTCGCCGCGTTGCTGGTGCTGATGGCCCTTTCGGCAGCGACCTACGGCTCGGTCGCGGCTCTGCTGGCCGAGATGTTCCCGCCGCGCGTACGCTACAGTTCGATGTCGATTCCCTATCACATCGGCGCCGGCTATTTCGGCGGCTTCCTGCCGTTCATCGCCGCCTACATCGTCGCCAAGACCGGCAATCCCTATTCGGGCCTGTGGTACACTTGGGCGATCGTGCTGATCGCGCTGATCGTGGCGCTGTGGGGCCTGCCCAACGGACCGCCACGCGATTTCGCCGATGATCCCGCCTGAACCGCCGCCCGCGGCTCTCCGGCTGCGGGTCGACGAGATGGCACTGGCGGCGAACTGGCGGGCGCTCGATCGCCTGTCGGGCCGGGCCAGCGCGGGCGCCGCGGTTAAGGCCGACGCCTATGGGGTGGGGGCGCGCCGCGCGGTGCCGGTGCTCGCCGCCGCAGGATGCCGCGATTTCTTCGTCGCGCACTGGAGCGAGGTCGCTGCGCTGCTCGACTTGGTTCCGCCCGGTTCGATCTCGGTGCTCCACGGTCCCCTGAGCGCCGCCGACGTGGCCTATTGCCGCGCCACCGGGGTCAAGCCGGTGCTCAACAGCCTGGCCCAGATCGCGCGGTGGCAGGCGGGCGGCGGCGGACTGTGCGATCTGATGATCGACAGCGGGATCGACCGCCTGGGGCTGGCGATCAGCGAGCTGGCCGACGTCGCTGCGGCGGGACTCGCCATCGACATCTGCATGAGCCACCTCGCCAGCGCCGACGAGGATGTCGCCCAGAACGGCCGGCAACTCGTCTGCTTCCAGGCCATCCGCGACGCGATCCCGGCGCGGCGCTACAGCCTCGCCAACAGCGCGGGGATCGCGCTGGGCGCGGACTATCACTTCGATCTCACCCGCCCGGGCCTGGCGCTCTATGGCGGCGTTCCGCGCAGCGAGCTCGCGGGCGTCATCGCGCAGGTCGCGTTTCCGCAGGCCGCGGTGCTGCAGGTCCGCCTGCTCCAGCCCGGCGACGCGGTCGGCTACAACGCCACGTTCGTCGCCGAGCGCGCGATGCGCGTTGGGGTGATCGCGCTGGGCTATGCCGACGGATATCTGCGCTGCTGGTCGGGCAAGGGCCGGTTCCGCTGGGGCGACGCCGAACTCGCCGTGCTGGGCCGGGTATCGATGGACATGACCGTGATCGATCTGAGCGACGCCCCCGATTGCGGAGAAGGCGACTGGATCGAGGCGCTGTACGATCTGCCCGCCGCTTCGGCCACCAGCGGCCTCTCGCAATACGAACTGCTCACTTTGCTGGGGATGCGTTTCGCGCGCTGACGGGACTCATGTTGCGCCGCACATGCTGCATGCGCTAAGCACTACGCAAGTGCAGCAGAGGAACGGGCGATGGCGGACAGCAAGCATGCGAACGGCGAGCCGATCGTCATCAAGAAGTACGCCAACCGGCGGCTCTACAACACCCGCTCGTCGAGCTACATCACGCTCGACCACCTGGCGAAGATGACCCGCGAGGACATCGAGTTCAAGGTCGTCGACGCCAAGACCGGGGTCGACATCACCCATTCGATCCTGACCCAGATCATCATGGACGAGGAAGCGGGGGGCGAGCAGATGCTGCCCACCAGTTTCCTGCGCCAGTTGATCGCGATGTATGGCAATTCGATGCAGTCGCTGCTTCCGGGCTATCTCGAAGCCTCGATGGATCACTTCCGCGAGAACCAGTCGAAGCTGCGCAAGGCGATCGAGGAATCGATCGGCGCCAACCCGCTCGCCCAGCTCGCCCAGCGCAACATGGAAATGTTCAAGGCCGCCGCGACCGCGTTCGTCCCGGGCGTGAAGCCGGGCGGCAAGGCGGTCGCCACCGATGGCGAAGAGATCGCCGCGCTCAAGGCCCAGATGGCGGAGATGCAAAAGAAGCTCGACGCGCTGGGGAAATAGGCGCCAACTCCTTTTCCTAGTCGACGTTGGTGAGGGGCGCGGCGGAACGCCCGGCCTGGCCCCCTCGCCAAGCTTCGCTAGCCAAGCTGCGCCATCCTGTCGCCAGAGGAGAGGAGCAATTGCGCCACCCTTCCACGGAAGCTAACAGCCCCCGCATGACCTACCCCGCCAACATTCGCCATGCCTTGAGCGTCAAGCGCGCCGACGATTTCGCCCAGTGGTATCAGGAGGTCATCGCCGAGGCCGACATGGCCGAGGAATCCGGCGTGCGCGGGTGCATGGTGATCAAGCCGTGGGGCTATGGCATCTGGGAACGGATGCAGAAGCTGCTCGACGAGCGGATCAAGGCGACCGGCGCCGACAACTGCTATTTCCCGCTGTTCATCCCGCTGTCGTTCTTTGAAAGGGAAGCCGCGCATGTCGACGGCTTCGCCAAGGAAATGGCGGTCGTCACCCACCACCGCCTGATCGCGGACGGGAAGGGGGGGCTGATTCCCGACCCCGCGGCAAAGCTGGAAGAGCCGCTCGTCGTCCGCCCGACCTCGGAGACGGTGATCGGCGCGGCTATGGCGCGCTGGGTGCAATCGTGGCGCGACCTGCCGCTGCTGACCAACCAGTGGGCCAACGTGGTGCGCTGGGAAATGCGCACCCGGATGTTCCTGCGGACCACCGAATTTCTCTGGCAGGAAGGCCACACCGCGCACGCCGACAAGGCCGACGCGATGGCGGAGACGCTGGCGATCCTCGAGCTCTACCGCGAATTTGCCGAAGGACCGCTGGCGATGCCGGTGATCGCGGGCGAGAAGCCCGCCAATGAACGCTTTCCCGGCGCCGACGCGACCTACAGCATCGAGGCGATGATGCAGGACGGCAAGGCGCTGCAGGCCGGCACCTCGCACTATCTCGGCACCACGTTCGCAGAGGCAGCGGGCATCCGCTATCAGGATCGCGAGGGCGGGCAGCAACTGTGCCACACCACCAGTTGGGGGGTTTCGACCCGCATGATCGGCGGCGTGATCATGACCCACGGCGACGACGACGGCCTGCGCGTGCCACCGCAGATCGCGCCGTGGCAGATCGTGATTCTGCCGATGCTGCGCGAAAACGAAGGCGATGGCGCGCTGCTCGAGTACTGCGAGGGGCTGCGCAAGGCGCTGGCCGCGCAGTCGGCATTGGGCGAGCCGGTGCGCGTGCTGCTCGACAAGAAGCCGGGCAAGGCCACGGGCAAGCGCTGGGCCTGGGTGAAGAAAGGCGTGCCGCTGATCCTGGAGATCGGCGGGCGCGATGCCGAAGCAGGCCAGATCAGCGTGCTGCGCCGCCACCGGCTGTGGAACACCGCCGGCAAGCCGGACTTCCACGCGATGCCTCACGACGAGTTCGTCACCGCCGCGGCGACCGAACTCGAGTGCATCCAGCGCGAACTGCACGAGGAAGCCAAGGCGCGCCGCGACGCCAACATCCGGCGCGACCTGACCACGCTCGACGATCTCGCGGCGTTCTACACCGACGACGCGCAGTTTCCCGGCTGGGTCGAAATGACCTGGTCGCGGCCCGAAGGCGCGGAACTCGAAGCGGTCGATGCCAAGCTCAAGGCGCTCAAGCTGACCATCCGCAACACGCCGATGGACGCCGCGCCGGTTTCGGGCATCTGCCCGTTCACCGGCAAGCCCGCGGTCGAGCGGATCTACGTGGCGCGCAGTTACTAAGGCCAACCCCGTCGCCCCGGCGCAGGCCGGGGCCCAACCGGTCTCTCGAGTAGGAAAGCTCGTGCGATGATGCACCGTTAGCTAGGCCCCGGCCTACGCCGGGGCGACGAGGAATCCGATGGCGGTTGATTTGTCGCGCCGTCCCTCCGACACTCCCGTGATGCGCAACCTCCTGATCCCGCTCGCCCTTATCGCCAGCCCGGCGTTCGCTCAGACCGCCCCGGAAGTCTCCGAGGCCCGCCTGCGCGAGGACGTCGATAAACTGGTCTCGTTCGGCACACGCCACACGCTGTCGTCGCAAACCGACAAGAAGCGCGGGATCGGCGCCGCGCGGCGGTGGGCCGAGGCGGAGATGCGCAAAACCTCGAAGGCATGCGGCAACTGCCTGACGATCGCGCTGCCAGAATATATGGCCACCGGGGATCGTATCCCCCAACCGGTGCGGATCGTGAACGTCGTCGCGATCCAACGCGGGAGCGAACGGCCGGACGAGGTGGTGATCGTCCAGGGCCATATCGACAGCCGGGTGTCCGACGTGATGGATGCCGTGAAGGACGCTCCCGGCGCCAACGACGACGGCAGCGGGGTCGCGCTGGTGCTCGAAGCGGCGCGCGTCCTCTCGCACCGCAAGTTCCCCGCCACGATCGTCTTTGCCGTCCTTTCGGGGGAGGAGCAGGGCCTGTTCGGCGGCAAGCTGCTCGCCGACTATGCCAAGAAGCAGGGCTGGACTGTGAAGGCGGTGCTGAACAACGACATCGTCGGCAATTCGCGCGGTTCGGACGGGCTGGTCGACGACACTCACGTCCGGGTGTTCTCCGAAGGCCCGCGCGCCGATGCCGACGACAAGCTGCGCGCTGCCGCGCGGAGGTTTGGCGGCGAGAACGACAGCCCCAGCCGCAACCTGTCGCGCTACATCGCCGCGCTCGAGAGCCCCGCTCTCGAGGTCCGCCAGGTGTGGCGCGCCGACCGCATGGGCCGCGGCGGGGATCACCTTCCGTTTCAGGAACTCGGCTATCCCGCGATCCGCTTTTCGGTGGGGGTCGAGAACTACGATCACCAGCACCAGGATCTGCGCACCGAAAACGGCACCGTCTATGGCGACACGATCGCGTTCATGGACTTTCCCTATCTCGCCAAGGTCACCCGGCTGAACATCGCCGGGCTGGCGGCGCTGGCCGCCGCGCCGATGCCCCCGGTCGCCACCGCCGAGGCCGCGGTCCAGACGTTCACCGACGTCAAGTGGAGCGCGGTGCCTGGGGCGGCGACGTACTCGGTGTGGCGCCGCCGAACCGACGCGCCCGCGTGGGAAGACAAGCCGGTAATCGCAGATGTTGCTGCCACAAGTGCGCGACTGGGAGGCGTGCGCGGCGACGACTGGATCTTCGGCGTCAGCGCCCGCGCGGCGGGCGGAGCGGAAAGTCCGATCTCGGCGGCGCTGCCGGGCGGCGGGTTTGGGCCTTTGAATTGATTTGCCCTCTCCCCTGAAGGGGCGGGGTGAATCCGCCTACTTATCCTTCGCCATCTCCGCCTTGTAGGCATCCAGGCTGATTGGCCGCCCGAGGAACGCCTGGACCAATTCCGCCGCCGGTTTGCTGCCGCCCGGTGTGAGCACCAGCTTGCGATAGGCGGCCGCGGTCGTCTTGTTGCGCAGGCCTTCGCGCGCGAAGCGGGTGAACATGTCGTCGGCGATCACCTTGGACCAGCGATAGGTGTAGTAGATCGCCGAATAGCCGTTCAGGTGGCCGAAACTGTCCTGCATCTGGACGAAATCGGGATATCCGATCGGGTCGTAGACGTTGAACAGCTCGCGGGTTCGCGCGCCAATCTGCGCGGGCGCGCCCGAGCGATGCAGGCCCAGCGAGATATTCGACAGCCCGATCTGGCGCATGTCCTGGATGCCGATGTCGAAGTAGCGCGCCTTGTTGAGCGTCGCGACGAGATCCTTCGCGATCGGGGTGCCCGCCGCGTCACGTCCGAAGGTCCGCAGCGTATCGTAATCGTAGACCCATTCTTCGAGCATCTGCGACGGCGCCTCGACGAAGTCCCATTCGGTCGTGACCCCGCTCTGTGCGGCCCAGACCGCCGACTGGCCGCCGAAGATGCCGTGGAGCATATGGCCGTATTCGTGGAGGAACGTGACCACGTCGCCGTGCTCCATCAGCCCGGTGGCATGATCGCCCGCGGGCAGGTTCATCACCAGCGCCGCGACCGGAATGGTTCGCCCTTTCACCCCGCTGCGCAGCGGAACCATGTTGGCGTGCTGGTACTTGCCTGGTCGCGGGTGCGAATCGAGGTACATCCGGCCGATGACCCTGCCCTTCTCGAGAACCTCGTAGGTCTCGACCGAGGGATCCCACTTGGTCGTGTTCCACGGCCGGATCTTCACGCCGAAAAGATCCTGGGTAAGCTTGAGGATGCCGTCGCGAACGTCGTCATAGGCGAAGTACTTGCGCAGTTCCTGACGATCGAGCGCGTAGTCCTGCTTCTGGATCAGGTTGCCCAGGAAACCGTTGTTCCAGGGGTCGATCCTCGTCGCGCCAGGCTTCATTTTTTTCCAGAGCGCCAGTTTCTTGGCGTAGTCGCGCTCCGCCGCGGGTTTGGCGGCCGCGCTCATCTCGGCGAGCAGGTCCTCGACCTTGGCGGGACGGTCGAGCATCTTGTCTTCGAGCACCAGCGTGGCGAAGTCGGGGCGCCCGAGCATCGTCGCCAGCTCCTGGCGCTTGTCCAGCATCTCGCGCAGGACCTGGTCGTTCGCCGGGTAGGCGCGCGTCTGATAGGCTTCGAACAGCCGCCGCCGCAGCGGCTCGCTCTGTGCGTAGGTCATCACCGGCACGTAATCGGGGGTGTCGGTTGCTATCGTCACCCTGCCGTCGGCGCCGGGCCTGTGGGCGGCGATGAAATCAGCGGGCAGCCCGGCGAGCTCGGCGGGATCGGCCTTTATCGTCTTGCGCCCATCGGCAATGTTTTTCTCGAACTGGGTGCCGAGCTCCGAAATCCGGTCCTGCAGCGCCTGCACGCGCTTGCGCTCGGCTTCGGGCTTGGCGATCCCGGCGCGCTCGTAGGCGGCGAGGGTGCGAGCCAGGTAGAGCCTGGTGCCAGCATCGGCCTTGGTGGGGTCAATCGCCTTGAGCCGGTCGTAGATCGGGCGCGAAAGGCCCAGCTTCGATGCAGCCGCAGCGGCACGAACCTCGCAATCGGCCCCTGCCGAACGCCGTGCGTCATCGCCCATCGCCTCGCGATAGAGCGTCGCCTCGCCGGCGAATGCGCCGATCATGTTGGACAGGTCGTCGAAGCCCTGCAGCGTGGTCTTGAGGCTTGCCTTGCCGCCTTCGCGCTCGAGCGCAGCCTGGCGGCGATCGATCTCGCCGACGAACTGGTCGCAGCGCGCCTTGATCGTGCCGGCGTCCTGGACGTCGGTCAGGATGTTGCCGATGAAGGTGTCGGCGGCGTTCGGCTTGGCCGCGGCCGGGCTGGCGAGAAGGGTGGTCGCGAGCAGCGCGCCGGTGAGGATGTTTCGCATGGAAGCGTGAACTTTCGTTGCAGGATTGCGCAAGGAACGATGGCTAGCGCCTGTCTTTCGCTCGTGCAATCGCCGCGGTTGCCTTCGCTTCGCCGCTGGCCCAAGGCCGCGCCATGCCCAAAACCAACCCGCGCCAATTCCCCGCCGGTTTCCCCACCCGCCAGCAGATTCTCGATTTCATCGCCCAGTCGAAAGACCCCGCGGGCAAGCGCGAAATCGGCAAGGCGTTCGGGCTCAAGGGGCAGGAGCGGGTCAAGCTCAAGGCTCTGCTGCGCGACATGGCCGACGAGGGGCTGATCGACGGCGAGCGGCGGGCGTTCCATCGCATGGGTGGGGTGCCCAAGGTGACCGTGCTGCGGGTTGTCGCGATCGAGGACGGCCAGCCCTACGCGATCCCCGACAACTGGAGCCCCGACGACGCGACTCCGCCGCCCAGGCTGCGGATCCTCGACCGCAAGGGGCATACCGCGCTGCGCAAAGGCGACCGCATCCTTGCGCGGACCGAGGAAGCGGGCGCGGGTCTGATCGCGCATCCGATGAAGAAGCTGCCCGCGCTGGAAGGCGCGATGTTCGGCGTGGTCGAGATCGACGCGAGCGGGAAGGGGTGGCTCGCCCCGATCGACAAGCGCGTGCGCAACGCCTCGCCGATCGCCGACCTGGGCGGGGCTGCCGCGGGTCAACTCGTGATGGCCGAGCCGGGCGGGAAGAGCCCGCGCGCCGGGGTCAACGTGGTCGAAGTGCTCGGCGATCCGCTCGCCCCGCGCGCGTTCAGCCTGATCGCGATTTCCAAGCACGGCATCCCCAACGTGTTCGGCGGGGAGACGCTGGCAGAGGCGCAGACCGCGGCGAAGCTGCCGCTCTCGCCCGACCACCGCGAGGACTTGCGCCACTTGCCGATCGTCGCGATCGACCCCGCCGACGCGCGCGATCACGACGATGCGATCTGGGCCGAACCCGACGGGCAGAGCGGCTTCCGCGCGCTGATCGCGATCGCCGACGTCAGTTTCTACGTCCGCCCGGGCGGCGCGCTCGACCGCGAAGCGCGCAAGCGCGGCAACTCGGTCTATTTCCCCGATCGCGTCGTGCCCATGCTCCCCGAAGTGCTCAGCGCCGATGTGTGCAGCCTGCGCGCGGGCGAGGACCGCGCGGCGATGGCCTGCCATATCGCGGTCGACGCCCACGGGCGCGTCACCGAATGGCGCTTCACCCGCGCGCTGGTGCGGATCGCCGAAGTCATCGCTTACGAGGATGCGCAGGCCCGCGCCGACGGGACCGGCGAGGAACCGCAGCTGCGCAACCTCTGGGCCTGCTGGAAGGCGCTCGCCGCTGCCCGCCACGCCCGCGATCCGCTCGAACTCGAGCTTCCCGAACGCCGCGTGATCCTGAATGCCGAGGGCAAGATCGAGACCATCGCCCTGCGCGAGCGGCTCGACGCGCACCGGGTGGTCGAGGACTTCATGATCGCCGCCAACGTCGCCGCGGCCAAGGCGCTGGAAAGCAAGGTCGCGCCGATCGTCTACCGCATCCACGAGCCGCCCAATCGCGAGAAGCTGGTCGCGCTCAAGGACTATCTCGCCACCTTCGAACGCAAACTGGCGCTGGGCCAGGTGATCACCCCGTCGTTGTTCAACCGCCTGCTCAAGGACATCGCCGACGAGGCCGAGAAGGCGCTGATCATGGAGGCGGTGCTGCGCAGCCAGACCCAGGCCTATTACGGCCCGCGCAACGCCGGGCACTTCGGGCTGGCGCTGGGCAGCTACGCGCACTTCACCTCGCCGATCCGGCGCTATGCCGACCTGCTGGTCCACCGCGCGCTGGTGGACAGCTTCGCGCTTGAACAGCCGCGCCCGGCGGACAAGCGGATTCCCGCCACCAGCGGCCTGTCCGACACCGACCGCGCCGACCTCACCCGCGTGTCCGAAGCGATCAGCGTCACCGAGCGCCGCGCGATGGAGGCCGAGCGCGACACCATCGACCGCTACGTCGCCGCCTGGCTCTCGGGCCGGGTGGGCGAAGTGTTCCCCACCCGGGTCAGTGGGGTGCAGAGTTTCGGGATGTTCGTGACCATCGTCGGGCTGGGCGGCGACGGGCTGGTCCCGGTCTCGACGCTGGGCGCCGAGCGGTTCCGCTACGACGAGAAGGCCCAAGCGCTGATCGGCGAACAGACCGGCGATACGTATACGATGGGCCGGCTGCTCGACATGCGTCTGGCCGAAGCCAACCCGCTGACCGGCGCGCTGAAGTTCGAACCGGTGGACGGCGCCGGCGGCCGCGTCGAGCCGCGCGGACGGCGCGGGCCGCAGGGCAAGCCGATCCAGGGCAAGCGCGGGCGGCCGTCGAATATCCGGCATCAGGGCAAGCGGCGCTAGCGAATCCCTAACCCCGTCGCCCCGGCGTAGGCCGGGGCCCAGCTAACCGCGCGACACTGCACGCCCATCGCGTGTGGATAGCCCGGTTGGACCCCGGCCTTCACCGGGGCGACAGCTGGTTTGAAGTGGTGGAACTCAACTCAACCGATCGACATCCTCGTCGTGCATCGAACCCGGTACGATCATTAGCGGGCAGGGCAACTGCCCCGGATGCGCGACCGCGAAGTGGCTGACCAACGGTCCCGGATTGCCCTCCGACGCCGCGCCGAGCACCAGCGCCGAGACCTCGGGATGCTCGGTCAGGTAGTCGCGCACGACCTTTACGTGTTCGCCCTCGCGGACCGAGACCACCGGCATCGGTCCGCCCTCGCTGACCAGGTTGCCGGCGGCGGCGGTGACCAGCACTTCCGCCCGGCTGCGCGCCTCGTCCTCGATCGTCGCCTGGACCGCGGCGAACGCGCTGAAGGTCTGCTGCGGGACGATGGCGACGATGTGGACCACCCCGCCGGTGCGCACCGCGCGGCGCGAGGCGAAACGCAGCGCAAGCCGCGATTCCTCGGTCTCGTCCATGATTACCAGATAGACGCGCTGCGACATGGCCGGTCCCTTCCGGTTCGATTATGCGTCAATCCTCAAAACGCGCAAGGCAAGAGCCTGTGCGTCGGGGCTTTTGGCCTTGACCCTGTCGGCGCGGACGGCGAAATGAAACCGCCGCTGCGACGTTGCGACGAGCGCGGCATACCGGGGGGACCCGCCGCATGCCCATCTCGATCAAGATGCCCGCGCTTTCGCCGACGATGGAGGAGGGCACGCTGGCCAAGTGGCTGGTCAAGGTGGGCGACAAGGTTTCCTCGGGCGACATCATGGCCGAGATCGAGACCGACAAGGCGACGATGGAGTTCGAGGCGGTGGACGAGGGCACCGTCACCGCGATTTCGGTCGCCGAAGGCACCGAAGGGGTCAAAGTCGGCACGGTGATCGCCACGCTGGCGGAAGAGGGCGAGGATGCGAGCGCGGCGCCCGCTGCCAAGCCCGCACCTGCTCCCGCTGCGAAGGCCGAACCGGCCCCCGCAGTCGCCGCCGCGCCTGCGCCCGCACCTGCGCCATCTGCAGCACCGGCCCCGGCCGCCGTTCCCGCTTCGGGCGACCGCGTGATCGCCTCCCCTCTGGCCAAGCGGATCGCCGCCGAGAAGGGCATCGATCTGTCGACCATCAAGGGCACCGGCCCCGGCGGACGGATCGTCAAGGCCGATGTCGAGGGCGCGACGCCGGGGGCCGCCGCGGCCCAGACCGCCGCCGCACCGTCCGCGGCTGCGCCAGCCGCCGCCCCTGCAGCGGTGCCCGTGCAGGCCGGACCGATCCCCGACTTCGGCATCCCGTTCGAAGACCAGAAGCTGTCGTCGATGCGCAAGACCATCGCGCGGCGCTTGACCGAATCCAAGCAGACCGTGCCGCACATCTACCTGACGGTGGACGTCCGCCTCGACGCCCTGCTCAAGCTGCGCGGCGAAATGAATGCCGCGCTCAGCCCCCGCGGGATCAAGCTTTCGGTCAACGATCTGCTGATCAAGGCGCTGGGCGCTGCGCTGATGCAGGTCCCCAAGTGCAACGTCGCCTTCGCCGGCGACACCATGCGCCAATACCATCGCGCCGACATCTCGGTGGCGGTGAGCATTCCCAGCGGGCTGATCACGCCGATCATCACCGACGCCGGAAGCAAATCGGCCAGCGCGATCTCGACCGAGATGGCCGCACTCGCCGCCAAGGCCAAGGACGGCAAGCTCCAGCCGCACGAGTTCCAGGGCGGCACCGCCAGCCTCTCGAACATGGGGATGATGGGGATCAAGCAGTTCGAAGCGGTGATCAACCCGCCCCAGGGCATGATCATGGCGATCGGCGCGGGCGAGCAGCGACCCTACGTGGTCGACGGCGCACTGGCGATCGCCACGGTGATGAGCGCGACGGGGAGCTTCGACCATCGCGCCATCGATGGTGCCGACGGCGCGCAACTGATGCAGGCCTTCAAGAACCTGGTGGAGAGCCCGCTGGGGCTGGTCGCTTAGGTTGCGAGCGGACCCGCCCCCCTCACCAACTTCGCCTAGCGAGCAAGCTCGCAAGTCTGCGTATCCTCTCCCGCAAGGGGAGAGGAAAGCTGCCGTGCTCCTCGGCCACGCAAAGCGGATGCGGCGCGAGCCGACGGATACCGAGCGCGCGTTGTGGCGAATGCTGCGCGGCAGGCGCTTGTGTGAATGGAAGTTCCGGCGGCAGGTTCGGATCGAGCCGTATACCGTGGATTTCGTGTGCTTTTCCGCGCGGCTGATGGTGGAGGCCGAAGGCTCTCAGCACGTCGAAAATCTTGCGGATCGGAGGCGGGATGCTTTCCTGCGAGCACAGGGTTTTCGCGTGCTTCGGTTGTGGAACAACGATGTGCTGTCGAATCGAGAAGGTGTGCTGACCGCAATTCTCTCTGCGCTCGAAACCCCTCACCCCAACCCCTCTCCCGCAACGGGAGAAGGGCTTGGTGACGCACCGCTTCAACACTCCTCTCCCCTCGCGGGAGAGGATAGCGCAGCTTGCTCGCGAAACGGGCTAGCGAAGCTTGGTGAGGGGGCGTGGCCATATAACTCGCTCGATGCCCACCCCTGATGCAAGCACCCGCGACCCCGTCATCCGCGTCACCGCGATGCCCGCCGATGCCAACGCCTATGGCGACATCTTCGGCGGATGGCTGATGAGCCTGATGGACATGGGCGCGGGGCTGATTGCGGCGCGGCGCAGTCACGGCCGCGCGGTGACGGTGGCGATGGACGGGATGCAGTTCCATTCCCCGGTCAAAGTCGGCGACGAGGTTTCGGTCTATGGCGAGCTGACCAAAGTCGGGCGGACATCGATGACGATCGTGCTCGAGGCGTGGCGGCGGCACCGGCACGAGGACGAGCACATCCTGGTGACCGAGGCGACCTTCACGTTCGTTGCGGTCGATGATGCGGGAAAGCCGCGAACGGTTCTTTCAGACCAACTCCATGGCTCGTCGCCCCGTGCCTGACGCGGGGCCGAGCTACCTTCGCGCCAATCGAAATAAACCAGCCCCGCGTTGCGTGCACGGCGATGGAGTTGAGGGACGCAGGCGCTTTCCTATGCTGGCCAACTTGTGCCATGACCGTGACGTGCCAACCCATATTTCCCTCGCGCGGCCCACGTTTCGACCGGGTTCGCCGAGCCAGTTTTTTCTTCTCTTGGACAGTGGTCCAAGTGGTCCAAGCTCTCACTCTGCGAATCGGGGATAACGCATGGCTGACCAATACGATGTGATCGTCCTGGGCTCCGGCCCCGGCGGATACGTCGCGGCGATCCGCGCGGCGCAATTGGGGCTCAAGACCGCGATCGTCGAGCGCGAGCTGCTCGGAGGGATTTGCCTCAACTGGGGGTGCATCCCGACCAAGGCGCTGCTGCGTTCGGCGGAGATCTTCCACTACATGCAGCACGCCAAGGACTATGGCCTGGCGGCGGACAATATTCGCGCCGATCTCGAGGCGGTGGTCAAGCGCAGCCGGGGGGTGGCCAAGCAGCTCAACCAGGGCATCGGCCACCTGATGAAGAAGCACAGGATCGCGGTCCACATGGGCACCGGGGTGTTGAAGGGCGCCGGCAAGCTGGAGGTGACGGGCGAGAAGGGGAGCGAGACCCTCTCGGCCAAGCATATAGTCGTCGCCACCGGGGCGCGGGCCCGCGACCTGCCGTTCGCCAAGACCGACGGCAAGCGCATCTGGACCTATCGCCACGCGATGGTCCCGCCCGAGATGCCGGGCAAGCTGCTGGTCATCGGCAGCGGCGCCATCGGGATCGAATTCGCCAGCTTCTACAACGATATGGGCGCCGAAGTTACGGTCGTCGAGATGCTCGATCGAGTGGTGCCGGTGGAGGATGCGGACGTCTCGGCGTTCCTCGAAAAGGCGCTCAAGAAGCAGGGCATGACGATAATGACCGGCGCGGGTGTCGAAAGCATCGATGTCGGGGCCTCTGGCGTAAAGGCGAAGATCAAGGGCAAGGACGGCAAGGTTGTCGAGAGCGATTTCAGCCATGTGATCGTAGCGGTGGGCATTGCTCCAAATACCGAGAACATCGGACTCGAAGCGCTTGGAATCAAAGCCGAACGTGGGATAATCGTGATCGACGACTATGGCCGGACCAGCGTGAAGGGCGTGTGGGCGATCGGCGATTGCACCCCCGGCCCATGGCTCGCCCACAAGGCCAGCCACGAAGGCGTCACCGCCGCCGAGGCGATCGCCCAGGAGCTGGGCAATGCCGAAGTCCATCCCCACGGCATGAATCGCAAGAACATCCCCGGCTGCACTTATTGCCACCCGCAGATCGCCAGCGTCGGGATGACTGAGGCCAAGGCCAAGGAGGCGGGCTATTCGGTCAAGGCGGGCACCTTCCCGTTCATCGGCAACGGCAAGGCGATCGCGCTGGGCGAGGCCGAGGGCTTCATCAAGACCGTGTTCGACGCCAAAACCGGCGAGCTGCTCGGCGCGCACATGATCGGCGCCGAAGTTACCGAGTTGATTCAAGGTTATGTCGTGGGCAAGACGCTCGAGACCACCGAGGCCGAACTGATGAGCACGGTGTTCCCGCACCCCACGCTCAGCGAAATGATGCACGAGAGCGTGCTCGCCGCATACGGGCGCGCGCTGCACATCTGACGGGATCCAGGAGGTCGCTTACCCGGCGAGGCGGACGATGTGGTCGAACACCGCGACGTGCAGCGGGGTGGCGAAGGCGCATCCGAGCTGCTTGCCTTCGTGCCAGCATATCCGGGCGCTGAGCATCTCGATTCCCGAGATGCGGATGCGCAGGGGCTTGGAAATATCGTAGTCGGGCATCCAGGCGAGCTTGAAGCCGCGCTCCGACAAGTCGCTAAGCCGCGCCAATCGCCACGGCCGGCTGCCCTGGCGAACATCGCACAACACGCTCAACGGCGCGCGCCGGGCCGCGCCGCGCAAGGGGCGGGAATCGCTGGTGAATGTCTCGTGGCGCATGCTGACCCTCGCTTGTTCGTCTCTCAATAAGCCTTTGCCCTTGCGAATTGGTTAGGAACGGGAACCGCCTTTGGAGTATAACGGTTTCCTTGCCGACAGGGGGTGCGTACTTGGGAGAGGAACGCGCCATGGAATACGAGATCGAAGACGTTCAGGAAGCGCTCTGGCTCGTCGAGAATGGGCACGAGCTTGGTCCCAACCACATGCCCGGCTGGTTCCGCGACAGCGCCGGGGCCGCGCAGACTGGCGAATGGATCCCCGAAGAGGCTACCCCGCCGCTCGCGCGCGCGCTCGAACCGGCGAGCTAGGCCACCGTCTGGCTGGCGGACAGGGTGTCCGTCTAACTAAAGTCACTAAGCATGTGATTTTTAATCGATCTTTTAAAGCGTATCGTGCGCGCTCCCACTTTCGCTCCCACGTGCCGGAGCTGTGACCGTGTAATCGGCCTCCTCGGGAGCATCCGCCTCGCCATCGCTCCAGGCATTGCTGTAGCGCGTCAGATACCAAAAAAGACGACTACCGCGCCGGGCAGATAGTTCAGTCCGGCTGACCACACGTATGGTCCCCCGTCTGCCATGCCGAAGCCAGCAATTGCGCTCGCAATGAGCAATGCCGTTGCGACAGTGAACATCGCTCGTTGGAACGGTGGCTGTCTCTTGAACCCTATACGCTCAACAATCGCAGCGAGAATGGCCATTGCGACGAACCCGCCGATTGCTTGACCGATGTAGAACATCACAGCCCCCCTTCGCGCGCCCGCCCACTGTATCGGGCGCGTTGCGACAGCGAGTCAAGGATGGTGCCGAAGGCAGGGAGTTCTGACTTGCTGCCTTTAAGCTATTGCGTCAGCTTCGGCGACGGGGGGAACGAATATGGCTTACATCCAACCGACCGAACGGACCGGCAATTATATCTTCGATCACTGGAATGGCGCTCAGCCGCTAGCCCAATCATATTGGATAAATGGGAGCCTCATCGGGGTTTTGGCGACCATCGGCACAACGTTGGCGGTTGCATGGTTAAGCGAGAGCGGCGCTTCGATTCAATCCGCGTCGGCTGCGGTTCTAGCGGCAACTGGCATACTGCTAACCGTGACACTTTGGGGCGCAGTGGGAATATGGCGCTCATCAAACCGACATGTCGGCTTGGGAGGAAGTCTGGGCTGGGCAAATGCTGCCAAAGCCATGGTAGTACTAAGCGGATTGAGTGTTCTTGGCCAAGCCTCCAACCTTGCTCAAAGCACGACCGAACTTGCGGGACTTGCGACAAACAATGATTCGATGGGCCCCCCCGCCAGCGTAAGGGTCGCAAATGGGCTGCTCCGCATCGACGGCCCACTTTCCCTAGGGACTGCCGACGCCGTCGCCCGCGCGATGGCCGATCAGCCGAACGTTCAAACGGTTGAAATTAACTCGCCGGGCGGCCGTATCGGGGAAGCGCGCGAAATTGCACGGATGGTTCGCGAACGCGAAGCCGATACTGTGGCCGGACGGCAGTGTATGTCAGCTTGCACCGTAGTTCTGTTGGCGGGCCTTCATCGTTCAAGTGTTGGTGGTGGAGTCGGCTTTCATCAGGCAAGCTTTCCGGGGCTGAGCGTGGCCGAACTGCACGAAATGAATGCGGAAATGCGCCAGAGCTACGTAAATGCTGGGCTGCCAGGAAGGTTCATCGACCAAGCCTTAGCGCGTGGCCCTGACGACATGTGGTTTCCCGACGAGCCGGAGCTTTTTGCGGCTGGAGTGTTGAACAGCATGACGCGCGAGCGGATAATCGATGACAACCTCACATCTGCACAAGCTATCAGAGCAAAGGCCCCCACTAAGGTTGATAACCTTATCATTTTGACGTCGGCAAAAGCTTCGGGGATGAAGCTCACATTCACCTATCAAGCGAGAGTCGATCGCTCTCTTTTGGACCTGAGAGAGGTCGGCAACAAATTAAAGAGCGGTGCGCAACATGATATATGTCAGCGACCGATGGCTCCTATGTTGCTCCGGTCCGGCGCGATTTACGAGCACGAGTATCTTGACCAGAATGGTGCCCTTATAACCCGCTATCAGATTACCGCGTGTGACACCCCTCGCTAGTTGTAGATTCTCGAAGGAAAAAACGGGGTTAGCGATTTAGTGAGCCTGTGGATTGGTTTCCCGACCCGCCAGCCTTGAGATCGACCTAGCCCCCCTCGCGCTCGCGCGGAATGCGCAGCCCGAAGGGTTGAACTTCGCAGCCCAACCGAGGATACCCTGCGCCACATGGGGGGAATCTCATGACACTGGGTGAATTGAACCAAAGGCTTTTTTGGCCAATAATGATCCGCAGTTTTCTATTCGGTGTAGTGGCGGACTTGGCCATTGCTGCGGCGCTCTTGCTGACATTCGGCGGCGACGACATCGGATTGTTGAACGTCTTGCTTCTCACCCTAGGCATAATGGTCCTTGAGGCCATACTCTCGGTAAAGGGATGGGTAGTAAAAACGCTTTGGCTCCATTGGTTTGGGAAGCACTACACTGAAACCTATGTCCTTGCGGGGCTTCGAGAAGCGAAGCTCCCGCCGCCCACCGAGTTTGACCAGCGCAATTTTGAATATCTGTGCCAAGTGGCTGAGGACCCTCAGGCCTTGCCCCAAGATCGGGTCAACGCGGCAGGGTTCTATGCCGGGCTCAAAGCGCAGTGGAACTGCCAAGGAATCGTGCGGTCGTTGATATTGAGCAATGTCGCCGACAAAGCTTTTGCGACATGGGCAAGTGAAGCGCCGCGTCGCCGGACCGACCCAACCGTCCAACCATCACCGATTGAAACGACGGGTTAGTCGGCCGCCCCCGCGAGGACCGCGTCCTACCCTTCCGCGCACTCAGGCTTCCTCCCCGTCAACCAACCGCGCCATCGCCTTGATCCACGCCGCCGCCCCCATCGTGCTCGCGGACCTCGCCCCATGCTTCCAAGCGTTCCGGTTGCCCTTGGGAGCGCCGGGTGACGGCCCGCCGTGCATCCGGCAGCGCCCGTTAGGCATCGCTGGCGACTGGCACGGCCTCCCGCTCCGCGTTCGCGCTCCGCAACGGCTGGCCTGAAGCATCGCCCATGCTTTCGAGTGCATGGGGTTGTCCGTTTGATTTTGCATTTTCCCGACCCCCGGTGTGCTGGTGGATATGATCGGCGACCACCGCCTGTCCGCCTTCGTTCACATGCACGTGTTTGACCGTTTGCTCGCGCGGCTGGTGCAGCTTGGCCAGTGACTCAAGCGTAGCGCGGCAGTTGCCTTGAGCCTTCAGCGCCAGCCGCCCGTAGCGTTCAGCAGCGTTGATATACTCGCCCATGTTGTTGGCCGTTCGCCGGGCGAGTTCAGCAAACATGCTGTCTAGCGCGATGGCCTGAGCCGCGAGCATCCGACTAGCCATCGCCAACTCGCCGTCCGCCGCCTTGCGGGCTTCCGATTGCACGAAATCGGCATAATCGCCGATGCCGGGCAGCTCCAACTCATTGCCCATCATTTTGGCGGTGAAGGCCGATGCGGCCGCCGCGTTCTTCAAGGTCGGTTGGAGTAACTTGCGCGCCAATGCCTGAGCGCCGGTTTCGTTTGAGGTTTGCGCAACCTCAATTGCGCCATTCGGCTCCATTTTCGCACGCGGTTTCTTCGCCATAGTTAGTCCCTCTTGCCGCGCGCTGTCGCACCGATGTTTTGCGTCCAGCCAGCCCGCTTCCCCATGATCGGCCCGCCTTCACCATGGCGGGGCAGGGAGAGCTCCATACCGGTTTCGGTGCTCGCCGCTTTGACCAGATAGGCCAGCACCGCATCGGCATTGGTCCGGTATCGAGCGCCGCCAACGTCAACATTTGTCAGCATCCCGCCGATGCTGCGAACCTTGCTCACACGCCGCACAGGGTCGCCGCCAGCTGCCTTGATCCAGCGCCGTGTCAGGTTTTGTAAGGTCATGCCGCTGGGCAGGTGCAGCAGGATATGGACATGCCCGCCTTTGCCGTCGCCGTTCTCGCGGGCCCATAGCGCCGCAAGTTTTCCGCCAGAGCGGGCAACATGCTTGCGGACCAGCGCCAGCAGCCGCCCGACGAATGCAGCCCCATCATGTTCGGCGATTCCGGCCATTTGGTAATGGACAGTCCAGTGCCGGTTGAAGGCCAGGCCGATGCGTTCGGCGAAGTTTGCCGCTTCGATCATGCCGCTGACACTCGCCGCCGATAGGTGATAGCTAGATCGATCGGCACGGTTGCGAGCGCCGCCCCGCTTGAAGGGACGCCGGGCAATTGCGGGGACAAGCGTGCAACTAGGAATAGAAGCTTTAAGAGCATGGACCGTGCCAATCTTGCTGGAGTGGCAGGATTGCGCCGGTTCCGCGTTGATGGGGCGGGCGCATCGGGCGCGGTTTCTGGCCATCGCGGTCAAGTTTCAAACGAACGGCAGGGAACACGCCGCCAGCTTCCGATGAAAGCGTGCTCCCCATGCTGTTACGCGGCCCGTTTAGCGATGCTGGGCGGATTAAGGCCGTGGTGGGCCATCAGGTTGGCCATAAGTTCCCAGAGGCCGTCTAGGGGGAACGTGCAGCCGATCTTAGTCGGCTTCCATTCCCCCTCCTTTGGATACCACTTCCGCCAGTTGGCGAACGTCCGACCCTGAAAAGTTGATATCTCCAGCCGCCAGCGGTCCCCCTTATAGGGCGCTTCGAACAAGAACGGGCCGCTCATGCCTCGTCCCCTTCCAGCTCGCCGGGCGTGCGCAGCCAATAGCGGGCATGGCGATACTCGCCCTCGCGCACTGTCTCGATGGACAGCCCATCCTCGCGCAGCGCGTGGATCGTGCCGCCGAGCCGGGTATGCCACGGCAGGGTATCCCACTGGGTTACGCCGGTGGGAATTGTCGCGAGCATGGCAAGCACGCGCGCCCGCTTGCCTCTATAGCGCCACACAGCGCCCGCCAGCGAGCGAAACGCTTGTTCGGCTGGACGATGCTCGCGAGATGGCTTCTCGCTGGCCTACAACGCCATTGCCAGTGACACCGCCGCTACGGTATGCAGCTCCAGCACTTGCTCCCAAAGCGATGCTATGTCCCTCGACCGCTCCAACGGTCGGGGGACAGTCGTATGTGGGGCGGGCGTTCATGCCGCTTCCCCTTGGCGCACTGGCAAGTTGCTTGCCCACGCCTCGGCATCGGATCGGGCGATGCGAGTGGCAGTGCCCAGCTTGCGAAGTTTCAGCCGACTTGCCGCAACCTCTCGGTAAAATGTGGTGCGTCCGATGCTGTAGCGGGCGAGGAAGTCGCCGACTGTCATTAATTCCGGGTTGTCCATGTCTGTCGTCCTGTGAGTTCGCCTAGGCGACCGCCCGAATTCCGGGGTGGCCTCATGACGATAGGGGCCACCGGACTAGTGGGAAGGGCGATGCGACGAACGGCTGGGGACGGACCTGTCTATAACTTCTAGTTCCGGAGAAGTTTAGACTTAAATATCAATATCTTATTGCAATTTGCCGGAAATGCTTTCTGTTGAGAAGTGATGGATATCCCTGTGGAAAAGTCCATGTTCTCTCATAGAGAGCTTCATAGATCGCGACCCGCTGTTGATAAGGCTGGGGATAATCTCTCAACCGGCCATCCGCACGACGTTTCCGCCGCATGCTCCCTCGCAATAGTCCGCCCATGCCGCCATCATCACAGCGCGCTTTTCGAGCATCGGCCCGCGCTGATAAGCGGCGACCGTCTTGTCCGCGACAACGTGCGCCAGCGCCGCCTCTGCAAGCTCGGCTGGCCAGTTGGTCTGCTCCGCTACCCAATCGCGGAACGTGCTGCGAAAGCCATGCGCGGTCACCGCAAGACCCATGTCGCGGAGCGCCTTAGTCAATGTCATGTCGGAGAGTGGCTTACCCTTGGCAGTGCCGGGAAACACAAGGTCGCTGCTCAGCCGCCGGTAGTGCTTCATCCGCTCGAATAGCCGAACGGTAGCGCCGGAGAGCGGAACAACGTGCTCGCGTTTGGCCTTCATCCGTTCCGCCGGGATGGTCCAGGTCGCCGCTGCAAGGTCCAGTTCGCTCCAAGTCGCCATGCGAATCTCGCCCGACCGCGCGGCTGTCAGGATTACGGCTTCAAGCGCCAGCCGCCCCATGGTTTCCTTTGAGCGCAGATCGGCCATGAACGCGGGCAGATCGGCATAGGGCAGGGCGGCATGATGCTTCACCCGTTCGCGCTGGCGAGGCAGCGCCTTATCGATCACCGCCATCGCCAGCGGGGCATCGCGGTATCCTTTGGCAAGTGACCAGTCGATCACGGTGCGGATGCGTTGGCGAAGGCGGCGCGCGGTTTCCGGCTTTTGCAGCCATATCGCCGCGAGCGCGTCGCGCACGGCTGGCGCGTCAATGTTGGCGACCGATACGTCACCGAACGCAGGAAACGCATAGGCCTCCAGCGTGGACAGCCATTGCGCCTGATGCTTGCCGTTCGCCCAGCTTCCCTTGTGCTCGGCATGGACCAGCGCCGCCGCTTGCCGGAATGTGGGAATGCCAGCCGCCTTGCGTCGTTCGGCCACCGGATCGATTCCCGCTTCAACCTGCGAGCGGACCAGCACGGCGCGTTCCCGCGCCAGCTTCAACGGAACCTTGGACGCGCTACCCAGCCCAAAGTCGCGGCGCTTGCCATCTTTCTGCACCCGAACGGCCCAGCTTTTGCCACCACCGCGCCCGACCAAAAGGAAAAGCCCGTCTCCGTCGCCATAGCGTCCCGGCGCGCTGGCCGCCTTCACACCCGTTGCCGTAAGCTTCGCCATCGCCCCTGCTCCCACATTCTCTCCCACACCTTAGCGCGGCTGGTGAGGGACGGCAAGGGATACGCAGGAACGGCAAAACCACGGAAATGCTCGGCTTTGATAAGGCTTCGTGGCTGGTGAGGAATGGTGGAAAACAAAGGCTTGGCGGACAGGGTGGGATTCGAACCCACGGTGGGCTTGCACCCACGGCGGTTTTCAAGACCGCTGCCTTAAACCACTCGGCCACCTGTCCAGCGCGAAGGCCCGTTGCGGCTAACGCCATGGCGCGGATTTGTCACCCGATCTTGCAGGCGGTCCATCGCATCGGGGGATTCCCTTTCGCGACCGGCTATGCGACAGTCCGGCCATGATCTTTTCGAATGCCTTGCGACGCTGGCGCGTGGTCGCCTGTGCCACGATCCTCGCGCTCGGTCCTGCGGGGCCGGCGGTGGAAGCGCAGGATTATCGGGAGGACGGCTTTCCCGGCTATCTCCAGCTGCTTTCCGCCCGCGCTCGCGGCGAAGGCGTCAGCGAAGCGACCGTCACGGCAATGACCGCGGGCCTCAGCTTCAACCCGCGCGTCATCGATCTCGACCGCTCGCAACCCGGCAACACCAGCTCCACACCCTCGACGTTCACCGCCTTCGAGCCGTATCGGAGAATGCATGTCGATGCCGCGCGGATCGCCGGCGGGCAGCGTCAGTATGCGGCGCTCGCGGGGCAGGGAGCGGTGTTCGAGCGGCGCTTCGGCGTGCCGCTGCCGGTGATTCTGGCGATCTGGGGTCATGAGACCAACTACGGCAGCTACACGGGCGATTTCGACCTCGCGCGCAGCCTGGCGACCCTGGCCTACGAAGGCCGCCGCCGCGATCTTTTCGCGGAAGAGTTCATCGCGTTGCTCAAAATGGTCGATCGCGGGGTGCCGCGCGCCAAGCTCAAGGGCAGCTGGGCCGGGGCTTTCGGCAATCCGCAGTTCCTGCCCAGCGCCTATCTGCGGGTGGCGACCGACGGCGACGGCGACGGGTTCGCGGATATCTGGTCGAGCCGGGCCGACACGGTCGCGTCGATCGCCAGCTATCTGCGCGACGCCGGATGGCGCGCCGGCGAGCCGTGGGGGGTGGCGGTCGACGTTCCCGCAGGCCTCGATCGCGGCACTCTGGTCACCCGGATGGCCTCGCCTCGCTGCGCGGCGGTGCATGGCCGTCACAGCGTCTGGAAGACGATGCGCGAATGGCGGGCGCTGGGCATCACTCCGCAGGCGGGATACTGGCCTAGCGACACAGTCCTTGCCACCTTGCTAGAGCCCGATGGGCCGGGGCGCACCGCCTATCTGCTCACCGGCAACTACCGCGTGATCCTCGACTACAACTGCTCGAACTACTACGCGCTTTCGGTGGGGCTGCTGGCCGATGCGATCGGGTCGTAACCTCGCGCTGGCGGCAGTGACGCGTGCAATGACGGCCGGGTTCGGCGACGCGCAAATCGTTTCCGCGGGCCGGTGAGCCTGCGCGCGGCGCTGGCCGCACCACTGCTGCTCGCTGCCTTCGTCGCGCAGGCGCAAGTCCCGGCGGGGCGTCAGGGCGCAGCGCCCGCCTATCGCGAAGGCGATCCGTTCGATCCGGCGATAAGCCTCGCCGCGCCGCTGGCTTACATGGTCGACCTGGGTTCGGGCCGGGTCCTGTTCGAGCGCGAGGCCCGGCGTCGGTTCATTCCCGCCTCTCTGACCAAGATCATGACCGCCTACGTGGCGTTCGAGCTGATGCAGGCCGGACGTGTCCAGCCCAATCAGCGCTTTGCGATGAGCGATGCTGCCTTCCGACAGTGGCACCAGGTCGGCTCGACGATGTTCCTCGGCCGCGGCCAGGTGGTCAGCGTCGACGAGCTGCTTCAGGCAATCATGACCGTATCCGCCAACGACGGATGCATAGTCTTGGCCGAAGGGGCGAGCGGCAGCGTCGCCGGGTTCGTGGCGCTGATGAACGCCGAAGCCCGCAAGCTGGGAATGACCGACAGCCATTTCGGAAGTCCCAACGGTTGGCCCGATCAAGGCGCCACCTATACAACGGCGCGCGATCTCGCGATTTTGACCCAGGCGATGCTTACCCGCCATCCCGGCTATTACAGCCGCTATGTCGGGCATCCCGAAATGACCTTCAACGGCATCCGCCAGGACAACCATGTGCCCTTGTTCGGTCGCGTGCCGGGGGCCGACGGAGTTAAGACCGGCTTCACCAATGAAGCCGGCTATGGCTTGGTCGGGTCGGCGGTACGCGATGGGCGTCGACTTGTAATGGTGGTTGGCGGCTACGACCGCGCCTGGCAGCGCGCGCGCGAATCGCGGGCCATGCTCGAATGGGGCTTTTCTGCGTGGAAGATACGAAGGTTGTTCGCCGCGGGTGCCACGGTAGGCGAAGCGCAAGTGCAGGGCGGTGCCGCCCGACATGTGGCGCTCACCGCGCCCATGCCGTATTACTTGACCTATCCGGCGGGAGCCGCACCGCCCGCTGTCAAACTTACCTTGCGTTATGACGGTCCGCTGCGCGCGCCGATTCGCAAAGGCGCGCAGGTGGCGATGTTGCGGGTCGGCACGCCCGGCGAAGCCCCGCGTGATCTCCCGCTGATGGCGGGTGCCTCGACCGGTGTTGCCGGACCCATGGCCCGCCTGCGGAATGGTCTGCTCGGGCTGGCGGGCCTGTGAGCGGTCGCGGCCGCTTCATCGCTTTCGAAGGCGGCGAGGGGACCGGTAAATCGACCCAAGCGCGTTTGCTGGCGGCTGCGCTGGCGGCCAAGGGAATCGCGTGCCTGACGACCCGCGAGCCGGGCGGCACGCCAGGGGCCGAGGCGATCCGCGCGCTGCTACTCGACCCTGCTCTGCCGCAATGGGACGCTCCGGCAGAGGCCCTGCTGTTCGCGGCGGCGCGATCGGACCACGTCGCGCGATTGATCGAACCCGCCCTGGCAGCCGGACGCTGGGTGATTTGCGACCGGTTCGTCGATTCGAGCCTTGCATACCAGGGTGGGGCGGGAGGGCTCGGCGAGACCGCGATCCGCACGCTCCACCAGATCGGCAGCGGCGGGCTGCTTCCCGACGTTACCCTGTTGCTGGATGCCGATCCCCGGACGACATCGGCGCGCATCCTGGCGCGCGACGGCAGTGCCGCCGACAAGATCGGCGGGCGCGGCATGGTGTTTCACCGCGATGTCGCCGCGGCCTTCGACCGGCTGACGGAGGCGGAGCCAGCACGATTTCGCCGGATCGACGCATCGGGCGGTCCAGGCGCGGTTCACGCGTTGGTCCTCGACGCGCTGAGCGATCTCCTCCAATGACCCTGCTTGGCCACGATGCTGCGTGGCGCGAATGGCGCGCGGCGATCGGCCAGGGGCGAATGCACCACGGCTGGATCCTGGCCGGGCGCAAGGGCATGGGCAAGGCCGCCTTCGCCGCGGCGGCCGCGCGCGAACTGCTCGAGGCTGGGGGCAGCACTTGGTCCGATCCGCGCAACCATCCCGACATCCTCGAACTCCAGCCCTTGCCCGATGGCGACGAAGAGGAGCGCAAGCGTAGCGAAGGCAAACCGTTCAAGGTCAAACGCAACATCGCCGTCGATCAGGTACGCGCGTTGCAGCGCCGCCTGAACGCCCGCCCGACCCTGGGCGAGCGGCGGGTGGTGGTCGTCGATGCCGCCGACGATCTCGAAAAGGGGGCGGCCAACGCACTGCTGAAAAGCCTGGAGGAGCCGCCCGCGGGCACGATCTTTTGCTGGTCGCACACCGCATCGGACGCCTCCAGGCCACAATCCGCTCACGCTGTCGGGTGTTGCGCTTTCCCGAGCTTGGCGATGCGGAAGTTGGCAAGGTGCTCGACGCTGCTGGCGGCGGATTGACGGCCGAGGCGCGCGCCGCAGCGCTGGCGGTGGCTTGCGGCTCGCCGGGCAGCGCGCTCGAATTCGCCCGCCGCGACCTCTCCGGCATTTATGGTCTGATGGTCCGGATCATGGAGAACGGCGATGCGGACCTGGCATTGCGCGGCGCCCTCATCGGTGAAATCGGTCCGCGCGCCGACCGCGAACAGCAACTGGCGGTAATCGAGACGGCCAGGATGATCGTGGCCAACGGCGCTCAGAACGCGGATCGTGGGCGCGCCGCGCGGATGGTCGAAGCCCACGCCATGCTCGCCCGGCTCCTCGCACAGGCGCCGATCCACAACTACGACGTGGCCACGCTGACGCTGCAAATTGGCGGGTTGCTGGCCTCGGTCGCCGCCGATAGGGAGGCGGCCTGAACCATGGCCGACCCCTATTACATCACCACAGCGATCGCCTATCCCAACGGCAAGCCGCATATCGGCCACGCCTATGAGGCGATCGCCGCTGACGCGATCGCGCGGTTTCAGCGCATGCGCGGGCGCGATGTGCGATTGGTGACGGGCACCGACGAGCACGGCCTCAAGATGGCCCAGACGGCGCGTGACGCAGGACGCGACACACTCGAGTTCGCAACCGAAATGTCGAACTATTTTCGGGGGATGTGCGATGCTCTGAACATCTCGTACGATGACTTCTGCCGCACCACCGAGCCGCGCCACCATGATGCAAGCGTTGCTATCTGGAAGGCGCTAGAGGCCGCGGGCGACCTGTATCTCGATCGTTACGAGGGCTGGTATTCGGTTCGCGACGAGGCCTTTTACGACGAGAGTGAGCTTATCGACGGGGAAGGGGGCTTGCGTCTCTCGCCGCAAGGCACTCCGGTCGAATGGACGGTGGAGGAAAGCTGGTTCTTCCGCCTCTCCAAGTACCGCGACTACCTGATCGAACTCAACGAATCCGCAGGCTTTCTCGAGCCGGAAAGCCGCCGCAACGAAGTGCTGGCCTTCCTCAAGGGGCAGGACCTGCGCGACCTATCTGTATCGCGGACGAGCTTTGCGTGGGGCGTGCCGGTGCCGGGCAGTGCCGGCCATGTGATGTACGTGTGGGTCGACGCGCTGACGACCTATCTGACCGGAATCGGATTTCCTGGGCGCGAAGGCGATTTCGCGCGGTTCTGGCCGGCTAATGTTCATCTTATCGGCAAGGACATCGTCCGCTTCCATGCGGTCTACTGGCCCGCGATCCTCAAGAGCGCGGGCCTGCCGTCGCCGCGCGCGATCTTCGGCCACGGCTTCCTCCTCCATCGCGGTGAGAAAATGTCGAAGTCGCTGGGCAACGTCGTCGATCCGCTGGAACTGGCGGAGCGGTTCGGGGTCGATCAACTCCGCTATTTCCTGCTTCGCGAAGTGACGTTCGGGCAGGATGGCAGCTATTCGGCCGATGCGATCGTCACCCGCTGCAATGCCGAACTGGCCAACAGCTTCGGCAACTTGGCGCAACGGACGCTTTCGTTGATCTTCAAGAATTGCGACGCGTTCCTGCCTGAAATTTCAGGCCATGCCGGCGAGGATACCGAGCTCCTCGAATTCGTCGGCAGGATCACGTCGCAGGACCTGCCCGATGCGTTCGACAAGCTTGCGCTGAGCCAGGGGATCGAAAGCTGGATGTCGGCGGTGTTCGCCTGCAACGCCTATATCGACGCTCAGGCGCCCTGGTCCCTGCGCAAGACCGATCCGCAGCGGATGCGGACGGTTCTGGCGACTTTGTACATTGCGATTGGGCAGTTGGCGGTCGCGATTACGCCGGTGATCCCGCAAAGTGCCGTGCGCCTGCTCGAAGCGATGGGAATTGCGCCCGAATTGCGAATGTTCGCGGCCATCCGGTCGCACTGGTATTCGCCGCTCGCCGAAAGCGGATTTCGCCTGGAGCAACCCGTGGGTCTGTTCCCACGTCTCGCGTTGCCGGTCGAGGCTGTGTGATGCTGATCGATTCGCATTGTCATCTCAATTACAAGGGCTTGGTGGAGGATCAGCCCGCCGTGCTGGCGCGCGCACGGGCCAGCGGGGTCACCGGGTTCCTCAATATCTCGACCCGGCGCTCGGAATGGGAAGCGGTGGTCGCCACCGCCGCGCGCGAACCCGATGTCTGGGCCAGCGTGGGCATCCATCCGCACGAGGCCGATGGGCACGCCGATCTCGGGGCGCAAGCGCTGCTCGATGCGGCTGCGCACCCCAGGGTGATCGGGATCGGCGAGACGGGACTCGACTATTATTACGATCATTCCGACCGCGAGGCGCAGCGTAAACTGTTTCGGATGCACATCGGCGTGGCGCGCGAGACCGGTCTTCCGCTGATTGTCCACACCCGCGACGCCGAGAACGACACCGCCAGCATCCTTGCCGAGGAAATGGAGCAGGGGGCGTTCCCTGCGTTGATCCACTGCTTCACCGCCTCGCGCGATTTTGCGCGAAGAGTGCTCGATCTGGGCCTGACGATCTCACTGTCAGGCATCGTCACTTTCAAGAACGCGCGCGAATTGCAGGAAATCGCTTCCGAATTGCCCGAAGATCGCGTGCTCGTCGAGACGGACGCGCCGTTCCTGGCGCCGGTTCCTCACCGCGGCCGATCCTGCGAACCCGCATTCGTGGCCGACACGCTGCGTCATATTGCGAGCTTGCGAGGAGTCGAACCCGATACACTTGCGGCAAGGACTTCAGTCAACTTCTTCAAGTTGTTTACCAAGGCCGCACTGTGAAGCTGCGGATGCTCGGTTCGGGCACGTCGACCGGGGTGCCGCGGGTCGGCAACGATTGGGGGCTGTGCGATCCGGCGGAACCCAAGAACCGCCGCAGCCGGGTGTCGGTGGCGATCGAAAGCAGCGCGGGGGCGAGGATCCTGGTCGATACCTCGACCGATTTGCGCAACCAGTTGCTCGCCAACGACATCGACCGGATCGACGCGGTTTTCTGGACCCACGACCATGCCGATCACTGCCACGGCATCGATGACTTGCGTCCGCTTCGCTATGGCCGCGACGGGCCGATCCCGGGCTATGCTGCGGGGCAAACCGTGCTCCGGCTGCGCCAGCGGTTCGGATACGTTTTTGCCGGCCAGTTCGGCTATCATACGTTGGTTTCGCTCGATAATCTCGACCGGCTGCGGATGTGCATCGGTATAGGGATTGCGCACGTCCAGATGCCGCACGGACCTGCGCAAAGTACCGGCTTCCGCTTCGATTGCGACGGCAAGTCAGTGGCATACGCGACGGATTTCAGCGAGATCACCGGCGAAATGGTCGACTGCTTCTCCAATGTCGACTTGCTGGTCGTCGATGCCTTGCGCCGCGAACCTCATCCTACGCATGCGCACCTGGCCATGGCGCTCGACTTGATCGAACGATCGGGCGCGCGGCGGGCTATCCTGACGCATCTCGACAAGTCGATGGACTATGCGACGTTGTGCTCCGAACTTCCAGACAGCGTTCAACCGGGTTACGACGGGTTGGAGATCGAATTGTGACCGGGGGTACGATCGCCACGCTGGCCTTCCTGGCTTTGGCGTTGGTGCTACCGCTTCTCGCGTTGCGAGGCCGTGAGATCGACTTCTCGCGTGGCTGGAAGATGGCGGCGATTTGGCTCGGTTTGTTCATCTTGGCCGCGATGCTGTTCAAGTGGATCGGAATGTGAGGGGGACTGCACCAACCTCGACGCCCTCAATGCATATTTTACATAATACATATTATCAATCTGTCATTGAGGCGGGGCCGGCCAATCCCCCATCCCCCCCTCTTCAGCGCAAAGCGGCAGGATGACTGGTTTCCCGGCAATCGAGCGCCTCGCGGCGATCATGACGCGGTTACGCGATCCGGAAATCGGCTGCGAATGGGATCGCGTCCAGACGTTCGCTACGATAGCGCCCTATACTATCGAGGAAGCCTACGAAGTCGCCGATGCGATCGAACGCAACGATATGGCCGACTTGCGCGACGAGCTTGGCGACTTACTGCTCCAAGTGGTGTTCCACGCTCGGATGGCCGAGGAAGCTGGGCATTTCGCACTGGACGATGTCGCCACGGCGATCGTCTGCAAGCTCGAAGCACGACATCCGCACATCTTTGGCGATACCGCCGCTAAGCGCCAAGCTTGGGAATCGATCAAGGCGCGCGAACGTATCGCCAAGGGGGCAAGCAGCGCTCTGGACGGCGTCGCCGCAGCCCTCCCGGCATTGCTCCGCGCCGAAAAGCTCCAGCGCCGCGCCGCGCGTGACGGCTTCGACTGGCCGGATCACGTCGGTCCCGCAGCCAAACTTGTCGAGGAACTCGAAGAACTTGCGGCCGCAACCTGCGAGATCTGAACGGACCGAGGAAGCCGGCGACCTGCTGTTTGCCGCGGTCAACGTCGTGCGCAGCCACGGCGTCGCGCCCGAAGATGCGCTGCGTGCCGCCAATGCCAAATTCGAGCGGCGCTACCGCGCTATGGAAGCGCTTTCGGCAGAGCGTGGCGAAGCCTTTGCCGACCTGCCGCTTGATACCCAAGAAGAACTGTGGCAGACGGTCAAACGGCGCGAACTAACGGCTCCCTAGCTCGGCATAACGTCCGAGATCGCGCGGCGTAAGCCGCACCGAAAGCCTCCGCACTGGCTCACCGTCTTCGGTGTCCTGATTGTCAGCCAAGACGTCGCCGTTCGCATGAAGCCAGGCCAGCCGCTGGCCGTCGCCGGCAGGTACGACAAAATCGTGGCGCCGCGCCTTCCCGGTCAGCGCGGCGGACACCGCGGCGACGAGCGCCTCGATCCCCTCGCCCGTCACCGCCGAGATCGGCACCGCGGGCCGCGCGCGGGTTGAATCTTCACCAGGTCGAGGCGCATGTCGCGCTCGTCTGGTTCAAGAAGATCCCACTTGTTCCAGGCCTCGATCAGCGGCACGGCGGCTTCCGCCCCTGCCTCGGGAATGACCCCAAGATCGGTGAGGATTTCCTCGACATCGGCCTTCTGCTCGCTCGTCGCCGGTTGGGCGACGTCGCGAACGTGGACGATGCAATCGGCGGCGGTCACCTCCTCAAGTGTTGCTCGGAACGCTGCAACCAGCTGAGTCGGCAGGTCCGAAATGAACCCGACGGTGTCCGACAGGATCGCCTTGTCGAGCCCCGGGAGGCGGATCGCGCGCATCGTCGGGTCGAGTGTGGCGAACAGTAGGTCTTCGGCCATCACGGTCGCCCCGGTCAGCCGGTTGAACAGCGTCGATTTGCCGGCGTTAGTGTACCCAACGAGCGCGATCACCGGCCACGGCGCACGCTGGCGGCGATCGCGATGGAGCCCGCGGGTGCGGCGGACCTGATCGAGTTCACGACGGATCTTCGCCATCCGGTCGCGGATCATCCGGCGGTCTGCCTCGATCTGAGTCTCGCCCGGCCCACCCAGGAAGCCGAAGCCGCCGCGCTGACGCTCGAGGTGGGTCCAACTGCGCACCAGCCGCCCGGCCTGATAATCGAGGTGCGCGAGTTCGACCTGCAGCCGCCCCTCAGCGGTCGCTGCGCGCTCGCCGAAGATTTCGAGGATGAGGCCGGTTCGATCGATAACCTTGCGCTTGAGCTTCTCCTCGAGGTTGCGCTGCTGGACCGCGCTCAGCGCACCATCGACGATGACCAGTTCGGCATCCTCGAGATTGCAGGCATCCGCGATCCGCTGGATCTGGCCTTCGCCGAACAGTGTCCCGGGCCGCGCGGTACGAATTGGGATCGCCATCGCTTCGGCGACGACGATCCCGATGGCGAGGGCCAGCCCGCGCGCTTCCTCGAGTCGCAACTCGGGGTCCGCGGTCTGACGGCCTATCTGCGGATAGACGATAATCGCGCGTGCGCCACGGCTGACTTCGCCGCTGAGATCGTCGGTGCCGAACGAAGTGGTCAGGTGGCTTCGCCCGCATCGTTCCAGTCGCCGGAAAGGTCGACATGCGCCGTCGGCTGGATGGTCGAGATCGCATGCTTGTAGGCCAGTTGCACGTAACCTTCGCGTTCGAGCATCATGCAGAATAGGTCGTATGAGGCCACCCTGCCCTGCAGCATCACCCCATTGACCAGGAACATCGTCACCGGCACCGCTGCATCGCGCACACTGGAAAGAAAAATATCCTGTAAAAGCCGTGGTTTGCGGCCTTTGTCCTCGGCCGCAGCGAAGGGCGCCAGGGGCAGCGGCTGGCCGGGCATGATCGTCGAGATCGCATGCTTGTAAACCAACTGCGATTGCCCGTCGCGGCGCAGCAGGATCGAAAAATTGTCGAACCAGGTGACGATCCCCTGCAACTTGACACCCTTGACCAAGAACATCGTCACCGGCGACTTGGTTTTGCGTAGCTGGTTGAGGAAAAGGTCCTGCAGATTCTGGCCCTTGCCCGAAGGCGGCGGTGAAGGGCCGTCGTCAATCGCGACTTCGGCGGCTTCCTCGGCGGAAGTTTTCGCGCGGGCGGTGAGCGTGCGTGTTCCAGGCATGTTGTGCTCCTAGTTTTTTGGCCCGAATCCTTCTGGAAACGAGCAATCTGGTCACCGCTGCGCGCGAATATTTCCGCTTAGCGACGGCAACCGGGGTCCTGCCATTGAAGATTAGCCCGTCGCCGACATCGCGTAAATGCCGAAGCGCACAAGCGGTTCCGCTATTCTTCTCCGCTATTCTTCGTCGTCGCGGCCGCCAACCATTCCCAGGAGTTTGAGCTTGCGGTGGAGCGCGGACCGCTCCATCCCGATAAAACTGGCTGTTTTCGAGATGTTTCCCGAAAAGCGGCGGATCTGGACCTTTAGGTACTCGCGTTCGAAATTCTCGCGGGCCTCTCGGAGCGGAACCGCCATCAGTGAGGCCGGACCCCCGGTCGCCGCGCCCTCGCCGTTTACGATCTCGCCCGGCAGCATGTCGAGTTCGACCCGAGCCAGGCGCTCGCGCGGGGCCAGAATGACCGTCCGCTCGACGACATTCCGGAACTGACGGACATTACCCGGCCAGTCGTAGGCCTGGAGCGCGGCGATCGCCTCGCTCGAGATCGCGGGCGGCGGCACCCCATGGTCGGCGGCATAACGGGTGAAGAAATGGTCGGCGAGCACCGGAATGTCGTCGCGCCGCTCTGCCAGCGAAGGCACCGCTAGCGGGACTACGTTGAGCCGATAGAACAGGTCTTCGCGGAATCGGCGTTCCGCAATCTCCTTTTCGAGATCGCGCGAGGTGGCCGAAACCACCCGCACATCGACGCGAATCTGACGATGTCCGCCGACGCGAACGAACGCCTGTTCGGTCAGCACGCGCAGAATGCGCGCCTGGCTGGAGGCGGGCATGTCGGCCACTTCGTCGAGAAACAACGTCCCCCCGTCGGCCATTTCGAGCAGACCGGCACGGACCAACTTGCCACCGGATTCTTCGCCGAAAAGTTCCTGCTCGAACCTTTCCGAGGTGATCCGCGCCGAGTTGACGGTAACGAAGGCGTTGTCCGCCCGCCCGCTCCAACTGTGCAGCAGCCGCGCGGCGACTTCCTTGCCTGCTCCCGCTGCCCCGGTGATCAGCAGGCGGCTGCCGGTGTTGGCGACGCGCTTGATCGTGGCGCGGACCGAATTGATCGCGGTGCTGTTGCCGGTGAACTCCTCGGCCATACCGAAGCCTTCGCGTAGTCGCGCGTTTTCGCGGCGCAGGCGCTCGGTCTCGGTCGCGCGCGCGACCAGCAGCAAAAGGCGTTCGCCTTCGAACGGCTTCTCGAGGAAATCCATCGCCCCGCGGCCGATCGCCGAGACCGCGGTGTCGATGTTGCCGTGGCCCGAAAAGATGATCACGGGCAGTTGCGGTTCGCGCGCCTTGATCGCGTCGAGCACTTCGAGCCCGTCCATCGGCGAGCCGTGGAGCCACACATCGAGCAGGACCAGACTGGGGCGGCGCTCGTCAACCGCGGCCAGGGCGGAAGTGCTGTCGGCCGCCGTCCGACAGCTGTAGCCCTCGTCGCTGAGTACGCCGGCGACGAGATCGCGGATGTCGCGCTCGTCGTCGACGATCAGAATGTCGAGCGGCATCGATCGGTCTCCGGGAGTTGGTTGCGGGGTGCGCGGGCGCGGGTCATTCGGCGGCGGCCTGGCCTTGGCTGTCCGCGGCGCGCAGCGGATCGCGGGCGAAGCTCATCGACACCACCGTCCCGCCGCCGGGGGCGTAGGCGAACGTCATCTCGCCGCCGTGCTCCTCGACAATCTTGTTGACGATCGCCAGGCCCAGGCCGGTGCCCTTCTCGCGCGTAGTCATGTACGGCTCGAGGATGCGATCGCGCTCGGTCGGTAGACCGATGCCATTGTCAGTGACCGCGATCGTCAAGCGCCGCTCGTCGCCGCCCAGCGCGACCTCGATTCGCCCGCGATAGTCCGGCTCGGCATTCCGCTTCCGCGCCTCGATGGCTTCGGCGGCGTTCTTGAGCAGGTTGGTCATCGCTTGGCCGAACTGGTGGCGATCACATTCGAGCGGGGCGTTGGCTTCGCCGACAAAGTCGTAGTCGATTTCGGGATGCGCAACTTCCTGCAGGAACAGCGCCTGGCGAGCGAGATCGCCGGCGTCCTCCTCGCGGAACACCGGCTTGGGTAGGCGCGCGAAGCTGGAGAATTCGTCGACCATTTTGCGCAAGTCGCCGACCTGGCGAATGATCGTGCTGGTCAGGTCGTCAAAGAGCTCGGAATCGGTTTCGATCTGGCGGCCGAAGCGGCGGCGCAGGCGTTCGGTGGCGAGCTGGATCGGGGTCAGCGGGTTCTTGATCTCGTGCGCGATCCGCCGGGCGACGTCCGACCAAGCCGCCTGGCGCTGATCGAGCAACTGTCGGGTGATGTCCTCGAAGGTTATCACGAAACCAGAGGCGCCGCCGACCAGCTTGACTGCGAGAGTGAGCAGGTCGCCACCCTTGCCGTACTGAACGATCCCGCTCGATAGTCCGGCCTCGGCCAGCGCCCACAATTGAGGCGCGTCGTCACCCAGCTTCATCCCCAGCGGCCCCGGGGTTGCGCGATCGAGCAGCAGCAACTGCGCTGAGCTGTTCATCAGCCGCACGGTGCCATCGCGATCGGTCGAGACGATGCCGGCTGTGATCGATTCGACGATCGCTTCGATGAACGAACGGCGGTTTTCGAGCTGGGCGTTGGCCCCGACCAGGGCCTGGGTCTGGCGGTCGATCTGCTCCGTCATGCGATTGAACGCGCGGTTCAGCAGGCCGATCTCGTCGGCACCGGTGCGGTGCGGCACGCGCATCGCAAAGTTGCCGGAGGCCACCCGCCGCGCAGCGGAGACCAGTTCAGCCAACGGTTCGACTTGCTGGTCGGCGAAGCGCAGCGCGAACCACACCGACAGCGCTACCAGAGCGAGACTGATCGAGAGCAGCGCGAGGTTGAAGCGTAGCTGGAGATTACTCGCCCGCCGGGTGAGCACGTCATAGGCCTTCACGACGCTCTGCGCGCGCTGCCACTGGCTCAGCGCCAGCGCATCCGAACTGCGCGCGGCATAGAGATAGACCCCCGCGGTTGGATCGAGCACGGTCACCGCCTCTATCCGGTCCGGGCTGGCCGAGACCACCACCTGCTCGCCTTTGTCCAACCGGGCGATCACCGCGGGGGTGACTCGCTCGGCGCGGCGATTCTCGGGATCGACGATCGCCGCGGTGCGTAGACCACCGTCGGGTCCTCGCTGCAAGATCGCGCTTTCGTTGAGGCGGCGGCTGACCACCTGGAAGGAATAGCCCTCTGCGAATTCGGGACTGACGATCTTGGCCTGGTTCAAGTAGTCGCGCAGATCCCCGGCCATCGCGACGGTCTCGTTGCCGACCTCGCGCTGGTTCTGGTCGTAATATCCGGTAGCCAGCTTGTTGGCGTTCTCGAGCAGGCCGCGCGAGCTGTCCGAAAACCAGAACTCGACCCCTGACTGGAACAGCAGCGAGGCGAATAGCACGACCAAAAGCGTCGGCACCGCCGAGATCAGCGAAAACAGCCAGACGAGCCTGACATGCAACCGTCCGCTCGATCCCATCAGGGTCTGCGCGGCCCGGCGCAGCGCGGCGCGCCGTCCCGACAGGACGATCAGCGCCATTGCGGGGAACAGTGTGCCGACCAGCAGCGCCGCGGCCAGCGTCGAGGGCAACAGCGCGCCGCGCTCGATCCGCGGCTCGACCGCCAGCCAGCTGGTAACGAGCATCGCCACCAGCGCCAACGCTGCCGCGATTTCCAGCACCAAATAGACGTTGGCCCGGTGGAGCGCGATCGTCAGGCGCCGCCACCAGCGCGGCAGGCGGCGCGGAATATTGGCGAGCGATGCGGCCATAGTGGCAATACTACAACAGGGCTGTTGCCCAGTTGCAAGGACTATTCGTCGAGGGGTTGCCTGGCGAGGCTCAGCCTTGGCGGGTTTTCACCGTTTCGACCATTTCAAGGTCGCTCAGTCGCTTGCGCAATGTGTTGCGATTGATGCCCAACAGCTTTGCCGCGCGCAACTGATTGCCTCCCGTAGCGGCCAACGCGTGGGCGAACAGTGGGCGTTCAAAAGCGGCGAGCGTCGCATCGTAGAGGTGGCCTTCCCCGGGATTTTCGGTCGCCACGAAACTGGCCACGGCCGCGGCGAAATCCGCCGGTGCCGGCTCCCCGCCCGGATCGCGGGCGTCGCGCTCGAGCAGAGTGGCCAGCGCCTCTTCGTCGATCACGTCCTCGCGCGCCATCAGCGCCAGGCGATAAGCGACGTTGCGCAATTCGCGGACATTGCCGCGCCACGGCTGACGCTCGAGCAACGCCAGCGCCGCAGGCCCAAGGGTGCGTCGCGGCAACCCCTCCCCCGCAGCTTGGGTCAGGAAATGGCGCGCGAGGGCCGCGATATCGTCGCGCCGCTCTCGCAAGGGCGGGAGGGTGATCGGCACCACGTTCAGGCGATAATACAGATCCTCGCGAAATGTCCCCGCGGCGATCATCGGCACCAAATCGCGGTTGGTCGCCGCCACGATACGCGCATCGACCGCGATCTCCTCGCGCCCGCCGACCCGGCGGATCCGGCCCGATTGCAGCGTGCGCAGGAGGCGGGTTTGGGCCTGCATCGGCATGTCGCCGATCTCGTCGAGGAACAGCGTCCCGCCGGCTGCCTGCTCGAACTTGCCGATATGGCGCGCAACCGCTCCGGTGAACGCGCCCTTCTCGTGCCCGAAGAGCTCGCTTTCGATCAGCTCCGACGGAATCGCCGCCGCGTTGACCGCCACCAGCGCCCCGTCGCGGCGGTTGCCCAGGGTGTGGATGGCTTCGGCGACGAGTTCTTTGCCGGTGCCCGATTCGCCGAGAATCAGAACGGTAAGGTCGTTGCGCAGCACGCGGGTGATCATCCGATAGACCGCCTGCATCGGCGCACTGCGCCCGACCAACGGCAGTGCCGCACCCGCCTCGTCCTCTGGGGCGGGAGCGCCCTCCCCCTCGCCCGATCCCACGGCCTGACGCACCGCTCGGACCAGTTCGTCGAGATCGAACGGTTTGGGAAAATACTCGAACGCCCCGGTATCGCTTGCCCTCACCGCGGTATCCAGCGTGTTCTGCGCCGACAGGATGATCACCGGCATCGCCGGATGCGCGGCGCGCGCCGCAGTAAGGGTCGCAATGCCGTCGCCATCGGGCAGGACCACGTCGGTCAGCAGCGCGGCGAAAGCGCCGTCGGCAAGCGCCACGTCGCGTCCGGCCAGGGTATCGCGGCGCTCGACCGCATAGCCTTCGGCTTCCAGTGCGGCGGTGATAACCGTCGCGATCGAGGTGTCGTCCTCGACCAGCAGGATACGGCGGTTCATGCCGCTGCCGCCGGACGATTATCGGAGCGGCGTTCGGCCACGGGCAGGTGAAGCCGAAAATGGGTCAGCCCGGCGGCTTCGTCGCGATCGTAGGTGATCCGCCCGCTCATTTCGCGGACGAGCTTCTGGACCAAGGCCAGGCCAAGGCCCTGACCGTGCGGCTTGCCCGAGACGAAAGGTTCGAAGATCCGATCGCCCAGTTCGGTGTCGACCCCCTGACCATTGTCGCTGACGCGAACCTCTATCGGTAGTGGCAAAGGAGGTTCCCCGGATACCCCGTGCAGGCGGATACCGCTGGCAAAACGGGTCCGGATCGCTATTCGCGGCGAGGCAGCGCCTGCACAGGCTTCCCGCGCATTGCCGATCAGGTTCAGGACCACCTGTACCAGGGCATCCGGACTGCACAGCACGGGCGGCAGCGAGGGATCGAACTCTTCTTCGACCCGCGGCATCGCGGTGCCGCTTGTCGAAAGCACCGCTACCGCGCGACGCAGCGCTTCATGGACGTTGAACGCGGTCTGCGGCGCGGCGCCCCGGCGGCTCAACGTCTGCATCTGATCGATCAGCTTGGTCACCCGGTCGACCTCCGAGGTGATCAGCGTGGTCAGTTCGCGCTGGCGCGGATCGCCCGAGCGCGCGAGGAGCTGGGCGGCGCCGCGAATTCCGGCCAACGGGTTCTTGATCTCGTGTGCCAGCACTTCGGGCGCGCGCAGCGGCGTGCCATCGCCGCCATGGCGTTCACCGCCAAGGGCCTCCACGCCGATGGATTCATGCAGGATCAGCATCTGCCAGCCGGGATGTCCCGCCACGGGCGCCAGCATGACATCCAGCCGCCGCGCCTGACTACCGATCCGGACCGCAGAATCGCGCGCGAACAACTGCGCGTCGCTTTCGCCCAGCCGCGTCGCGACATGACTTTCGGCGAACTCGATCTGGCTAGCAACGGATTTGCCGAGCAGGCGCCGGGTGCTCTGGCCGAGCACCTGTTCTGCGGCAGGGTTTGTGCCCGCGATTGCCAACGCGGGATCGATAAGCAGGACGGCGAAGGGAAAACTGGCGATCAGGCGCAGGGCATCGGGGCGCGACGTTTCGCTGGCAATGACCAAGTCCGGCGTCACGCCGCCTCGCGCCGTTCGGTGGGCGGAAGGGCGCAGACCCCGGCGTAGAACGTTTCGAGCGCGCCGATCACCGCGCGCGGGTCGTCGATGAAGTTCACCCGGTTCCGGAACTCGGCCGATCCAGGTAACCCCTTCGTGTACCAACCGAGGTGCTTGCGCGCGAGCTTGACCCCGGTTTCGCTGCCATAATGATCGAGCATCGCCGCATAGTGCTCCAGGATTAGGGTATACTGTGCTTCGATCGCAGGATCGGGCAGCGCTCCTCCGGTGCGCAACCAGTGCATCACCTGACCCAGCAGCCAGGGCTTGCCGTAAGCGCCGCGCCCGATCATCGCCCCGTCGGCGCCGCTCAGCGCCAACGCCTCGGCGACGTCCTCGATCGTGCAGATGTCGCCGTTGACGATTACCGGGATCGACACCGCGTCCTTGACCCGGCGGACAAAAGCCCAGTCGGCTGAGCCCTTGTACATCTGGTTGCGGGTGCGACCGTGTACGGTGATCATCTGCGCCCCAAGGTCTTGCGCGATCCGCGCCAGTTCGGGCGCGTTGAGGCTGTCGTGACACCACCCCATCCGCATCTTGACGGTGACCGGCACGTCCACCGCGCTCACGGTCGCCGCGATCAGCGACGCGGCCAGCGGCAGGTCGCGCATCAGCGCCGACCCGGCCTCGCCGTTGACCACCTTCTTCACCGGACAGCCCATGTTGATGTCGATGATCGCCGCGCCGCGATCGGCGTTGAGTTTGGCCGCCTCGGCCATCTCCGCGGGCGAACACCCGGCAAGCTGGAGCGAGACCGGTTCTTCGACCGCGTCCCATGCCGCCTTCTGGAGCGACTGGCGCGTCTCGCGGATCATCGCCGGGCTGGCGATCATCTCGGTCACGTTGAGCCCCGAGCCATAGCGCCGGACCAACCGCCGGAACGGCATGTCGGTGACCCCGGTCATCGGTGCGAGCACGATCGGGCATTCGACCGTCAACGGGCCGATGGCAAGCGGGCCAAGCCGCGGGGGTGGAGGGAGCGTGTTGTGCATGTGCCTAAAAAACAGGCAGCGCTTACCGCATTGCAGCAAGGGCGGCAAGGCTGATAGGGCCGTCTCCGTCTTGCCTACCTTCGCACCATCTTCCACCGCCGCCATAGTCGTCGCCGCCGGACGGGGGCTGCGCGCGGGCGGCGACGTGCCCAAGCAGTTCACGGCCTGGCGGGGCAAACCACTGATCCGGCATTCGGTCGAGGCGCTCGTGCGTGCGGGCATCGCGCGGATCGTCGTCGTGATCCCCAAGGATGCCGAGGCCATCGCCGAAGGCGCCCTGGCGGGCCTCGATGTCGAGTTCGTCACCGGCGGCGCCACGCGGCAGGATTCGGTCGCTGCTGGTCTGGCGAGGCTGACGGACAGCCCGGTCGGCGCGGTCCTGATCCACGATGCGGCAAGACCCGGTCTCGCGCCGGCGGTGATCGCCCGGTTGCTCGAGGCGCTCGACGCCTCGCCTGGTGCGGTTCCGGTGCTGGCGGTGGTCGACAGCCTCTACCGCGAGGGAGAGGGTCCGGTTTCGCGCGACGCCCTGCACCGCATCCAGACCCCGCAGGCGTTCCGCTTCGCCGATATTTTCGCCGCCCACCGCGCCTGGCAGGGCGCCACCGACGCCGGCGACGACGCCGAAGTGGCGCGTGCGGCGGGGCTGGAGGTCGCGCTCGTCGCGGGCGATGAGGCTTTGCGCAAGGTTACCTACGCCGCCGATCTCGAAGCGGCGGCGCGCCACCCGCGCACGGGCTTCGGCTACGACGTCCACCGCCTGGCCGCGGGCGAGGCGCTTTGGCTGTGCGGGGTGAAGATCGAGCATTCGAAAGGGCTTGCAGGCCATTCCGATGCCGACGTGGCGCTGCACGCGCTGACCGACGCGGTGCTCGGAGCCGCCGCAGCGGGCGACATCGGAGATCATTTCCCGCCGAGCGACCCACAATGGCGCGGCGCTTCGTCCGACCGCTTTCTCGCGCACGCCGTGGCGCTCGCCCGGGAGGCGGGCTATGGCGTAGGACATGTCGACCTCACCATCGTTTGCGAGGCCCCGCGGATCGGTCCGCACAAGGCGGCGATGCGCGCGCGATTGGCGCAGATCATCGGGATCGAGGCCAACGCGGTGAGCGTCAAGGCGACCACCACCGAGCGGCTCGGCTTCACCGGGCGCGGCGAAGGGATCGCCGCGCAGGCGGTCGCGACATTGGTTCCATGGGATTGAGGGAGCGGAACACTATGAATGCCAGGATCACGAAGTTTGCACGCCATGCCGCGCTTGCGGCTGCGGTGGTCGCCATGCCAGCGCAGGCCATGGCCGCGGAGGCGCCGTGCTTGACCGCGACCGAGGTGCGCGCGTTGACGACGTTCGCGATGCCCAGCGTGCTCACCGGACTGATCGATCACTGCTCGCCCCAGGTCGGCGCGGGCGGGTTCATGACCACGCAGGGCCGCAACCTTGTGACCAGCTACGCGGCGCACAAGGACGCCGCCTGGCCGACCGCGCGCGGGGCGTTCTTCCGCCTCGCCGGAAGCAAGGCCGGCGCTGACGAGGCCACCGAGATGATGGCCAAGATGCCCGATGCGGCGCTGCAGCCGTTCGTCGAAGGCATGATCGGTGGAATGATCGGAGCCAAGCTCAAGCCCGGCCAATGCGTGATCGCAGACAAGCTGATGCGCCTGCTCGCGCCGCTGCCGCCCGAAAACACCTCCGAGCTGCTCGGGACGATCCTGGAACTCGCCGAAGGCGACAAGAAGTCCGGGCCGGGCGGGCTGGCGATCTGCAAGTCGTGATCCTGTGAACGACGGCAACCTGCCCCGCGAATTGGTCGAGCTGGCCGCGCGGGTCGTCGCCGCAAACCTTGCTGCTGGGCGCACGGTGGCGGTTGCGGAGAGCTGCACCGGCGGGCTGGTCGGCAGCGCGCTGACCGAGATCGCAGGGAGCAGCCGGGTGTTCGACCGCGGATTTGTTACCTACTCCAACGAAGCCAAGACCGAGATGCTGGGGGTCGCGCCCGATCTGATCGACACCTTCGGCGCGGTTTCGGTAGCGGTCGCGTGGGCGATGGCCGATGGCGCGATCCGGCGGAGCCAGGCCGATGTCGCGGTGGCGATCACCGGGGTCGCCGGGCCCGACGGCGGCAGCCCGAACAAGCCGGTCGGCACCGTGGTCTTCGCGGTCGCTCGGCGCGACGATCCCGACGAAACCGCCAACGCCGAGATGAAGCACCTCGATCCCGCGCAGGGTCGCGGCGGTATCCGGCTTCAGGCGGCGCTGGTCGCGCTGGAATTATTGCTGCCATAGAGCGCCGCGGCGCGCTCTTCGAACGCCGAGACCATCTTGCGGAAAGCACGGTCGAGGTACCTTCCGGCCAGCGCCTCGAATACCGAATTGCGGAATGTGAAGTCGACGCAGAAGTCGATCGTGCAGCCGCCATCGGGGTTGGGCCGGAAGAACCACTTGTTGTCGAGTTCCTTCATCGGCCCGTCGACGTAATCCACATCGATCATTTCGGGCCGCAACTTGTTGACCTTAGACGTGAATTTCTCACGCAACGCGTTGAACCCGACGACCATGTCGGCGATCATCTCGGTCTCGCTGTCGCTGCGCACGCGGGTGGCGACGACCCACGGCAGGAACTCCGCGTAACGCTTCACGTCCGCCACGAGATCGAACATCTGCTCGGCCGACCACGGCAGCGTCCGGGTTTCGCGGATGCTCGGCAAGGCTAGGCCCGAGCCTTCGCCACTTGCGCTTCCCGCGCCGCGCGCATTGCCCTGAAATCGTCGCCGGCGTGATAGCTCGAACGGGTCAGCGGGCTCGCCGCGACCTGCAGGAACCCCTTCGCGCGGGCGATCGCGCCGAACGCCGAAAACGCCTGCGGGGTGACGAAATCGATCACCTTGGTGTGCTTCGGCGTTGGCTGGAGGTACTGCCCCATCGTCAGGAAATCGATTCCCGCGCAGCGCATGTCGTCCATCACCTGATGAACCTCGAGGCGCTCCTCGCCCAGCCCGAGCATGATGCCCGACTTGGTGAAGACCAGCGGATCGTGGCGCTTGACCTCCTCGAGCAGGCGCAGCGATGCGTAATAGCGCGCGCCCGGGCGGATGGTCGGGTACAGCCGCGGCACCGTCTCGAGGTTATGATTGTAGACGTCCGGCCCCGCCGCGACGATCGCCTCGACCGCGGGGCGCATCTTGCCCCGGAAGTCGGGCGTGAGGATCTCGATGGTGGTTGCCGGCGTGGTCCGCCGCAGCGCCTCGATTACCTTGACGAACTGGCCCGCGCCGCCATCGGGCAGATCGTCGCGATCGACCGAGGTGATCACGATGTGCTCTAACCCCAGCTTGGCCGCGGCCACGGCGACATGCTCGGGCTCCAGCGAGTCCACCGCGCGCGGCATACCGGTCTTGACGTTGCAGAACGCGCAGGCGCGCGTGCAGACATCGCCCAGGATCATCACCGTGGCGTGTTTCTTGGTCCAGCACTCGCCGATATTGGGGCAGGCCGCTTCCTCGCACACCGTGTTGAGGCCCAGGTCACGCATCAACTGGCGGGTCTCGCCATAGCCCTTGCTGGTCGGCGCCTTGACCCGGATCCAGTCCGGCTTGCGCTGGCGCCCAGGCTCGTTGTCGGGTCGCGAAGCGACGAGCGGTGCGGATGCGAGATCGTTCATGACGCCCACTTAGTCACGCCTGTGCGCGCTTGCCAGTGGCAATCGCCTGCGCTTAAGGGCAGCGCCATGACGATCGACACCACCCCCGAATTCGACCATCTCTTGTCCGGCTACCGCCGCTTCCGCGAAACCGGCTGGGCGCGGCGCCGCGAGCGCTGGGCGCAACTGCGCGAAGGCCAGCAGCCCGAGACGATGATCATCGCTTGTTCGGACAGCCGGGTCGATCCCGCGCAGATCTTCGATGTCGATCCCGGCGAGATGTTCGTCGTGCGCAACGTTGCCGCGATGGTCCCGCCGTTCGAGCCGGTCGCCGGGCACCACGGCGTCTCCGCCGCGCTCGAATTCGCGGTCCAGGTGCTCAAGGTTAAGGAGTTGATCGTGATGGGCCACGGGATGTGCGGCGGCTGCCGCGCCGCGCTGACCCAGGAACTCCGCGGCGCCGAACCCGGCGAAGGCGGGTTCATCGCGGACTGGATCGCTATGCTCGACGAGGCGCGTGGGCCGATCGCCGCCTCCCTCGGCACCACCGGCCGCACCGCCGAACGCGCTATGGAGGAGGCTGGCGTAAAGGTCAGCCTTGCCAACCTGCGCACCTTTCCCTGCATCCGCCGCAAAGAGCGCGAAGGCACGCTGCGGCTTCGCGGCGCGTTTTTCGCGATTTCGGACGGGGTGCTGCACCTCCTCGACGAAGCCAGCGGAGTGTTCGATCCGGTGACCTGACCCGGACGCGGAACGGCCGGCGAAACTGTGTGACCTTCCGCGGCTCGCAGCACCTGCCCTGCCGCTGCGGTCGAGCTGGGCAAGATGGCGCAAAAGCGCGCAATTGTCGGTTTTGCGCTGGGTTGCGACATGCTCGCCCCGATAGAATAGCGGCTTGAGCAACCCGAACAGCGCGCGCGAGCGCCACTCTTCGACCGTGACCTTCCGTCGCGCCCCTTCGTCATGGCCGACGATCTGGTCCCAGGCGGCGGCGAAACTTTCGGCCCCTGGTTTTCGGCGCAGGCGATAGGCGGTCTCGCGCGCCATCCCGGCCTTGCGCGCCGCCCCGGTGACCGATCCGCTCTGCGCCAACGCTGCCAGGAAGGCCGCCTGGCGAGCGGGCGTCCACCCATCGCCGCGCGTGCGCAGCCGCACGGGCACGAAAGCGGGAACGCGGATATGGCGAACGGTGCGGCGCGGAGGATAATGCTTCATCGTTCAGGATAAGACAGATTTCGGCGATGTAGGAAAGTTTTGTGTAGCCGCCGCTGAACTCGGACGACTTCAGTGGGATGACTAGCGAACGCCTCAGCAAGTCACCTCCGCATCGTGGGCTTCGCGACGCTCCAGCAAGTGCAAGTGTCCTCAATGGGTCGGAGTTGACTGTGAAAGGACGAGCCGCCCCTTTCGCGACTGAGTTCGTTGCCCGTGCAATTGAATTATGACATGCTCGACAAGTCCGACGGGGGATGTCTGATGCTTAAAGCCAAGCCGCTGTTGATAGCGGGTTTGAGCGGACTGCTCTTTGCCTGCAGTCCGAACGCGGAGTCGAGCAAGCCGGCCGGAGACAGCAGCGCTTCACACGAGTTGGCCATACGCAAGATCAACGAACAGTGGCTCACGCTGATCCGCAATCACGACGCTGCCGCGGTCTCAAGATTGTACGCTTCCGACGGAGCTATGATGGCGCCTGGCGCGCCGATCGCGCAGGGCCAGCCAGCGCTGGAGAAGGCTTGGGGCGGGCTTTTGAATACTCCCGGATTTGGGCTGACGTTCAAAGCCGATCAGATCGTCGTCGCTTCGGGTGGCGACATGGCGCTGGACCGAGGCACCTACCAACTGACGCTTGACGGTCCGAAGGGAGCGACGAAGGACATCGGAAAATATGTGGTGGTCTGGCGCAATGTCGAGGGCCAGTGGAAAGTTGCCGCCGACATCTTCAACAGCGACGGCACCCCACCATCATAGCCGAAAAACAAAACGGGCGGCCGTTGCCGGCCGCCCGTTCGGTTGCTCAGTACCAAAGTCCGCTCAGACTGCGGGACTCTTGCTGTTGACCAGCGCCAGCCACAGCCGCGCCAGCGGTGCTCTTACCCCGCCGACCTGCTTGAAGCTGGCGCGCGCGCCGGCGTAGTTGCCCTGATCGTATTGGGCGATGCCCAGGCGGGTGAGTACGCGGTCCTTGTCGACGCCGGTCTTGCCCAGCGCCAGCTTATAGAGCTCCTCGGCCTTCGCGGCCTCGCCATAATTGAGATAGGCGTCGCCGGTCGACAGCGCGTCAAGCCCGCTGGTCGAAGCTGCGGCCTTGGCGGCGGCGGCGGGAAGCGAGGCCTTGTCCGCAGCCATCCGGCTTTGCGCCAGGGTACGCGATTCGGTCACGAACGGACCGCTGAGCGCGCCCGCGGCGGTACCCTTGTCGATCGCCTTGATCACCTCGCCGGGCAAGCGGCGCGGATCGGCGGTCTGGATGTATTCGCGATACTCGTTGCCCACGAACTTGGGTTCGTTGTCTAACGCGCCCGAGCGCATCATCAGGCGGAACAAGTCGATCGTTTCGGTCGGGCCATAGTTGCCGAAGCGGCGGACGAGCTGGGCCGAGCCAAGCCAATTGAAGTTGTTCGGGTACAGTTCGACCTGGGTCAGCGCCCAATCGACCGATTCATTGGCCAGCTTGGCGTTGTAGGCCACCACGTTGGCGCGCTTGAGCCATTCCTGGGGCACCGGCTGACCCGCAGCGCGCTTTGCCGCGACCGCCTGCTTGAGCAGCGCGAGGCCCTGCGCGGGCTGACCGGCCCGGGCATAGGCGTCGGCCATGATCTCGCCCGCCTGAGGGTCGGAATAGTTGGCGGCGACCGCGGCGGCGAGCGCCGACGACGCGGTCGCATAATCCTTGTTGGTGTAGGCGAAGCTGCCGAGGTAAAACTGGAAGTCCGGCACTTTGGCGGGATCGAGCTTGCCGCTGTCGAGGATCAGCTTGGCGCCGCGCTGGCGCATCGGGATGTCGTTGACGTAACCGCCCAGGTTGATCGCGAGCTGGCCCACGGCAAGCTTCTCATCGGGACTGACCGCAACTGCTTCAGCGGCCTGTTCCATCGCCGCGGCCCCGGCGGTGGCGGCGGCCAACTCAGCCTCGCCCGCCGCGCCTTTGTCCTTGGCCGCTTTGATCGCTTCGACCTTGGTCTGAAGCGGGGCGGCGGCGGCCACGAATTCCTTCGAAAAGCTGCCCTTGCCCGGCTTGGCGGGCTTGGCCTTGTCGGCCGCGGCGGCCGGCGTGGCCGCGATCGCCACTGCGCTCAGGGCCAGGCCCGCGGCCAGCGCGGTGGAGACCAGTCTACGGCTCCTGCCCATGCTCGAAAAACCCATTCGATCTCTCCTTGTCGGACCGGCCGCGCCGGTGCGTTATAACCCGATTCTGCCGCGAGGCTGTGAGCCGAAACCCCCGCTTTTGCAACCGCATGCCCGCTAGGAAGGGGGCGCTGAACGCCATTTGAATGTTGCCATGAGCATTGGTTCAGGAATCCCCCAGCGACATGTGGAAAACTGGCGTGCGGGCAGGTCGCTCCATGGCGGATTGCTGGCCTTTTGCCGCGGGTTCCCGTAGGCCGGAACCTCACCCGAAAAATACAGCGAGACGTAACGCCACGTGAGCGACGACAGCGACATCATCGATACCCCCCGCCCTCGTCTGATCCCGAGATTCAACGGATCGACATCGTCGAGGAGATGAAGACCAGCTACCTCGATTACGCGATGAGCGTGATCGTCAGCCGCGCGCTGCCCGATGTGCGCGACGGCCTCAAGCCGGTTCACCGGCGCATCCTGTTCGCCAGCCAGGAGGGCGGTTTCGTCGCCGGGCGGCCCTATCGCAAGTGCGCCAAGATCGTCGGCGACACGATGGGCAACTATCACCCGCACGGCGACAGTTCGATCTACTTCGCGCTTGTTCGCATGGCGCAGGACTGGTCAATGCGGGTGCCGCTGGTCGATGGCCAGGGCAACTTCGGCTCGATGGATCCCGACGATCCCGCCTCGATGCGGTACACCGAGGCGCGGCTGGCGAAAGTTTCCAACAGCCTGCTCGACGATCTCGACAAGGACACCGTCGATTTCACCGAGAACTACGACGGATCGCGACGCGAGCCGACCGTGCTGCCGGCACGCTTTCCCAACCTGCTGGTCAACGGCGCGGGCGGGATCGCGGTGGGCATGGCGACCAACATCCCGCCGCACAACCTGGGCGAGGTGATCGACGCCTGCCTCGCGACGATCGACAACCCGCTGATCTCGCTAGACGAGCTGATGGCGATCGTGCCCGGCCCCGATTTCCCCACCGCACCCCTGATCCTGGGCTCGGCGGGCTCGCGCAGCGCCTATGCCACGGGCCGCGGCTCGATCATCATGCGCTCGCGCCACGTCATCGAGGAAGGCCGCGGCGATCGGCGCTCGATCGTGCTGACCAGCATCCCGTTCCAGATCGGCAAGAACGGCCTGGTCGAAAAGCTCGCCGAAGCCGCCAAGGATAAGCGGATCGAGGGCGTCTCCGACATCCGCGACGAATCGAGCCGGATGGGCGTGCGCGTGGTCATCGACCTCAAGCGCGACGCGACACCCGAGGTGGTGCTCAACCAGGTGTGGCGCCACAGCCCCGCGCAATCGAGCTTTCCCGCCAACATGCTGGCGATCCGTGGTGGACGGCCCGAGCTGCTCAGCCTCAAGGACATCCTGGACGCGTTCATCCGCTTCCGCGAGGAGGTGATCACCCGGCGCACCAAGTTCGAGCTCAACAAGGCGCGCGACCGGGCGCACCTGTTGCTGGGGCTGGTGATCGCGGTCACCAACCTCGACGAGGTGGTGAAGATTATCCGGGGCGCTCCCAATCCCGCCGCGGCGCGCGCCCAACTGATCGCGCGCGAATGGCCGGTGGGCGAGATCGCGCCGTATATCCGTCTGGTCGAGGCGATCGACGATTCCACCGAAGTCGACGGCGCGGTCTATCGCCTGTCCGAGCTTCAGGTCCGCGCAATCCTCGAGTTGCGGCTCCATCGCCTGACCGCACTGGGCCGCGACGAGATCGGCGGCGAGCTGGAAGGGCTGGCCGAGGCGATCAAGGGCTACCTCGAGATCCTTGCCGACCGGGTGAAGCTCTATGCCGTGATGCGCGACGAGCTCGCCGCGGTGCGCGCCGCCTTCGCCACGCCGCGCCTGTCCGAGATCGCCCCGGCGTGGGACGGGATCGAGGACGAGGACCTGATCGAGCAGGAGGACATGGTCGTCACGGTCACGCTCGACGGCTATATCAAGCGCACCGCGCTCTCCACATTCCGCGCTCAGAATCGCGGGGGCAAAGGCCGCGCGGGGATGGCGACCAAGGAAGAAGATGCGGTGGGGACGATGTTCGTCACCAGCACGCACAATCCAGTGCTGTTCTTCTCGACCGCGGGCAAGGTCTATCGTCTCAAGGTCTGGCGGCTGCCCGAGGGCGGCCCGGCGACGCGCGGACGTCCGATCGTCAACCTCCTCCCCGCGCTCGACCAGGGCGAGACGATCGCCGCGGTGCTCACCTTGCCTGCAGACGAGGCCGAGTGGGGCGACCTCAACGTGGTGTTCGCCACCGCCCGGGGCGGGGTCCGCCGCAACGCGATGGATGCGTTCGCCAATATCCCGAGCAACGGCAAGTATGCGATGCGCTTCGAGGAAGGGTCGGACGACCGCCTGATCGGCGTGGCGCTGACCGAACCCGGCGACGACGTGCTGCTGGCGACCAAGTGCGGCAAGGCGATCCGCTTTCCGGCGGACGATGTGCGCGAATTCGTCAGCCGCACCTCTACCGGAGTACGCGGCATGACGCTGAAGGGCGACGACGAGGTGATCTCGCTGTCGATCCTCCACCGCGTGGGCGTGAAGGACCAGGACGAACGCGAGGACTACCTGCGTCACGCCCCGTGGAAGCCCGACCGCGAAAGCGATCCGGCAATGTCCGCCGAACGCTTCGCCGAATTGGCGGAAAAGGAGCAGTTCATCCTGACGGTCTGCGCCAACGGCTATGGCAAGTTGTCGTCGGCTTATGAATACCGCCGCACCAACCGCGGTGGCCAGGGCATCACCAACATCGACAACATAGCCCGCAATGGCCCGGTGGTCGCGAGCTTCGCCGCTTCGAAGGACGATCAGCTGATGCTCGTCACCGACCAGGCCAAGCTGATTCGCCTGCCGCTGATCTCGCTGCGGGTGATAGGCCGTGGCAGCGCCGGCGTGCGGCTGTTCAATGTGTCCGACGAGGAACACGTGGTCAGCGCGGTGCGGCTGATCGATGCGGACCAAGGCGAAGAGGCGGGCGAAGTTCCGGCAGCCACCGGGGGCGAAGACTGAGCGATGCTGCGGGTCGAGCCTTCCGGTCAGGCCTGCGGGGCGAGGGTGACCGGGGTCGATCTGGCCGCGCCGCTGTCCAACCCAAGCGTGTCCGAAATCCGCTCTGCCTGGCTCGAGCATCATGTGCTGGCGTTCCCCGGGCAACGGATGGACGACGATGCGCTCGAGCGGTTCACGCAGGCGCTGGGCGGGTTCGGCAGCGATCCGTTCTTCGCCCCTATCCCGGGCCGGCAGCACATCGCCGCGATCCTGCGGGAGGCTGACGAGCGCACGCCCCTGTTTGCCGAAAACTGGCACAGCGATTGGAGCTTTCAGGCGCACCCGCCCGCGGGCACGTGTCTGCTGGCGATCGAGATTCCGCCCAAGGGCGGCGACACGCTGTTCGCCAACCAGCACGCCGCGTGGGACGCGTTGTCGCCCGCCAAGCAGGCCGAGTGGGGCGATCTGATCGCGATCCACTCGGCCCGCCTCGCCTATGCCCCCGACGGCTCGTACGGGGAGCGTGACAAGGGCCGCAGCATGGCGATCCGCCCCGGCGAGGAAGCACGTCAGGAACAAACCCATCCACTCGTCCCTGCCCACCCCGAGACCGGACGACGCGGGTTCTATTCAACGCTCGGCTACATCGTCGGGATCGAGGGCATGGACGACGACGACGCCTTTCCGCTCCTGCGCGAAATCGCCGCGTGGCAGGCGCGCGAAGAGTTCGTCTACCGTCACGTGTGGGAGCCGGACATGCTGATCCTGTGGGACAACCGCTCGCTGCTCCATCGGGCGACGGGAGGCTACCAGGGGTATCGTCGAGAGCTGCACCGGACGACGATCGCGGCTTGGGAGGGTTAAGCCTCCCGCCCACGCAGAAAGCCCACAGCGCCGACGCAGATCAGGAACTGTCCGAGGTAATACAGCGGCCAGATCAACACATCGGGCAGCGCGCTCGTTGCGAGCGGCCCCATCCGCGAAAAGATCAGCAGGTCGGAGGCGACGAACAGGACCGCTCCTAGCCCCACCCGATAGCGTGGGAAGGCGCTCGACCAGGCGGCCGCGGCCATTCCGCCCAGCGCGAACGCGTAAAGCGCCACACCGGGGGCGGCGGTGCGGTCGGTGGGGAGCAGGAACGCGATCAGCGGGGTGCCGAGCAGCAGGGTGACTGCGGCGGCCTGCTGGCTGGAGGTTAGACTGGCACGGCGGTGGCGGGTGTAGAGCGCAATGGCGATAACGTGGCCGACGAAGAAGCACGCCGCTCCCGCCACCAGATCGATCTCGATCGCCATGTCGCCGGCGGCGCCGAAGACCATGATTGCGGAGAGCATTTTGCCGTCGCGGCCGGGCGCATGCCGGGCCGCGTAGATCGCCAGGAACGCGACCCCCGCGCCTTTCCAGAGCGTTTTGAACAGTCCAGCGAGGGCGGCGTCCTTCACGAAGTAGAACGATACCCCTGCGACCAGACTGGCGAGCAGCCAGGGTCGGCGTTCGATCAGGGCGCGTTTGGGCAAGCTCGTCTCCTTACGATCCTGCTGCTTCGGTTACCACCAGCCCCGCTCGTGTCGAGCGAAGTCGAGACACAGTCGCGTGACGTTCGACCCTGCCCGGCATCCCTCGACTTCGTTCGTGATGAGCGGGTAGAGAGAGCTGTGTCCTATCGGGTCCATATCATCGGCGGCGGTCTCGCCGGAAGCGAGGCGGCGTGGCAGCTTGCCCGCCGCGGCATTCGCGTTCGCTTGAGCGAAATGCGCGGGACCGGAGAACGAAGCCCCGCTCACCAGGGCGATGGATTGGCCGAACTCGTCTGCTCGAACAGCTTCCGCTCGGACGACGATGCCAGCAACGCGGTCGGCCTGCTCCACCACGAAATGCGGCGGTGCGATTCGCTGGTGATGGCGGCAGCGGAAGTGGCCAAGGTGCCAGCGGGATCGGCGCTGGCTGTCGATCGCGACGTGTTTTCGCGCGAAGTGGAATGCCGCCTGGCCGCCCTGCCCTCGCTCGAAATCGTGCGCGAGCGAATCGATGTGCTGCCGATGGATGGCCTGACGGTCGTCGCCACCGGGCCCCTGACCGCCGAATCGTTGGCCCAAAGCATCGGCGCGGCGACCGGAGCGGAATCCTTGGCCTTCTTCGACGCCATCGCCCCGATCGTTCATCGCGACAGTATCGACCTGGACATCGCCTGGATGGCCGCAAGATGGGATAAGGGTGGCAAGGATTACATCAACTGCCCGATGGACAAGCAGCAGTACCTTGCCTTCCACGATGGCTTGCTGGCCGGCGAGAAAACCGTGTTCAAGGAGTGGGAATCCAACACGCCCTACTTCGAAGGCTGCATGCCGATCGAGGTCATGGCTTCGCGTGGCGTGGACACTTTGCGCTTTGGCCCGATGAAACCGGTCGGGCTCGACAATCCGCACGCCGCCTCGCCCGAGTTTCCGAACGGTCGCTGGCCTTATGCGGTGGTTCAACTGCGTCAGGACAACGCGCTCGGCACGCTGTGGAACATGGTCGGGTTCCAGACCAAGCTCAAGCATGCCGAGCAGGTGCGCCTGTTCCGTACGATCCCCGGGCTGGAGAACGCCGAGTTCGCCCGGCTTGGCGGATTGCACCGCAACACGTTCCTCAACTCGCCGCGGCTGCTGGACCGACGGCTGCGCTTGAAAAGCGCGCCGCACATCCGTTTCGCCGGGCAGATCACCGGGTGCGAGGGCTATGTCGAAAGCGCTGCGGTCGGCCTTCTGGCGGGGCTGATGGCGGCGGATGAGCTGACCGGCCTGGAATGGTCCCCGCCGCCGCGCACGACCGCGCTCGGCGCGCTTCTGTCGCATATCACCGGAGACGCCGACGCCGAAACTTATCAGCCTATGAACGTCAACTTCGGCCTGTTTCCGCCGCCCGATGCGCAAGTGAAGAAGAAGCAGCGCAAGCAGGCCTACACCGATCGGGCGAAGGCGGACTTCGGCGAGTGGCTGGCGGAGCGGGTCCTCCTTCCGGCCTAGCCTCGCGTCCAGTCCTCTTTCGCAATCCCCAGCAGCTCGAGCACCGCGGTGAGGTCGCCGCGCTCTATCCAGCCGTCGGCAGCTTCGCGGGCCTTTGGCTTGGCATGGTAGGCGATGCCGAACGTCGCGGCTTGCAGCATGGGCACGTCGTTGGCTCCATCGCCCATCGCCAGGCTCACCGTCCCTGCCCCCAGCCGCTCGGCTTCCACGGCGAGAGTGCGCGCCTTGGTCGCGCTATCGCTGACCGGTCCGTCGAGGTAGCCGGTCAGTTTGCCCGACGCGACCGCCAGGCGATTGCCCACGACGCGGTCGAAGCCCAGCTCTTCCGCCACGGGATCGGCGAAGGCGTGAAATCCGCCGGTGACCAGCACGGTGTCACATCCCAGCCCCTTCAGCGTGGCGACCAGCGTCTTGGCGCCGGGCATCGGCCGGATGCGCTCGGCCAGGCAACGCGCGATCGCGCCCTCGTCCAGACCGGCGAGCAGGGCGACCCGCTCGCGCAAGGCGGAGCGAAAATCGAGTTCGCCCTGCATCGCGCGTTCGGTGATCGCGGCGATCTGCGGCTTGATCCCGGCATAGTCGGCCAGCTCGTCGATGCATTCCTGACCGATCATGGTCGAATCCATGTCGCTCACGAACAGTTGCGGGGCCGCGATCGGACGATCCGTCACCAACAGGTCGCAGGGGGCGAAGTGGCGGCCGAGGATGCTCCGCACCACCCCGGCCTCACCCTCGGGCAGGAGCAGCTCGATCGCGTCCTCGCCGCTGATCACAGTCTCCGCCATCGCCACCGGCCAGCCGTGGTCCAGCAACTCGCTGCGCGCCGCATCGAGTTTTCCCGCAAGCGTGGCGGTCTCTGCTAACAGCCGGGCGATGAGCACTGCGGAAACCTCCACCGACGCCCCGTCCCGGCCGCCGCTGGCGCTCATCGCAGGGCCGACCGCGAGCGGCAAGAGCGATCTGGCGGTCGAACTGGCACTGGCGCACGAAGCCAAAGGCGGGCGGGCCGTAGTGATCAACGCGGACAGCGCGCAAGTCTATCGCGACTTGCGGGTGCTGAGTGCCCGCCCATCCCCCCACGACATGCGCGGCATCGAGCATCGCCTGTTCGGGACGTGGGATGGGGCACAGCCTTGCTCGGCAGCGGACTGGGCCGCGGCGGCGCGCGAAGAGATTGCCAATGCCCATGCCTTGGGCAGGCTGCCGATTCTGGTCGGCGGGACCGGGCTGTATCTACGCACCCTGCTCGACGGGATCGCACCTGTTCCGGCGATCGACCCGGAAGTGCGCGACGCAGTGCGCACGATGGCGCAGGAACAGCGCTATGCCGACCTCATGGTTGCCGACCCGGCCGCCGTCGCGCGGATCGCTCCGGCCGACGCGACCCGAACCGCGCGAGCGCTGGAAGTTCTCCGCTCGACCGGACGAACGCTAGCCGACTGGCAGGGCGAAACGCGCGGCGGGATCGGGGCCGCAATCGACTTGCGCGCGGTCATCCTGCTGCCCGAACGCGCCGCACTCTACCGGCGCTGCGACGCGCGGTTCGCCGCGATGATGACCGGCGGCGCGGTCGAGGAAGTGGCGACGCTGCTCGCGCGCAGGCTCGATCCGGCATTGCCGGTCATGCGCGCGATCGGCGTGCGCGAGATTGCAGCGATGCTTTCCGGCGAGCTTTCGCGCGAGGCTGCGGTGGCGGCCGCCCAGCAGGCGACGCGCAATTACGCCAAGCGGCAATACACCTGGCTGCGGCATCAGCCGCACTCACACTGGCATCGCGTTGAAGGAGAAAATTTCACTGCAAGGGCGATAATCGACCGTATATTACAAGAATAGTCACTTGACATGCCATAATATGTCGCATAGACGCGCCGCCCAAGGCTTGCCGCGGCAGGCTACCGTGTTGTGGAGAGGCGGCCCGGCGCAGACAACTGCGTCGGGCTCGTTTCTTGATGGAGGATCACTGCCGTGCCTGGCGAGAAATCCGGCGCCGAAATTCTGATCGAATGCCTGGTCGCGCAAGGCGTCGAATTCGTCTTCGGCTATCCCGGCGGCGCAGTGCTGCCGATCTACGACGCCTTGTTTTCGGACGAGCGCATCCGCCACATCCTCGTCCGCCACGAAGCCGGCGCGGCGCACGCCGCCGAGGGGTATGCCCGCTCGACCGGCAAGCCCGGCGTGGTCCTTGTCACCAGTGGCCCCGGCGCGACCAATGCGGTCACCGGGATCGCCGACGCGTTCATGGATTCGATCCCGCTGGTGGTCCTCACCGGCCAGGTCGCGACCGGTCTGATCGGTTCGGACGCATTCCAGGAATGCGACACCGTGGGCATCACCCGTCACTGCACGAAGCACAACTATCTGGTGAAGGACCCCGCCGAACTCGCCGCCACGGTCGAGGAGGCGTTCCGAATCGCCACGCACGGTCGCCCCGGCCCGGTGGTCATCGACATTCCCAAGGACGTCCAGGTCGCCAGCGCTGCGTGGAACAACCGACCCGCCCAGCGGCTGCAACGCTACACGCCGCAAACCGCGGCGCCGCGCGGCGATGTCGCCACGGCCGCCGCGATGCTCGCCGCGGCGCAATCGCCAGTGCTCTACACCGGCGGCGGCGTGATCAACTCAGGCCCTGAGGCGACGCGTCTGGTGCGCGAGCTGCAGGCGCTGACCGGCGCGCCGGTCACCTCCACGCTCATGGGCCTGGGGGCGTTCCCCGCCGACGACCCCGCCTGGCTCGGCATGTTGGGTATGCACGGCACCTTCGAGGCCAACATGGCGATGAACCGTGCCGACTTGATCGTCTGCGTGGGCGCGAGGTTCGACGACCGGGTGACCGGACGGCTCGACGCGTTTTCCCCGAACAGCCGCAAGATCCACATCGACATCGACCGCTCGTCGATCAACAAGACCGTCCAGGTCGATCTCGCGCTGATTGGCGATTGTGGAATCATCCTGGGCCAGTTGCTGGAAGCCTGGCGCGGCGGCGGATACGAGAGACCCGAACTCGGCGAATGGATGGCCCGGATAAATGGCTGGCGCGCGCGCGACAGCCTGTCCTACCCGCCGTCGAAGTCTTCGATCATGCCGCAGCTCGCGGTCCAGCGGCTGTATGAGCTGACCAAGCACCGCGATCCGATCGTCAGCACCGAAGTCGGTCAGCATCAGATGTGGGCGGCGCAGCACTTCCACTTCTTCGGACCCAATAAGTGGCTGACCAGTGGCGGACTTGGCACGATGGGCTATGGCCTGCCCGCTGCGATCGGCGCGCAACTCGGCAATCCCGACGCGCTGGTGATCGACGTGGCCGGCGAAGCCTCGATCCAGATGAACATCCAGGAGCTGGGCACCGCCAGCCAGTATCGCCTGCCGGTCAAGGTGTTCATCCTCAACAACGAATACATGGGCATGGTCCGCCAGTGGCAGGAGCTGACTTACGAGAGCCGCTATTCGAACTCGTATTCAGACAGCCTGCCCGATTTCGTGAAACTGGCCGAAGCCTATGGTTGGAAGGGTATCCGCATCGAAAACGAGGGCGATCTCGACGCGGGCATCCAGGCGATGATCGACCACGACGGCCCGGTGATCGTCGATTGCCTGGTCGACAAGACCGCCAATTGCTACCCGATGATCCCCAGCGGTGCGGCGCACACCGACATGATCCTACATGGCGACAGCGTGGCGGGGACCATGGACGACGAAGCGAAGGCGTTGGTGTGATGGGTGAAATAGCACACCGCATCCGCTCATCCCGAACGACGGTGAGGGATTGCCTACAAGGCTTGGCTTTGGCGCGACCTGTCTCGACTTCGCTCGCCTCGAGCGAGGGTTTTTGGTGATGAAGATCAAGGAACGCGAAGCCGAACGCCACGTCCTCACCATCACCGTCGACAACGAAGCGGGCATCCTCGCCAAGATCGCCGGGCTGTTCACCGCCCGCGGTTACAATATCGACAGCCTGACCGTGGCCGACATCTCGGACAATCACGCAATCAGCCGGATCACCATCCTGACCCACGGCCCGCCCGCGGTGATCGACCAGATCCGCGCCCAGCTCGAACGCCTGGTGCCGGTCCACAAGGTGGTCGACCTGACCGAACTGGGCGCGCACGTCGAGCGCGAGCTGGCGCTGATCAAGGTCACGGGCAAGGGAGAGCACCGCGTCGAGGCGCTGCGTCTGGCCGATGTATTCCGCGCGCGGCCCGTCGACACCACCACCGAAAGCTTCATCTTCGAACTGACCGGAGCGCCCGACAAGATCGACAGCTTCATTGCGCTGATGCGTGAGTTGGGGTTGGTCGAAGTCGGCCGCACCGGCATCGTCGGGATGATGCGGGGAGCGGCGGGGACTTAGTCCCAAATCTCTTTCGACGCCCCGGCGAAGGTCGGGGCCCAAGCAACCTTTCGCCAAGGCGCGATGTTATCTAGACCCCGGCCTTCGCCGGGGTGACGGTTACCTAGAAGACGGGGAATTTGAACGTGAAAGTCTATTACGACGCCGACGCCGATCTCAACCTGATCACCGGCAAGAAGATCGCGATCGTCGGCTACGGCAGCCAGGGCCACGCCCACGCCCAGAACCTGCGCGACAGCGGGGTCAAGGAGGTCGCCGTAGCGCTGCGCCCCGGCTCGGCCACGGCCAAGAAGGCCGAAGGCGCCGGCTTCAAGGTGCTGTCCAACAAAGACGCCGCCGCCTGGGCCGACATCCTGATGATCCTGGCCCCGGACGAGCATCAGGCCGCGATCTGGAACGACGATCTGGCGGGCAACATGAAACCCGGCGCGGCCATCGCCTTCGCCCACGGACTCAACGTACACTTCGGGCTGATCGAGCCGCCCAAGGACATCGACGTGATCATGATTGCGCCCAAGGGTCCTGGCCACACCGTTCGCAGCGAGTACGTGCGGGGCGGCGGGGTGCCCTGCCTGATCGCGATCCACCAGGACGCCACGGGGAACGCCCACGACGTCGCCCTCGCCTATGCTAGTGGCGTCGGCGGCGGGCGTTCGGGGATCATCGAGACCAACTTCAAGGAAGAGTGCGAGACCGACCTGTTCGGCGAGCAGGCGGTGCTCTGCGGCGGGATCACCCACCTGATCCAGGCAGGGTTCGAGACGCTGGTAGAGGCCGGCTATGCCCCCGAAATGGCCTATTTCGAGTGCCTGCACGAAACCAAGCTGATCGTCGATCTGCTCTATGAGGGCGGCATCGCCAACATGCGCTATTCGATCAGCAATACCGCCGAATATGGCGACATCACCACCGGCCCGAGAATCATCACCGATGAGACCAAGGCCGAGATGAAACGCGTGCTGGCAGACATCCAGTCGGGCCGGTTCGTCAAGAACTTCGTCCTCGACAACCGCGCCGGGCAGCCCGAACTCAAGGCCGCGCGCAAGGCCGCCGAGGCGCATCCGATCGAGAAGACCGGGGCCGAGTTACGCGCGATGATGCCGTGGATCGGGGCGAACAAGCTGGTCGACAAGGCCAAGAACTGACGGGAACCGGGGCGCGGCTTCGGCGTTTTCGCGCCATGCGCGCCCTGCCCCTCCTGCTCGTCCCGCTCGCGCTCGCCGCCTGCGGCCAATCCGCCACCCCGGATGCCGCGGCGACCGCCGAACCGACAGGTGTGATCGCGACCACCAACGCGACCGTTGAGCCCGTGCCCTCGGCGACCGCCACTGCCAGCGGACCCACGGCGGCCGCTCCGGGTGCGAGTAAGACGGCGATGGACGCTACTTCGACACCGATTCCTGCCAACGCCTCGCCGTCGGCGTGCGGAGCGGACAAGGCTGCCAAATTCGTCGGAAAGGTCGCCACGCCGGACGTCCGCGCCCAGACGATCGAGACCGTCGGGCACAACCGCATCCGCTGGATCGGACCGGACACCGCGGTGACGATGGATTTCAGCGAGGGCCGGCTGAATATGGCGCTCGACGCGAATAACCGGATTACCGGCGCGAAGTGCGGTTAGACTAGCGCATCAAGCGGAAGCAATCGCGCAACTCGGTCACGAACAGCTCGGGCTGCTCCCACGCCGCGAAGTGTCCGCCCTTGGGCAGATCGTTCCAGTAGACGAGGTTGCAGTAGCGGCGCTCGGCCCATTTGCGTGGCGCGGGGATGATTTCCTTCGGAAACTGGCTCGCACCCGCAGGAATGGCGACCTCGCCCTCGCTGAACTTGGCGAAGCTTTCCCAATAGAGCCGTGCCGACGAGGCGCCGGTCGCGGGCAGCCAGTATAGCATCAGGTTGTCGAGGATCGTGTCGCGGCTCAGCGCTTCGAAGGGCGAGCCCGGGTTGTCGGTCCACGCCCACATCTTCTCGAGAATCCATCCCGCCAGTGCGACGGGGGAGTCGACGAGGCCGTAGCCGACCGACTGCGGCCGCGTAGCCTGCTGCTTGGAATAGCCCGAATCCCAGTCCTGATAGTGCTGGATCGCCTTGAGCGCGCGCAGTTCCGGCTCACTCGGCGCGGCCAGGTCTTCGGGCAAGGGCCGCGCGACGGGCATGTTGACGTGGATGCCGCGGCAACCCGCGGGCGCTTGGACGCCAATCGCAGTGGTCACCCCGGCACCCCAGTCGCCTCCTTGCGCAACCCACTCGGCGTAACCCAGGCGGCGCATCAGCTCGGTCCAGGCCGTCGCGATCTTGACGACGCCCCATCCGGTCGCGCTCGGCTTACCCGAGAAACCAAACCCGGGAAGCGATGGAGCGACGATGTGGAACGCGTCTTCCGCCCTTCCCCCATGTGCCATCGGATCGGTCAGTGGGCCGATGACATCGAGGAACTCGATCACCGATCCGGGCCAGCCGTGAGTCATAATCAACGGCATCGCGCCTTCGTGCGGCGAGCGGACATGAAGGAAGTGGATGTCGAGGCCGTCGATCTCGGTGACGTGCTGGCCCAGCCCGTTAAGCCGCGCCTCGCACCGCCGCCAGTCGTAACCGTCGCGCCAATACGCGCATAGGTCCTGCAGCGCGCCTAGCGGCGTGCCTTGCGACCAATCGTCCACCGTCTCGCGCTCCGCCCAGCGGGCGTTTGCAAGGCGCTGGCCGAGGTCGGCGAGTTGTTGGTCGGAGATCGCGAGCGCGAACGGGTGGATTTCTTTCATCGAGCGGAAGCTATCGGCTCCATCGACGTCCGCAAGCCTTGATCGCGCATTCGCCGCGGTACAAACAGTCCCCGAAGGAGTTTGCCATGTCGAATCCGAGGCCGTTGCTTCTTGCGTTGCCGCTTGCCCTGCTGGCATTGCCGCTCGCAGCGCAGCAGATGCAAATGCCGAAGCAGGTGCCAGGCAAGCTCGACAAGACCCGCGTGGCGGCAGGCATCTATAAGCTCGATTCCAACCACACTCTGATCGGCTGGCGTGTCGATCACCTTGGCTTCAGCGACTACTTCGGGGTGTTCGGCGATTCGACCGGGTCGCTCACGCTCGATCCGAAGAACCCCGCGACGGCCAAGGTCGAGGTGACGATCCCGGTCGCCAAGGTGCTGACCGCCAGCCCCGGCCTCAACGCCCACTTGCTGCGACCTGGCAAGGACGGTGGTAAGCCCGATTTCTTCGGACCCAGCCCGGCCGACGCGCGGTTCGTCTCGATCAAGGTCACTCCCGGCAAAGACCTCATCAGCGCGTCGATCCTCGGCAACCTAACCCTCAACGGACAGACCCATCCAGTGACCATCGCGGCGCGCTTCAAGGGCGCGGGCACGGCCCCGTTTGGCGGCAAGGCTACCGTCGGCTTCCAGGGCAAGGCGAATATCCTGCGCTCGCAATGGGGCATCGCCGCTGGTATTCCGCTGGTTAGCGACAAGGTCGAACTCGACATCTCGGCGCCCTTCGAGAAGCAATAGGGTAATTTTGTTGCGCCATTTGTCGGCTGGACAAATCGGCCCCGCTTGCGCATAGGCCGCGCACGATGACCCTGCGCCGCGCCCTTACCCTGCGACTTACTCGCCCCCGGGCCTGAATCGCGCGCTTCACCGGCGCGCAGCGCCCGGGGGAGCCGCCCTGATCCGACGCATCCAGCGCAGCGAGCAAGTCCATGCCCTTTTTGTCCGACCCTTCGGTCAAGTATCGTCCGTTTCCCCCGATCAACCTGCCCGACCGCCAGTGGCCCGGCCGTGTCATCGACAAGGCCCCGCGGTGGCTATCGACCGACCTACGCGACGGCAACCAGGCGCTGGTCGACCCAATGGGCGCGGAAAAGAAGACCCGCTTCTTCGACCTGTTGTGCAAGATCGGGATCAAGGAGATCGAAGTCGGCTTCCCCGCCTCGGGTGCGACCGACTTTGACTATATCCAGGGGCTGGTCCGATCGGGGCGAATCCCCGGCGACGTTACGCCGCAAGTCCTGACCCAGTCGCGCCGCGACCTGATCGAGACCACGTTCGCCAGCCTGGAAGGGGCCGAAACCGCGATTGTCCACCTCTACAATGCGATTTCGCCCGCGTGGCGGCGGATCGTGTTCGGAATGGGCAAGGACGAGATCAAGGCCATCGCCATCGAAGGCGCCAAGGTCATGCGCGACCAGGCGGCCAGGTATCCCGGCACCGACTGGCGCTTTGAATACAGCCCCGAGACGTTCTCAACCGCGGAGGTCGAATACTCGGTCGAGGTCTGCACGGCGGTGATGGAGGTGCTCCAGCCGACGCCGGACAAGCCGATCATCTTCAACCTGCCCTCGACGGTCGAGTGCGCGACGCCCAACGTCTATGCCGACCAGATCGAGCTGTTCGGTCGCACGATCCCCAACCGCGACAGCGTGGTGATCAGCCTCCATACCCACAATGACCGTGGTACCGGGATCGCGGCGTGCGAACTGGGGCTGATGGCGGGGGCCGACCGCGTGGAAGGTTGCCTGTTCGGCAACGGCGAGCGTACCGGTAACTGCGATCTGGTGACAGTCGCGCTGAATATGTACTCGCAAGGTGTTGATCCACAGATCGATCTCTCGGACATCGACGGCATTGCCAGTACCGTCACCTATTGCAACCAGTTGCCGATCCACCCGCGCCATCCCTATGTCGGCGAGCTGGTCTACACCTCGTTTTCGGGCAGCCACCAGGACGCGATCAAGAAGGGCTTCGAGGCGCGCGCGCGACAGAACGACGACTATTGGGAAATGCCTTACCTGCCGATCGACCCGGCCGACCTGGGGCGCAGCTACGAGGCGGTGATCCGGGTCAACTCGCAGAGCGGCAAAGGCGGCTTCGCCTGGGTGCTCGAACAGGATCAGGGGCTCAAGCTACCCAAACGGATGCAGGCGCATTTCTCGCGCCATGTCCAGGACCTGGCCGACACCGCCGGGCGCGAGTTACAGGCCGACGATATCTGGGAGGTGTTCCAGCGGGTCTATCACCTTAACACCCCGCAGCATTTCCAACTCGTCGACTATGAGGAAGCGCGCGGCCCCGACGGTGCGCGGATCTTCGCAGGCAAGATCGCTGTGGCGGGGCGTGAGCGGAGCGTCAGCGGGCGCGGCAACGGGCTGATCTCGTCAGTGGTGGCGACCTTGAGCGAGGCGTTTGGGGTGGAACTCGAGGTCAAGGACTACACCGAGCACGCGATGGGCGCTGGGTCCGACGCACGCGCGGCGGCTTATGTCGAGTGCGCGCTGCCTTCGGGCGAGATCGTCTGGGGCGTGGGCATCGACGAGGACGTCGCCACCGCGAGCGTCAGGGCCGTGCTGAGCGCGGCCAATGGTGTAGTTTGAAACGTAAAGCGGCACCCACTCATCCCGAGCGGAGTTGGGAATAGTCAATCAGGCAGCAGCACCATCTTGAGCGCGCCGCTTTCGCGCGCCTCGAATAGCCTGTAGGCATCCGGCCCGGCGCTCAGCGGCATCCGGTGGCTGATGTATTTTTCCGGCCGCAAACGCCCCGATTGAACCAGCGGGAACAGCGCGGGCAGCTCCTCGGGGACCGAGCACGTGCCGATGCGAAAGGTCAGCCCTGCCGCGAACGCGCGTTCGAGCGGGAAAGCGTAGCGGCGCGCCTGCTGGACACCGATCACCGAGACCGTCCCGCGCCGCCGGACCAACCGCAGGGCCAGGTCGACCGTCGCCTCGCTCCCGACCGCCTCGACCACGCAATCCAGCTTTACACCGTGGGTCGCCGCGCGGATCGTTTCGAGCGCCTCGTCGGGAGCGAGCGCAATTGCTCCAGCCTCGGTCGCCAGCGCCCTCCGCTCGGCCACCGGGTCGATCGCATAGACGACTCCTGCGCCCATTACGAACGCGCTGTCTACCGCCATCAGCCCGATCGGGCCCAAGCCGATCACCGCCACGCTGTTGCCGGGCCGAATGTCGGCGTTGCGCGCGCCGAACCAGGCGGTGGCGAGTGCGTCGGTCATCATGAGCGCCTGATCCTCGCTGATGCCGCTGGGAATTTTGACCGCGTTGACGTCCGCGACGGGGACCCGGAACGCCTCGGCCTGAACGCCTTGCAAACTGGCCGACAGTCCGTAGCAGCCGCTGGCGTTGCTCTCGCAGGTGTGGACCACACCGCCCAAGCACGAGCGGCACGCCCCGCAACCGACTGCCGCGGGCATCATCACGCTGTCGCCGACCCTGAGGCGGCTTACGCCCCGGCCCACTTCGACCACCTCGCCGACCGCTTCGTGGCCGACGCAGAAGCCGATATCCTCGCTGAACCCGTGGCCGTGCCAGATGTGCAAGTCGCTGCCGCAGATCGAGCAGCCGGTCATCCGCACGATGGCGTCGCGGTCGGTCTCGAGGCGCGGGTCGTCCATCCCCTCGTGGCGGATGTCACGTACTCCGTAGTAACGCAGCGCTTTCATGCGGGTCTCCTGAGGGGGCATTGTCAAACGCGCCGCGCCCCGCGACAACCCCTCAAACGAAAACCGTGGGAGCAGACATGACCGAAGCGATCCTAGAACCCGATCTGCCCATCATCGACCCACATCATCACCTGTGGGACTTGCGGCCGCTGATCGCCTCGTTTCCCACTCCGCGTCATCCGTTCGTCGCGACCGTGGCGCTTTCGCCCTACTACGCCTTCGACCAACTGCGCGCGGAAATCGCTAGCGGGCATAACGTGGTGGGCACGGTCTTCATGGAATGCGGTGCTTTCTACCGCGCCGGGGCCGGGAACGCGATGAAGGTCCTTGGCGAAGTCGAGTACGTCAACGGCGTCGCCGCGCAAAGCGCGAGCGGGCTGTACGGCGAAACCCGCCTGTGCGCGGGCATCGTCGGTCATGCTGACCTGCTGCTCGGCGACTCCGTGCTGCCTGTCCTGGAAGCGCTCAAGTCCGTGACACCGCGCTTCAAAGGCATCCGTCATTCCGCCGCGTGGGATGCCGATCCCGAAGTCCTGGGCGCGCCATTCCATGCGCCACGGGGTCTCTATCTCGACCCGACATTCCGCGAAGGCTTCGCTCACCTCGGCAGACTGGGATTGACTTTCGACGCCTGGCTGCTTGAGCCGCAACTCGGCGACGTCTTGTCGCTGGCGCGCGCTTTTCCGGACCAGCCGATCGTGCTCGACCACTGCGGCACGCCATTGGGGGTCGCATCGTACAAGGGCCGGCTCCACGAGCGCTTCGACTCCTGGCGCGATAGCATCCGCGACCTTGGCAAGTGCCCGAACGTCTCGATCAAGCTCGGCGGGCTGGCCATGTACTTCGCCGGCCTGCCCGACCACGGACCCGAAGCCGGGCTTTCGTCAGAGACACTGGCGGCGATGTGGCGACCCTATATCGAAACATGCATAGACGCGTTTGGACCCAATCGAGCGATGTTCGAGAGCAACTATCCCGTCGATCGCTGGGGCGCGAGCTACGCGGTGCTGTGGAACGTCTTCAAGCGGCTGGTGAGCGGGGCTTCGGCGGACGAAAAGCGCGCTCTCTTTGCGGGTACGGCGGCGCACGTCTACGGTCTGGAAGGGCTGGCCTACTAGCTCAACCCACCGCCGCGAGCGGCCGCCAGCGATCGACGAAACCACTGTTGCTGGTGAATGGATAGATTCTCCAGCCGCCTTCGCGCCACCACACGACATGCTTCATCGTCTTGCCGTTGGGGCGGTTGAAGGCGCGGTAGAGCGCGATCACCGGCTGGCCTTCGGGGGCGGGCTGCGCGGCATCGCGCCAGTCGTCGCCGCCGGCCACGGCTTCCTCGTCGTCGCGGCGGGTGTTCCACGCGGCGATTGCTGCGGCATCGTTGGTCTCTCGCGGCCCGGCCATTTCGCACCGCGCGCAGAACACCTGAGCCCAAGTCCTGCGGCGCATCCGCTCGCAGCCCCGGCGCAGGCAGGGGTCGCCTCGTTCACACCACGGGTTGGGGCACGGGAGCAGCCGGGATCGGGTGTCGGTCATGGCTTCGATCGCTTTGTTGCGGGCGGTCCTTTTCCGCCGCAATTGGGTTAACGCGATTCGCGCTGCGCTGCGGTGACCGCGCCCACAGCCCAGCTATGCAAGCTGTCACACCGGCTTAAGCGGGACGAGAATCGGAGGGACGGTGGCGATGGTGACGGGATCGCCGATTCCGACCTCGCCGGACGCGACGACCACCGCCATCACTCCGGCCTTGCGGATCAGGGTCTTACCCGCGCCCTTCTCGAGCACCGCTCCCATTAGGCCAGGCGCTATCCCGTCGAGCTTGAAGCAGGGGTTGCGCAGCCCGGTCAGCTCGATCACCGCCCTCGTGCCAAGCCGTAGCCTGGTCCCGGCGGACAGACCGAGCAAGTCGATCCCCCGCGTCGTCACGTTCTCGCCCATCCGAGCAGGCGCGATGACAAAGCCTTTGGCGTACAATTCGTCGAACAGTTCGGCATGGATCAGGTGAACCTGGCGCAGGTTGGGCACGGTGCGCTGCTTCACCCACCGCGAACGATGCTGCATCGTCAGCCCGGCGTGCGCGTCACCCTCGACGCCGAGACCGGCGATCAGGCGGACCCGCGCGCACGGCTGCTTCGACACCCGGTGCAGATCGTCGCGAGCAAGGGCCAGTACGTGTGCGGGCATTGCCATTTCCTAGCCCGCGCCGCTCAACTTTGACAGTAGCCCCACCGCTACGTATCGCGCCAGTTAACCGTCCGATTAAGCCTACCGGAGACCTGCATGCCGCTTCCCGCACCCTTCGATCGCCTACGTTTGCCTGTGATCGGTTCGCCGCTGTTCATCGTCTCGGGTCCGGAGCTCGTAATTGCGCAGTGCAAGGCGGGGATCGTCGGCAGTTTTCCGACACTGAACGCTCGGCCCTCGGGCGTACTCGATGAATGGCTCCACCAGATCACCGAAGAGCTGTCCGCGCACAACCGCGACAATCCTGATCGGCCCGCCGCGCCCTTCGCTTGCAACCAGATCGTCCACAAAACCAACAACCGCCTCGACGAAGACATGGCGGTCTGCGCCAAGTGGCAAGTGCCGATGGTCATCACCTCGCTCGGCGCGCGTGAGGACGTCAACAACGCGGTTCACGCTTGGGGCGGGATCGTGCTCCACGATGTCATCAACGACCGCTTCGCGCGCAAGGCCATCGAGAAAGGCGCAGATGGGCTGATCCCGGTCGCGGCCGGAGCGGGCGGGCATGCCGGAGGTCTTTCGCCGTTCGCGTTTATGGCCGAACTGCGGACCTGGTTCGACGGATTGATCGCACTTTCCGGAGCGATCGCGCACGGCCGCTCGATCCTCGCCGCCCAGGCCCTCGGCGCCGATTTCGCCTATATCGGCACCCCGTGGATCGCCACGCACGAGGCGAACGCCACAGAAGGCTACAAGCAGGGCATCGTCGCAGGCGATGCGGCGGGGATCGTGTACACCAACCTGTTCACCGGCATCCACGGCAACTATCTACGCTCGTCGATCGAAAACGCCGGGCTGGATCCCGACAACCTGCCGGTCAGCGATCCCAGCGCGATGAACTTCGGGTCGGGTGGTAATACGAAGGCGAAGGCGTGGAAGGACATCTGGGGCTCGGGCCAAGGGATCGGCACGGTCAAGGTGGTCGAATCCGTGAGCGAGCGGGTCGACCGGTTCGAAGCTGAATACAACGCCGCGATCACCGCACTTTCCGCCAACACCGCGCCGTTCGCACGCTAATCTCAGTTTAGGTACGAGCTGCCGCTTGGCTGCCGTCCATACTTGGGTCGGCCAGCAGCGAATCGACGTCCGAGCCACCCTGCGCGGTCATCGAACCGGAGGAAATCAAGGCGACAATCGAGCCTAGGGCTGTCCGCCTGACCGATGGGGGTTCGGAGGCGACAACGTAGAATTTGTGATCAATAAAAAAGACCAGCCACTAGCTCGACAAGCATCCTTCGCCGGATGCCAAGGCGGTCAATCCGAGCGCCGGGAAGGGGCTACCATTCAGCCATCCGACCACGGCTGCGGCGAAGTAGTCCGCCGCCATCAATGAAGCGGCAGGAATCCAGACCAGCCCAACCGCCCCGGTCGAGCCCGCCAACGCGGTTCCCAGGACGACGCAGCCCCGCACCACCGGCAACATAGCCGCCGCGCCCGCCAAGTGCGCACCCGGTCGCAGCTCGACGACCTCGAATCCGCCGTCTCGCCATTCGCTTGTCTCGCCAAAATGATGGGCGATTCGCGGGCGTGGTTGTGCGCTACCCGGGATCAACCCGACGATCTCGAAGGTCAGGCCGGTGATCAGCAACTCGGCCCAGCCTTCCGGGCTTTGTGGCGCATACGAAACCGCGAAAGCGCCCGCTGCCTCTCCGGCCAAGCGAACGTCGTCGATCGAGGGCCGCCCACCCGGCGGAAAAAGCAGGGCGAGCAGCGCTCGCTCCGGAATTGGCGGATGTTGATCCACGCTGTCGGTCTCGACCCCACGGCCCTTCGGTGTCACGTTCTTGATTGGCACGGCAGCGCTGTCTGCGTCGAGTCCCGTCTCTCCGCATCGGGCACCGGCGTCAGAACGCACCCATCGCCAGCCCCGCGCCAAGCGCCTGGCCCAACGCGCGGCAACCTTCCAGGTCGCCGGCCGCAACCGACTTGGGCGCGAGAATCGTGGCCGGCGTTTGCGCGGCAGTGTTGACGATCAGCGATTCTGCGACCCGGCGCAGCCGCCAGCCCTTCGCGATCCGGTCGATTTGCCGCTGCGCGCCGCTGCCATCGCTTCCGGCAGCGATCAGCGTGGCATAGGCGCGCCCTTCGATGCGGCCGAGCAGCGGATAATAGCTGCGGTCGAAGAACTCCTTCATCGCTCCGCTCATCGTCGCGAGGTTTTCCGGGCAGGCGAACAGATAGCCTCGAGCGGCGAGGAGATCGTCGGGCTGGGCCTCCGCCGCCGTGATCAGACGGGCCTCGCCCTCACCCCGCGCGCCCTGCCACGCGGCCTCGGCCATCGCGCGAGCGGCGCCGGTGCGCGAATGCCAGACGATCAGCAACATCGCGGATCAGGCGAGCATTTCGCGCCCTCCCCGTCAATCGTTGCGGTGCCCCTTCCCCCCCCGCCGGGGTTGGGATAGCGAGCAGCGATGATCGACGTGCTGGGAATTGGCCGCTCGCTAAGCGGGCGCGCATGGCGTTGGCGCGGCGGCAATGGCGATTTTGGCGACGACGCGATCGACGGCGGCCGGCGCGCAGAGGGGCTCGACGATCTCGTCACACAACTGCTGCTCGCCAGAGGCGTGAAGCGCGACGATCTGGTCAGGCACAAGACGCCGACGCTACGGGCGTTCCTGCCAGACCCGTCGCTGTTCAGAGACATGGATGTCGCCGCTGAACGCCTCGCCCGCGCGGTCACCACCGGCGAACGAGTGACGATCTACGGAGACTACGACGTCGATGGTGCAACCAGCGCGGCGTTGCTGATCCTCGTCCTGCGCGATCTCGGACTGGAGGCGGGCTACTACATTCCCGACCGCCTCCTCGAAGGCTACGGCCCCTCGGGCGATGCACTCGTCAAGCTGGGCGCCGAAGGCACAACGCTGGTGGTGACGGTCGATTGCGGGGCGATGGCACACGAGGCGCTGGCGGCGGCGCACGAGGCGGGGGTCGAGGTGATCGTGGTCGATCATCACAAATGCTCGCCCGATTTGCCGCTGGCGACCGCGCTGGTGAACCCCAACCGGCTCGACGAAAGCGACGAAGGCGCGGCGTTTGGCCACCTTGCCGCGGTGGGTGTCGCGTTCCTCCTCAGCATCGCGCTGGTCCGCACCCTGCGGGCGCAGGGCTACTTCGCCGACCGCGTCGAGCCCGACCTGCTCGCACTGCTCGATCTGGTCGCGCTGGGGACGGTCGCCGACGTCGCCGCGCTTCACGGACTCAACCGCGCCATGGTCGCGCAAGGGCTCAAGGTAATGGCGCGGCGCGGGAACATTGGGATGGCCGCACTGATAGACGCTTCGCGGCTCAGCAAAGCGCCAACGTGCAGCGACCTTGGTTTCGCGCTGGGGCCGCGGGTCAATGCCGGGGGCCGGGTCGGCGAAGCGACGCTCGGCGTGCGTCTGCTGACTACCCGCGACGCCGACGAGGCGCGCGATATTGCTGCCCAATTATCCCGCCTCAACGACGAACGCCGCGGAATCGAGGCGGCTGTCCAGGAAGCCGCCGAAGCGCAACTGGCGGGTCAGCACAACCGCGCGGTTGTCATTGTGTCTGGCAGTGGATGGCATCCGGGCGTGATCGGAATTGTCGCCGGACGGCTCAAGGAAAGGACCGGCAAACCCACGCTGGTAATCGCGCTCGACGAGATCGACGGCACCGGCAAAGGTTCGGCCCGTTCGATCGCCGGGGTCGATCTGGGTGCCGCGATCATCGCCGCGCGCGAGGCCGGGCTTCTTGAGGCGGGCGGGGGTCACGCCATGGCTGCGGGGCTTACGGTGCGCACCGGGGGAGTGGCGGCGCTGGCAGACTGGCTTGATGCGAGGCTTGCCGGCGCTGTGACAGCCGCACGCACTGGCGAGACCATGCTTATCGATCTCAGCCTCACCCCCGGCGGCCTGACCCCCGATCTGACATCCGCGCTCGAAGCCGCGGGACCGTTCGGGATGGGCTGGCCGGGACCGCGAATCGCGCTGGGGCCGCTGAGGATGATCAAGGCGGACGTTGTCGGCACCAACCACCTGCGGATGATAGTTGGTGGCAACGACGGCATTTCGTTCAAGGCTATCGCCTTTCGCGCGGTCGAGACCGAGATGGGTCAGGCGCTGCTCCACGGTAGCAAGGGGCGGCGATTCTGGCTTGCCGGGCGCCCTAGACTCGACGACTGGGGCAGCCGCCCCGCCGCCGAATTGCATGTCGAGGACGCCGCCTGGGCGGATTGAGGAGCGATGATCGATGTTCAGCCACGTCACCTTGGGCACCAACGACTGGGTCCGCGCGCGCCCGTTCTGGATCGCGGTGATGGAGGTACTGGGCCATCCCATAATGTTCGAACGCGAAGGCGGCATCGCCTTCGGTCCCCCGATCGGACCGAAGACCTTCGTCGGTGCCCCGTTCGATGGCGCGCCCGCGGTTCCTGGCAACGGCGTCCACGTGGCCTACCTGGCGGCTGATAGGGCGACTGTCGATGCGTTCTACGCTGCCGCGCTCGCGCACGGAGGCAGCGATGAGGGTGCGCCGGGTTTGCGACCGCACTATCATCCCAACTACTACGGCGCATACGTGCGCGATCCCGACGGCAACAAGCTTCAGGCGGTGTGTCATTCGCAGGCTTGACCCTTTGGGACCCCTATCCTAAACGCGCGGGCCTTGGCGGCGCCATATGCTTTCAGGCCCCATCGTCTAGCGGTTAGGACGCGGCCCTTTCACGGCTGAAACACGGGTTCGATTCCCGTTGGGGTCACCATCCCGGTCGCGCTTGACGGCGCGCGTGGATGCGGCGACATGGCGCGGCCGAGCGATGGTTACCGGCCCCTTCGTCTAGCGGTTAGGACGCGGCCCTCTCACGGCTGAAACACGGGTTCGATTCCCGTAGGGGTCACCATCGCCAGTCTTGCTGAGAGCGCATCTGCGAACGGTCGCAATTTCGTAACGCTCGTGTCACATCGCTCGTCCAGACCGTCCGGGCGATGATCAAGACCCACGTTCTCCTGTTTCAGCCGATCGAAGGCGGGCTGGCGAAGTTTGCCAGCGACGCATTTCAGATCGACTTTCAGGTTTCGCCCGACCTTGCCACTGTTCCGCTTTCGGACGGCGCGCTGTGGGCGTTCGTCGACTGGATCCTACCCGATTTCTCCGGACTCGAAGCCTGCCGCCGCCTTCGCTGCGATCCCCGCACCGCGCAAGCGCAGGTGACCATGGCGCTGGAGGAGGATAGCCCCGAAGATCGCCGCCGAGCACTGCGTGCGGGGGCGGACGATTACCTGATGGGACCGCTGACCCGGACGATCGTGCTCGATCGCATCCTCTCTACCGGGGCTAAGGAAAGCGAGTTCGTCGCGCGCGAAATCACTCGCCTCGGCGATCTCACTGTCGAAAACAATGCTTTCCGGGCGTTGTGGCAGGACAAGCCGATTCCGCTGATGCCCAACGAGTTTCGCCTGTTGCGCTATTTCGTCGAGCATCCCGGCCGCGTCTTTAGCCGCACCCAATTGATCGCCGCGCTGGGAAAGCAGGCACCTGCCATCGACGAGCGCACGGTTGACGTGTGGGTCGGAAGGTTACGAGCGGCGTTGCGCAACGCGGGCGCGGGCGATCAGCTCAGGACAGTGCGTTCACTGGGGTATGTGCTCGATACGCCTTGAACTGAAGGCTCCCAGCCTCACAAAAATCCGCTCGTGCTGAGCTGGTCGAAGCACCTTTCCTTAATCTGAAAGGTCGTGCGTGTGACCGGGCGAAGCAAATAACGGCCCTTCGACCAGCCCAGGGCAAACGGGGTTTACAGGCCCGGCTTACAGAAACCGAACAGCCGAACCTCTAGAACGTAACCGAAGCGCTCAGCGTCAGAGTCCGGCCCAGATCGTAAGTGTTCACGTCGATCCGATTGTTGCCGGATTGCTGGAACTCTTCGTGCTTGCGCGCGGTAATGTTGCGGGCTTCAAACTTCAGCTCGATCTCTTGGCCGAGGAAATCCATCGCCTCGCGCGCGACGAAATCGATCCGCAGGCCGGGCTTTTCTATCACATCCGGTTGTGGTGGCGAGCCGTTGAGGCCGCGGCTGATCACACGCTTGCTGGCGTACGACAGCAGCAGGGTCTGCTGGCTCAGTCGCTCGGTGTTCTCGAACCCGAACTGGACGTTGGCGATGTGATCGGACTGGCCAGTGAGCGGCGCGCCGTCGCGGAAATAGTCCGTGGCGATTCCCGAGGCGGCGCCGAACACCTGGGTGGTGTCTCCTGGCGAAACCTTCAGCTTCGATTTGGAATAGGTATAGTTGGCGATGGTCACGAACCGGCGGTCGGCGAACCAGCTTTTATCGCCGCCGAACGACGAAATGTCGAAATACTTCACCAGCTCCACCTCGCCGCCGTACAGCGTCGCATCGGGTGCATTGGCATAGGATGTGGTAAGGTCGCCTCCGGTGATGAACGCCTCGATCGGGCGTTTGAGCTTCTTGTAGAAGCCGGCGATCGAGAAGCGCTGTTCGGGCGCGAAATACCACTCGTAGCGCGCTTCGGCGTTGCTCAACGTGCTATCGACCAGCAGCGGGTTGCCACGATAAGGTCGGTTGCTGTCGGGATCGAAATAGGGCTGGTTGATCAACTCGCGGAACTGCGGGCGAGCGATGGTTTTGGAAGCAGACAGCCGGAACTGCATGTCTGGGCGGACTTGCCAGGTAAGCGTGGCGGCGGGCAGGAAGTAGTCGCGCTTGAGCAGGGTGCCGCCCGTGCCCGAAACGGGCTTGACGAACACCTGGATTGGATCGACCCGCTGGGTTGCCTTTTCATAGCGCACCCCTGCGTCGAGGCTGATCGTGTCGGTCGCCTGCCAGTTGCCCTTGATGTAACCCGCATAGTTCTTCAGCCGTGCCAGAAACGCCGGGTTGCCGGTGTCGCCCTCGATCAGCGAGATGCCGAAGGCGTTGATCACCGACGGCTGGAGCAGCAGATCGGGACGGAACAGATCGACTCCGCCGGGAAAGTTGTTTGGCGCGGTGAACAGGAAGTTGCGGCGCGAGCTGGTGCGCTTGGTATCGGAGGCTGCACCGCCAATCGTCACGTTGAGAGTGTCGAACAGGGCATAGGTCAAGTCGATCCCGGCCGAGTAGAGATCTTCGTTGAGGTCGGAAAAGGTGATCTCGGCATCGCCCCGCGCGCCGTTGTTGAGGCGATTGACGAAAAACTGGCCGAAAGGGTCTGCCGGGGAATTGGTCCGTGCGTATTCGAAGAATAGCTCGTCGGGAGCCTCGCGCTGCGAGTTGGCGTAACCGGCGCGCACGTCGAGATTGAGCGCCGGGGCGAGCTTGAACTCGCCGACGATCTGGGTGTCGATCAACTGCCGTTCGTACCAGCCCGTACGTTGCTGCAAGAAGTCGACCGAAGTCTGCTGGCGATTGCCCAGCGCGAGGCGCGCCTGCTTGATCGTGTCGCGGATGTAGAGGTTGGTCCAGCGCACCTTGTTCGCGCCGAACTCGAGTCCCAGCCCGAACAGTCCGTTGACGACGATCCTCTGGTCGGTGTTGACCTGCCGAAAGCTGCTCTCGACGGTCGAAAGATCGGCAGTCAGCGACGATTGCTGAAGCGACTCGCGAGTCAGGAACTTGTTGCTGTAGCCGCCCGCCAGGATGACTCCGAGATCGGCGCCACCGATCGGGAACGACTTGCCTGCCGAGAACGAGGCCGAGGCGTTGGGCGGCAGGTTGCCCAGCTTCTGGACCACCGAATTGCCGAAGTTGATCAGCTGCGAGGCGATCGCTTGGTTGGCGGCCAAGCTCACCTGGTTGGGATCGTTGAGGTTCGCGCCGCTCTTGAAGAACGCGCCCAGCGCCGGAGGCACGTCGCGAGTCCCGTCGTCGAACCCGGAATAATCCGAATCCCCGCCGCCGAAGTAGGAATAGCCGAGTTGTCCGGTCGTCTCGCTGTCGTAGCCGACCCCAGCGCCGATGGTCAGGAAAGGATCGCGCGGGACCGCTTTGGTGGTCAGATTGATAACCCCGCCACCGAACTCGCCGGGGTAGTTCACCGAGTAACTCTTCTGGACCAACGACGAGGCGATCACCCCACTGGGGAACAAATCGAGCGGGACCACCCGTCGCAGCGGTTCGGGGCTGGGCAGCGGGGAGCCGTTGAGCAGCGCGAGGCTATAGCGGTCGCCGAGCCCGCGGACGTAGACGAGGCCGTTGCCGACGACGCTCAAGCCGGTCACCCGGCCCAGCGCTCCGGCGATGTTGCCTTCGCCCGTCCGGGCGATTTCGGCGCTGGAGAGCACCGAGACGACCTGGTCCGAGGCTTTGGCGAGGTTGCGGTCGCGGTTGCCGGTCACAACAATGGTGTTGCCGCCGCCTGGCACCGAGACATCGGTTTGCTCCTCCTGTTGCGGCTGCGCTTCCGGCGGCTGAGCATCGGGCGCCTGGGCCACAACTTCACCCGCTGGCGCGGCGTCGTCCGCAGTCGCCGGTTCGCTCTGCGCGAAGGCGAGGCCCGGCAGCGCCAGCGCGGTTGTGGTAAGCAGCGCTGCGGCAAGCCGCGATGGAGCAGTCATCGAGAAATTCCCCCGGGGTATCGGATGCAAAACCGGGGGCAGCCAGCTGGTGGCCGCCCCCGGGACTTCGTCAGGCGGCCAGTCTAGGTGGTCGGCAGCGAAGTGCAGGCGGTGCTGGTGGAACCGAAGTTGGCCGTGGCGCTATTGCAGGTCCAACCGGTGTACCACGCGTTGTTCTCGGTCCACGCCGCGCCGATCCGGAACGGCGTCGGCGTGGCGAGGAAGAACGACGACAGCGAGGTCGGATCGAACGTGGTGATCGCGTTCTCGCTCGCTCCGTTAAAGTACAGCCCGGTGCCGGTCAGCGAGTTGGTGAAGGTGTCGCTGTTGTTGTTCGACCCCGCTCCAAACGCAGTGGCGACCTGCGCCGCGGTGATGCTGCCCGTGCCGATATACTTCGTGGCATTGCACTGAAGCACGACTGACCGTGCGGTGAGCGTCGCGGGCGTGGTACCCGATCCGTTGATGCGAATGCATTCGTTGTTCGGCGCCACGATGATTCCGTTGACCAGGGTCGTGTCCGAGTTACCGCGGAACAAGGCTGCGGCCTGATCGGCGGCCTCGTTGTCAGAGCTGGTCTGCTGCTGCACGGCGACGAAGTTGGACACCTGCAGCTTGGTCCGCGGAGTGTCGGCTTCGTTGCCGTTGCTGTCGATCTCGAACAGCGCGTCGCCCTTGCCCGCACGAGGCAGCAGCATCACGTACTGGAAGTTGGCGCGGGCACCGGTATCCACGTCCATGCTGTCGTCGTCGGCGCCGGTCGCGATGTAGTAGCGGAAGTTGAAGGCTCCACCGAAGAACTCGCTGCCGTCGTCCGAGCTGTTGTGCGCCTGGATGTGGTCGAGCGTAGTCCCCGTGCCGATTCCTTCGGTGGTCAGCGCCTGTAGTTCCTTGTCCGCACCCAGGACGAAGCCCGAGTAGCGGATCTGGACGAAGCTCATCGTGCCGGCGTTGTAGGCATCGTCGCGACCGCCGTAGCGGGCCAGATCGGGCGAACCCTCGGTGTCGCGCTCGCAAGTGTCGGCGGCTACCGTGCCCACGTTGCAGTCGGTGGTGCGGGCGCGGCCGAGCAGGATTACTCCGCCCCACTGGCCCTGGCTGGTGTCGCTGTTGAGACCGAGCACGTTGTCGCGGCTGGTGAAGATGATCGGCGCAGTCGCCGTACCAGTAGCGTTGATCTTGTTGCCCCGGTTGACTGCCAGGAACGACTGGCCGGTCGCGCCATAGAGGATCGCGCCAGGTGCTATGGTCAGCGTTACATTGGTGTCCGCGGTGAGCGGCGTGGCGCAGCCAATCGTGGTCGAGGTCACCGGCGCGCCCGCGGTCGGTGCGCTGAAGCCGCCGTCGCAACCGACGTTTACCCGGCCGTTCATCTCGTAAAGCAGGCCGCTGATCTTGGGCAGGGTCGAGGAGACCTTGATCAGCGAGGGCAAGCGACAGACGCGATAGGCGCCGGTCGGGCCGCTGATCGTGCCGCCATCGGTCAGGCCTTGAGGGTCGGCGATCGTCGGACAACCCGCGGCGGCCGTGACAAGCGAGCTGGTCGGCGTCGGTGTGGGCGTCGGTGCGGGGGCTGCCGGGTTGTTGATGGTCACGTTGCCGCCCGTGCCCGGCGAGGCGACATCGCCGGCGCCGCAGCCGCTCAGAATCAGTGCGCTGCTTCCGAGCAGAAGCAAGCCGTAGAATTTCCTCACAATCGTTCCCCTTAGGTCGGTCCGCGAGGCATCCGATTCGCCTCCACCGGCCCTCCCTTTAGGAGCGCGCCGTGACAGCTTGGCTGCGTCGGCGTGACAGGCGATAGGGCGATATATGACGGTGAAGCGACGACGGTGTCGGGCGTGGGCGTATGGGCCAATCGGGGGACGCAGAGCCGATATTTCAGTTTTATGACATCATGACATTTTTGTTGCAGATCGGCCGGCGTCGCCTTTACCCTCCAAGCAACGAATGGATTAGGTGGGAGACTGTTGAAATGGCGACCACGCTACTGCTTGCCGGGCTGATGCTCGCGCAGTCGGCGCCGGCGATTACCGTCGAGGCGCAACCTGGGCTCGACCAGGTAGGATATCAGGCGTTGTCCGCTGGCCGCCCCGACCTCGCCATCGAGCGCATTTCCGCCGATCCGGTGATGAGCGCCAGCGACCCCGCCGCGCTGATCAATCTCGGCACCGCCTACGCCCGCACCGGCGACCGCACCGCCGCGCTGGCCCGCTACAAGGCGGCGCTGACCAGTCGTGATCGCTACGACCTCGAACTGGCCGACGGAAGGTGGCTGGATTCGCGCGCAGCCGCGCGCCTTGCGATCCTGATGCTCGAACGTGGCAAGGCGCTAGCCTTGCGCTGAGGCGCTAGTTCACCCGGTTCGCGACCAGACTTTCAACCACACTCGGGTCCGCCAGTGTTGAGATGTCGCCGAGGTTGGTCGTGTCATTCTCGGCGATCTTGCGCAGTATGCGGCGCATGATCTTGCCGCTGCGGGTCTTGGGCAGGCCGGGGGCGAACTGGATGGCGTCGGGGCTGGCGATCGCGCCGATCTCCCGGCGGACCCATTGCCGGAGTTCGCCGCGCAGGGCCTCATCGCCCTCCTCGCCCGCGTTGAGCGTGACGTAGGCGTAGATCCCCTGCCCCTTGATCTCATGTGGCATGCCGACGACCGCGGCCTCGGCCACCTTGGCATGGGCGACCAGCGCGCTCTCGACCTCGGCGGTGCCCATCCGGTGGCCGGAGACGTTGATCACGTCGTCGACCCGGCCGGTGATCCAGTAATATCCGTCCTCGTCGCGGCGGCACCCATCGCCGGTGAAGTAGCGGCCGGGGTACGTCGAGAAGTAGGTCTGGAAGAACCGCGCGTGATCGCCCCACACCGTGCGCATCTGCCCAGGCCACGACTTGGCGATGCACAAGTTGCCTTCGGTGGCGCCTGCCAGTTCGTTGCCCTCGGCATCGACCAGCAGCGGATATACCCCGGGTAGCGGTTTTGTGGCTGAGCCAGGCTTGGTCTTGACCGCGCCGGGCACCGGCGCGATCAGCGCGCCTCCAGTCTCGGTCTGCCACCAGGTGTCGACGATCTCGCAGCGCCCCTCGCCGACCACGCGGTGGTACCATTCCCACGCCTCCGGGTTGATCGGCTCGCCGACCGTCCCGAGCAGGCGGATCTTGCTGCGGTCGTGCGGGGTCACGAACCCGTCGCCCTCGCGCATCAGCGCCCGGATCGCGGTCGGCGCTGTGTAGAAGATCGTCACACCCAGACGGCTCGCTGTCTCCCAGAAGCGCCCATGGTCGGGATAGTTGGGCACGCCGTCGAACATCACGGTGCTCGCCCCGTTCGCCAGCGGCCCGTAGACGACGTAACTGTGCCCGGTGACCCAGCCGACGTCGGCGGTGCACCAGAACAGGTCGCCCTCTTTCGCCCCGAACAGCAGGTCGAAGGTCGCCGCGACCCACAGCAGATACCCGCCGGTGGTGTGGAGCACCCCCTTGGGCTTGCCGGTGGAGCCACTGGTGTAGAGGATGAACAACGGGTCCTCGGCGTTCATCGGCTCGGGCAGGCAATCGGCGGTGACCGTCTCGCGCGCCTCGTGCCACCACACGTCGCGCGCCGGATCGAACGCCACATCGCCTCCGGTGCGGCGCACTACCAGCACCGTCTCGATGCTCGGGCAGCCAGCCACCGCGGCGTCGGCATTGGCCTTCAACGGGATCCGCTTGCCCCCGCGGCAGCCCTCGTCGGCGGTGATCAGCAGCTTGCTGTCGCAATCCTGGATACGGCCGGCCAGGCTCTCCGGGCTGAACCCGCCGAACACCACCGAGTGGATCGCCCCGATCCGCGCGCAGGCGAGCATCGCCACCGCCGCTTCCGGGATCATCGGCAGGTACAGCGTCACCCGGTCGCCCTTGCCTACCCCGCGGGCCAGAAGCACGTTGGCCATCCGGCAGACCTCGCCGTGCAACTCGCGATAGGTCAGCGTGCGACCTTCGCCCGGCTCGTCGCCCTCGAACACGATCGCCACTCGTTCGCCGCGCTCCGCCAGATGCCGGTCGAGGCAGTTGACCGACACGTTCAAGACACCGTCGCCGAACCACCTGATCCCGAAATCCGCCTCCGCAAACGAACTCTCGTCCGCAATCGTGGGAAACCGGCTCCACGAAAGACGCGCCGCCTCGGACATCCAATAGCTAGCTGGATCAGCATCAACTGCGGCGTGGGCTTGCGCGAGGGCGGCGGTGTTACGCGGGGTCGCAGGAACGGAACGAGTCATGGCACTCCCTTGTCGGTTGCCCGCTTCGTGCCACAGGCAACGCCTATCCTGCAATCGGGGCGCTGCTTGCGCGTCCCGCATTCGCACCTTAAGCGCGAGGCCGTCTCCCGCAGTTGAGCGCCCGTCCCATGTTTCCTCCCAAGATGCCGTGGCCCGGGGTGCTGCTCGCTCTACTTGGCGTCAGCGTCATGCTGGTTTCGGGCGTTGGCGCGATCCTGACCGGCGCGGTGCTTCTGCTGTGGCTTGGGACGCTCTACATCGCCCGCCCGGCCCCGCCCCTCCCGCGCCGCAACGACAGTGGGGTCCAGTTCACGCGGGCGCGAATCGAAAGCCTGATGGAGCCGCTCGGCGTACCGCTGGTCATGCTCGACCGCGATCGTATCCAGTTCGCCAACGCCGCGGCGCGAGAGGTTCTGGGCAGTCACATCCTGGGCCAGGACGTGCGCATGGCGTTGCGCCATCCCGACGCGGTGGCGCTGCTCGAAAGCGGCGGGACCGCCACGATCCCAGGGCTGACCACGCCGCGCAGCATCTGGCAGGTCTCGCGCCGCCAGATCGACGATCGCTATTCGATGGTCGAACTGATCAATCGCACCGCCGAAGCCGATATCGATCGCGCCCATACCGATTTCGTCGCCAACGCCAGCCACGAGCTGTCGACCCCGCTCGCCTCGATCATAGGCTATGTCGAGACCCTGTCCGAGGGCGACGCCACGGTCGATGCCGCAACTTCGAGCCGGTTTCTGGCAACGGTCCTGCGCGAAGCCCGGCGGCTCCAACATCTGGTCCAGGACCTCATGTCGCTGTCGCGGATTGAGGCTGAAAAGCACGATCGCCCTCGCGAGTTGGTCGACCTCGGCCATCTGGCGGCCAGCGTCGCCACCGACCTCTCCGCCAACCGCGGCGATGGGCGGGTGATGGTCGAATGGCCGCGAGAACCTGCGACCATCGAAGGCGACCGTAGCCAGCTCGATCAGCTACTGCGCAACCTGATCGACAACGCACTGAAGTATGGCGACCCCGCCGAACCTGTCACAGTCGCGGTCGAAAGCACGCCCCGTGACGTGACCCTGACGGTCGAGGATCGCGGCCCCGGGATCGCGCCCGAACACCTCCCTCACCTCACCCGCCGCTTCTACCGCACCGACCCGGGGCGCAGCCGCGCCGCCGGCGGTACCGGGCTGGGTCTGGCGATCGTCAAGCATATCGTCGAGCGCCATCAGGGGCGGCTCGACATCGCCAGCACGGTCGGCAAAGGCACCGTCGTCACGGTTCGCTTCAAGACCATTGTCGGGGCCGAGCTCGCGGACGAAGTATTGTCATGAAGCTGTCACACGCGCCTCACATTGGCGCGGCGGGATCATACCGCGAAGGGGTATCAGCAATGTCGTCCAAACCGATTCTCATGGCTTCGGCCGCGCTCCTCGCCACCGCGGCGTTGGCCGGCTGCGGCGGTCAGCAAACCGCCTCGCGCGACAACGTCCGCGCGGTCGGCTCGTCCACGGTGCTGCCGTTCGCCAAGGCGGTGGCCGAGGAACTCGCCAAGGCGAACCCCGGCATCCCGGCGCCGATCGTCGAGATCGACCGGAACCGGTGCGGGGATGAAGCTGTTCTGCGCCGGAGTCGGGGTCCAGCATCCCGATATCGAGAACGCCTCGCGGCGAATGAAGAAGTCCGAGTTCGAGGATTGCGTCAAGAACGGGGTCAAGGACATTGTCGAGATCCAGGTCGGCCTCGACGGGATCGCCTTTGCCGAGGCCACTGGTGGCCCCGGCATGGAACTCACCCAGCTCGACATCTACAAGGCGCTCGCCAAGAACCCGTTCGGCAAGCCGAACACCGCCAAGACCTGGAAGGACGTCAACCCGGCGCTCGCCGACGAGCCGATCCTGGTCTATGGCCCGCCCTCGACCTCGGGCACCCGCGACGCGCTGAAAGAGCTGATCCTTGCCAAGGGTTGCGAGACCGACCCGGCGATGAAGGCGCTCAAGGACAGCGACAAGGCCAAATACGACGCCAACTGCACCGAAGTGCGCGAGGACGGGGCTTACGTAGATTCGGGCGAGAACGACAACCTGATCGTGCAGAAGCTCGAAGCCAATCCGAAAGCGATCGGTGTGTTCGGGTTCTCCTATCTCGAATCCAACGCCGACAAGATCAAGGGACTGAAGGTCGGCGGGATCGTCCCGACCTATGCCTCGATTTCGGACTTCACCTACCCCGGCGCGCGTCCGCTCTACATCTACGTCAAGAAGGCGCATCTCGAGGCGATCAGGGGCTTGAAGGAATACGTTGCCGAGTGGGCCAAGAGCTGGAGCAAGGACGGGCTGCTGGCCAAGAAGGGCATGGTCGTCGCACCCGACGCGGTGCTCGCGGTCAGCGCCAAGGCCGCGACCGACTATCCGGTTCTCGACGGCGCGAGCCTAAAGTAAGAATCAGCCCATGCTGTCGCCGGCCATCCTGATCCTCCTGGCCTGCGGGCTGGGGCTGGCAGGATGGCTGGCGGCGCGCTCGCGGGCCTGGGCGTTCCAGCGCACCGGCGGGCAAAAGCTGCATTCGCTGCCCGGCTATCATGGCTGGTACGTGGCGCTGTGGGCCACGGTGCCCGCGCTGCTGTTCGCGGTTGCGTGGACCACCGTCGCCCCGCAACTGGTCACCGGGCAAGTTCTGGCCAGCCCGGCGGCGTCGGCGCTTCCGCCGTTCGGAATGCAGCGCGACGTGCTGCTGACCGAGGCGCTGGCGGTCGCCGAAGGGCGCGCCGCTGGGGTCTTCAACCAGGGCGCCGCGGCGCTGGTCGAGCCTTTCCGCGATGCGCTACGGCTGTTCGGGGGCATCGGCCTGGCCGCCACACTGCTGTTGGGATTTGCGGGAGGCGCGTTCGGGTTTCTGCGGCTGCGTCCCGACTTCACCGCGCGCACCCGCGTTGAGCGCGCGGTGATGGCTGTGCTCCTGCTTGCTTCGCTGGTCGCAATCGTCACCACCGCGGGGATCGTCGCCTCGCTGCTGTTCGAGACGATCCGCTTCTTCGGCTTTGTCTCGCCGCTCGACTTCCTCTTCGGGACTCATTGGTCGCCCGATCCGATGAGCGCGCCGGGGCTGGACCAGAGCGGCAAGTTCGGCGCGGTCCCGTTGTTCTGGGGGACGATCGTGATCGGCGCGATCATCGCGATGCTGGTTGCCATCCCGCTCGGCCTCATGAGCGCGATCTACCTCACCCAATACGCTGCGCCCAACGTGCGCAAATGGATGAAGCCGCTGCTCGAGATTCTCGCGGGCGTGCCGACGGTGGTCTACGGTTACTTCGCCGCGCTGACCGTGGCCCCGGCGGTGCGCGACTTCGGTCAGGCGATCGGCATCGCCAGCGCCAGTTCCGAAAGCGCGCTCGCGGCGGGGCTGGTGATGGGGGTGATGATCATCCCGTTCGTCTCGTCGATGGCCGACGACAGCATCGCCGCGGTCCCCCAGGCGATGCGCGACGGTAGCCTGGCGATGGGTGCGACGACCTCGGAGACCATCCGCAAGGTGCTGGTTCCCGCCGCGCTGCCGGGAATCGTCGCCGGCGTGATGCTCGCGGTCAGCCGCGCGATCGGGGAGACCATGATCGTGGTCATGGCCGCGGGCGCCGCCGCGCGGCTAACCCCCAATCCGTTCCAGAGCATGACCACGGTGACCTTCCAGATCGTCGCGATGCTGACCGGCGAAGGCAGCTTCGATCACCCCGCCACGCTCAGCGCGTTCGCGTTGGGGATGGTGTTGTTCGTGGTCACGCTTACCCTCAACTTCATCGCGCTGCGCGTGGTGAAGCGATATCGTGAAGCATATGAATAAGCCTTCGCGCCTTTCCTCCGACGCGGTCGCCGCGCGCATTCGCAAGCGCTATGCGGCCGAGCGCAACTTTCGCCTGCTTGGGCTGAGCGCGGTGGTGTTCTCGGCCCTGGTGCTCGCGTTCCTGCTTTTCTCGATGACCTCGGCGGGGATCGACGGCTTCCGCCGTGCCGAGGTGCGCTTTGCGCTCGATCTTTCGGCGGAGCAGCTCCCTGTCGATCCGCGTTCGCTGGCCCAGGGCGACGCGCTGACCCAACTGCAATCGGCCGGCTTGCCCGCGATTGTCGCAACCGCCGCAAGCACGGCGCTGGGCGAAGATGGCGCCGCGCAAGTCGATGCCTCGGCCTGGCGCGAGGTGGCCGAGCGGATCGCCGATGAGCCCACGCTGCTCGGCAGCAAGATCGGCGTGTCGCTGCCGGTGACCGGCGACCTTGCCTCCGGTCTGCGCGGGGGCGGTTCGCCCGCGATGCAAGCGCTTGCCGCCCGGTTGAAACGCGAAGGCAAGCTTAGCTGGGCCTGGGACCCCGGCTTCCTCTCGCGCTCGGACGCGACCGACCCGCAGGCCGCGGGCATCTGGGCGGCACTCAAGGGTTCGATGCTGACGATGCTGGTTACGCTGCTGATGGCGTTCCCGATCGGGGTGTTGGCGGCGGTATATCTCGAGGAATACGCGCCGCGCAACGGCTGGACCGAGTGGATCGAAATCTCGATCAACAACCTCGCTGCGGTACCCTCGATCATCTTCGGCCTGCTCGGCCTTGCGGTGTTTCTCGCGATCTTTCCCAATTTCCGCTCGGCCCCGCTGATCGGCGGCATGACCCTGGCGCTGATGACGATGCCGGTGATCGTGATCTCGGCGCGCAACGCGATCAAGGCAGTACCCCCATCGATCCGCGACGGCGCGCTGGCGATCGGGGCGAGCCGCGTCCAGGTGGTGTTCCACCATGTCCTCCCGCTTGCCCTGCCCGGCATCCTCACCGGCACCATCATTGGCATGGCCCGCGCGCTGGGCGAGACCGCGCCGTTGCTCATGATCGGAATGCGCGCGTTCGTCGCGACCCCGCCCGACGGCTTCACCTCCCCCTCCAGCGTGCTCCCGGTCCAGATTTTCCTGTGGTCCGACGAGATCGACCGCGGCTTCGTTGCGCGCACATCGGCGGCGATCATCGTGCTGCTGCTGTTCCTGCTGGCGATGAACGGCGTCGCCATCTATCTGCGCAACCGCTTCGAAAGGCGTTGGTGACCATGGACGCGGTTGTGCAGACTATCGACAAATCGACCGCGCCGACCGAGGGCGACGTCAAGATTCGCGCGCGCAACGTATCGATCTACTACGGTGCCAAGCAGGCCATCGACGACGTTTCGATCGATGTCCCGAGCGAGTACGTGACCGCGTTCATCGGCCCGTCGGGCTGCGGCAAGTCGACCTTCCTGCGCGCGCTAAACCGCATGAACGACACGATTCCCTCGGCGCGGTTCGAGGGCGAGATCACGCTGGACGGCCAGGACATCTATCGTTCGGGAATGGACGTGGTGCAGTTGCGCGCGCGGGTCGGGATGGTCTTTCAAAAGCCCAACCCGTTCCCCAAGTCGATCTACGAAAACATTGCCTATGGCCCGCGCATCCACGGCCTGGCCGCGGGCAAGGCCGATCTCGACGAAATCGTCGAAAAGTCGCTGAACCGGGCGGGCCTGTGGGATGAGGTCAAGGGTCGCCTCGCCGACAGCGGTACCGCTTTGTCGGGCGGCCAGCAGCAGCGCCTGTGCATCGCCCGCGCTATCGCGGTCGATCCCGAGGTCATCCTCATGGACGAGCCGTGCTCGGCGCTCGATCCGATCGCCACCGCGCGGATCGAGGAACTGATCGACGAGCTGCGCGGGCGCTATGCGATCGTCATCGTAACCCATTCGATGCAGCAGGCCGCGCGGGTTTCGCAGCGCACCGCGTTCTTCCACCTCGGCAAGATGGTCGAATACGGCACCACCTCGGACATCTTCACCAATCCGCGCGAAGTTCGCACCAAGGATTATATCACAGGCCGATATGGCTAAGGATCAGGGTTGATGATGGAACACACCGTCAAGGCGTTCGACGAGGACATCACCCGGCTGCGCGGGCTTATCGCGGAGATGGGCGGACTCGCCGAAGTCTCGGTAAACGAGGCGATGGATGCGCTCGTGCGCGGCCAGGAAGACCTCGCGCGCACCATCGTCCTACGCGACAAGCGCATCGACGAGTTCGAGATGGAGGTCGATCGCCTGGCGATCCGCATCCTCGCCCTGCGCGCGCCGATGGCCGACGATCTGCGCGAAGTCATCGCCAGTCTCAAGATCGCGGGCGTGATCGAACGGATCGGCGACTACGCCAAGAACATCGCAAAGCGCGTCGGCCACATCGAGGGCCGCCAGCGGTTCGAACCGTTGACGCTGCTCCCGGCCATGGCCGAGGTAGCATCCGAGATGGTCCACGACGTGCTCACCGCCTACGCGGCGCGCGACGCGGAGGCCGCGCGCGAGATCGTGCTGCGCGATTCCAAGGTCGATGCCTTCTATGACAGCATCTTCCGCAACCTCGTGAGCTACATGGTCGAAAACCCGGCCACGATCAGCAGCGCCGCGCAGCTGTTGTTCGTCGCCCGCAACATCGAACGGATCGGCGACCACGCCACCAACATCGCCGAGCAGGTCTATTACGCCGCGACCGGGGAATACCTTCCCGAGCGCGAGGACGTGATCCCGCCGCGCTGAGGAAACCCTGATGGCCCCCAAGCTCCTATTGGTCGAAGACGATCCCGCGCTCGCCGAACTGCTCGAGTTCCGCTTTCAGGGCGAAGGCTACGACGTGCGCGTCACTGCCGATGGTGACGAAGCCCTGGTTCTCGCCTCCGAAGCGGTGCCCGACCTCGTGATTCTCGACTGGATGGTAGAGGGCACCAGCGGGATCGAGGTGTGCCGGCGCCTGCGCCGCGACAAGTCCACCGCGCATGTGCCGATCGTCATGTTGACCGCCCGCGGCGCCGAAGAAGACCGCATCCGCGGACTGGAAACGGGCGCGGACGACTATGTGACCAAGCCGTTCAGCCCGCGCGAGTTGATCGCCCGGGTCGCCGCGGTGCTGCGCCGGGTCCGCCCGGCACTGGCCGGCGAGACGCTGACCGTGGGCGATCTCTCGCTCGATCCGATTGCGCACAAGGTGATCCGCCGCGCCCGCAGCCTGGCGATGGGTCCGACCGAGTTCCGGCTTCTGCGGCACTTCATGGAGAGCCCCGGCCGGGTGTTTTCGCGCGGCCAACTGCTCGACGCGGTGTGGGGAACCGAAAGCGAGATCGAACTGCGTACCGTCGACGTCCATATCCGCCGCTTGCGCAAGGCGATCGAACTGGATGGCGCGCCCGATCCCGTACGGACGGTGCGTTCGGCCGGCTACGCGCTGGAGGCCGTCTGACTCCGCAGGACCGCAAAGCGCTTTCCTACACCACCTGTCATCGCCATGATCGGATGATGTTCACCTACAATCGATCCATGCCGAAGACCGGACCAAGGTCCAACGCCGACGCGAACCGGGGGTATCGAAAGGTCACGCCGCTTCATCCGATAATGTTCGAATTCCAAGAATTTAGCGGCCAAAGTCACACGTTTTCGGTGGACGTTTTCCGGTCCATTCGCCGGGTCACCTCAGGTCCCGCCAGATGACCACGGTGCTGGTGACAGGCTCAACCCGCGGGATCGGCAAGGCGATTGTCGAGGCGCTGGCGGCGCGCGGTTGCACGGTGATCGGCCACGGCTCGCGCCAGGCCGATTTTTCCGAACCATCCGCCCCGCAACAATTGTGGGAATCAGCGCTCGACCAGACTGGCGGCAAGGTCGACGTGCTGATCAACAATGCGGGGCTGTTCGCCGCCAATCCGTTGCGCGCCAGCGACATCGCTTGGCTCGATGCGTGGGAAGACACGCTGCGGATCAACCTGACCGCTGCCGCCCAGCTCAGCCGCTTCGCGGTGCGGCATTGGCACGAACGCGGGGTTGGCGGGCGGATCGTTCACATTGCCAGCCGGGCGGGGTTTCGCGGCGATTCGCCCGAACACTGGCACTACGCGGCGGCAAAGGGGGGGATGATCGCGCTGCACAAGACCATCGCGCGCGCCTATGCGGGTGATGGCATCCTAAGCTTCGCCATCGCTCCCGGGTTTACCGACACCGCGATGGCCGACGATTACCTGGCGACCCGCGGCGGTCCCGCGCTCCTTGCCGACATTCCCTTGGGACGCGTTGCGACTCCCCGCGAGATTGCGGCAATCGCGACGTTCTGCGCGCTCGACGCGCCGCCCAGCATGACCGGGACGACGATCGACGCCAACGGAGCCAGCTATGTTCGCTAGGCTGCTTGCCCTGGTCTCGTCCATCGCACTGGCGGGCTGCGCGGGCACTGGACTGTCGGCCGGGCCGATCGCACCAGGACCCGCCTCCATCGTCGAGCATTCTCTGGCGTGCGCGGGCAAGGACGGCTGGAGCGACCCGGCTCCGCCCGTGCGGATTTACGGCAACCTCTACGATGTCGGCAGTTGCGGAATCACGGTGCTGCTGTTGGCCGGCGCATCGGGCCACGTCCTCATCGACGGCGGCCCGGCGGACATTGCTCCCCAAGTGCTCGCCAACATCGACCGTTTGGGATTTGCGCCGACCGACGTTCGCTGGATCCTCTCGAGCCACGAGCATTTCGATCACGTCGCTGCGCTGGCCGAGCTCAAGCGGGCCACAGGCGCGCGCTTGGCGGCACGCGCGGCCGCAGCCACCGTATTGGCGACGGGCAAGGCCGAACCCGAGGATCCTCAAGCCGGCAGGCTGCCGGGCTTCGCACCCGTTGCCGTCGACCGGCTGATCGCCGACGGAGCTTTGATCGCGGTCGGGGATTTGCGTCTGACCGTTCACGCGACGCCGGGCCATTCGCCTGGATCGACCAGCTGGACATTCTCGGCGTGCGAAGGGCGGACCTGCCGTGACGTCGCCTATGCGGACAGCCTCACCTCGATCTCGGACGATGGCTATCGCTTCACCGATCACCCGGCCTACGTCGAGGCGTTCCGCAATTCGATCGACCGGATCGCCACCCTCCCCTGCGCGATACTGGTCACTCCGCATCCGTCGGCCAGCAGGTTGTTTGAGCGACTGGCGGGTAAGCGACCGCTGGTCGATCCCCAGGCGTGCCAACAATACGCCAAGGCGGCGGCGGACCGGCTCGACCAGCGTCTCGCGGACGAAGCCGCTGCCAAATGAGCTGGAAGCTGACCACTCACGCTCCACGTCCGGAAATCGAGGCGGCGTTGATCGCGCACGAAGATGCGATCGACTGGGATCACGACATCGTCATCGCCGGAACCGAAATCGCCGAGAATCGCCCCGAAGACTGGCGGCTCGAAGCCTGGCTGCCACGTCGCCCGACCAAGGCCGACCGGCGCGCGCTGGACGCGCTGTTCACGTTGGCCCCCGCGTGGCTGGAAGAACGCCTGCCCGACACCGATTGGGTGACGGACAGCCAGCAATACCTCGAGCCCGTCCGAGCGGGTGCGTTTCAAGTGCGCATTCCCGATCATCCGCCCTGCACCGAACCGGGGGTACGCAATTTCGTGATTCCCGCCAGCCAGGCGTTCGGCACCGGCCAACACGCCACCACCGCCGGATGCCTGGAAATGCTGAGCGCGATGAAGGCTAGCGGCATGGTCGTGCGCAATTGCGCCGACATCGGCACCGGCACCGGCCTTCTCGCCTTCGCCGCGCTGGCGCTGTGGCCCCGCGCCCTGGCAACCGCCAGCGACATCGACCGGGTCTGCGCCGACGTCATCGCCGAGAACGCGCGGCTCAACGGTGTGCGCCTCGGCGGCCGGGCGGGCGAGGTCGCGGTGGCGATCGCACCGGGTCTCGATCATCCGCTGATCCAGGCCCGCGCACCCTACGACTTGCTGGTCGCCAATATCCTGGCCCGGCCGCTGATCGATCTGATGCCCGATTTCGCCCGCGCGACCGTGCCTGGAGGGAGCCTCTTGCTGGCCGGTTTGCTGGCCACTCAGGAAGGGCAAGTGCGGCGGGCGGCGCTGCGCAACGGGTTCCGCCTGGCCCGCCGGGTCGTGCGCGGCGACTGGAGCATCCTGTGGTTGCGGCGGCGCGGATAGCGCGCACGCTGCGCACCGTGCTGGGCTGGTTTGCGCTCGCCATCGGGCTGTTCGCGCTGGCGGGATGGATCGGCTCGTCTATCCCGCGCAATCGGGGGTGGCACGAACCGTCCGCCCAGGACACCAGCGCGGTCACGATTTTCGTAGAGACCAACGGCGTCCACACGGCGCTGGTCCTACCCAAATACACCCCGCAAAAGGACTGGAGCGAGACGTTTCCGCTGAGCGATCTGGACAATCCAGCGCGTCCTTACACCCATGTTTCGGTGAGTTGGGGCGAGCGGGAGGTGTTCCTCAACACCCCCACCTGGGCCGACCTTTCGCCCTTGGCGCTGCTCCACATCGCCGGGGTTGGCGGAACGGGCCTGCTCCACGTCGCTCATTATGTCCGGCCCGCTCCCGGCGACGACATCCGCCCGTTGCGCGTCAGCACCCGGCAATACGCCGCGATTGTCCGCCGGATCGAGCAAGCGCTGCCGCCTGAGCCCGTCGGTGAGGCGCGACGGCACTATTCCGGCTACGGCGACTACGACGCTTTCTACGACGCCCGTGGCAGCTACACCGCCGCCAACACCTGCAACCAGTGGACCAGCAATACCCTGGCTGCGGCAGGCGTGAAGACCGGTGTCTGGACTCCGTTTGCCGGGGGCGTCATGAAATGGGTGCCCGCCGGATGACGGCGGCGGCCGGACCGGTACTATGCCGCGCGGTCAAGCGGCTTGAGCAGCGGGTAAAGCTCCCGGTCCTCGCGCTCGATCCGCTCTACGAGCAGGTCGGTGATCACGCGCGTCTCGTGGCAGAACGCGGTCCAATTGCCGATGACCGACCGCGGCATCCATCGCTCACAATAATCCAGAAAAGTGCGCGCCAAACTGCCCATCTCGGCGTTGAACCGGCGCGCGACCTCGACGAGGGCGGGGTCGCCGCTATCGAGCAACCCCGGATACATCAGCCAGTCTTCCGCTTGCAGATGCGTGATAACGGCGGTCGCCAACTCGTTGCGGAGCGCTTGCAGCGCACCACTCTCGGGAGGCGTATCGAGCGCGACCACCGCGCGCAGGCGCTGGACGATCTCGACCAGCTCGGCATGCTCGTCTTGCAATTTCGCCAACGGCAACATCGTTTTCTCCCCGAAACGCTGCGATTACGACCGAATTCTGAAGCGGACTTTAATCATCGATGCGTAGAACGCCGTTCGCCGAAGCGGCTGCGGCGTCAAAGATTGGTCGGTCGATCACAGGCCCGAGCCAGCCGGCAAGGCTCCAGCGCAGGACGACAAGACTTGCAGTCAGGCGGTCTTCATGCATTATGCTGCAATGCACAACGAAACTTCTCCGACCCCAACCATCGATCCTCGCCTGGTCCTGTTCGAGGCCATCGCCCGCAAGCGTACGGTCACGGCCGAATACAACGGCGTCCAGATGCGGCTGGCGCCGCACATCCTGTTCGAGCGCCGCGGCGACCTGTTCCTCAGCGCCCTGAATATGTCGAAGAACTGGCGCTCGGACGACGAGAAGCATCTCGGCCACTTCAAGCTGGATGGGCTGGGCGAAACCAGGCTGACCGAGGAAGGCTTCGATCCGCTTCCGTCGTTCGTACCCGTCACCCCGCAGCCCGACGACAGGCTGGTGCTGGCGATCTGACCCGCTATCCCGCGGCGCGAACGATCTGTCCCCAGGCCGCCTCGTCGATCACTTCGATCCCGAGGGCTGCGGCTTGCTTGAGCTTGCTCCCTGCGCCCGGTCCCGCGACCACCAGATCGGTCTTGGCGCTGACCGATCCCGCTGCACGCGCCCCCAGCCGCTCGGCCTGCGCCTTGGCTTCGTCGCGGCTCATGGTTTCGAGCTTGCCGGTGAACACGACAGTCTTGCCCGCGACGGCGCTTGCGCGTGTCTCCACGACGTATGGCGGCGGATCGAGTTCGTTGAGCAAGTCGTCCCACACCGCCAGGTTGTGCGGCTCGTGGAAGAAGTCGCCAAGAGCCTCGACCACCACCGGCCCAACGCCTTCGATGCCGATCAGCTCTTCGCGCGCCTCGGCGTCTCCCCGGTGCGCCAGCTCGGCGACCTCGCGCAACCGTGGCAGGGTGGCGAACCGCTTCATCAAATCGCGCGCGGTAACCGCTCCGACATGGCGGATGCCCAGTCCGAAAAGCAGTCGCGCGGCGTCGGGAGAACGCTTCGCGGCGATCGCCGCCAACAGGTTGTCCACAGACTTGTCCTGCCAGCCCTCGCGTTCGAGGATCGCGGCGCGGCGCTGGTGCAGGCGGAAGATGTCCGCCGGATTTTCCAGCCAGCCCTGGGCGAAGAATTCCGCTATCGTCTTCTCCCCCAGCCCCTCGATATCGAGCGCGGCGCGGCTGACGAAGTGGCGCAGGCGCTCGGTGCGTTGCGCCGGGCAAATCAGGCCACCGGTGCAGCGGACATCAACCTCGCCGTCCTCGGCCACCGCCTCGCTGCCGCAATCGGGGCAATGATCGGGGAACACATAAGCCTCGCGCGGCACCTCGCGGGTCAGGTTTTCGACCACTTGCGGGATCACGTCGCCGGCGCGCTGAATCACGATCCGGTCGCCGATGCGCAGGCCCAGACGGCCGATCTCGTCGCGGTTGTGGAGCGTGACGTTGAACACTGTGACCCCGCCGACGAGCACGCCGGAAAGCCTGCCGACCGGGGTCAGCTTGCCGGTGCGCCCGACCTGAATATCGATCGCTTCGAGCGTGGTTTCGGCCCGCTCCGCCGGAAACTTGTGCGCCAAGCCCCAGCGCGGCGCCTTCCCGACACTGCCAAGCCGCGCTTGCCAGTCGAGCCGGTCGATCTTGTAGACCACCCCGTCGATGTCATAAGGCAACGCCGCCCGCCGCTCGCCGATCCCGCGATAGTGCGCCAGCATTTGCTCGAGCGAGGTGCAGCGCACGAGATCGGGCGAAACCGGCACGCCCCATCCGGCAATCAATCCCATCATCTCGAACTGGCTCGTCCCCGGTACTTCGCTCGCCGCGCCCCAGCCATGCGCAAGAAAGCGCAAGGGGCGGGCCGCGGTGACGCTTGCGTCCTTTTGGCGCAGCGATCCGGCCGCAGCATTGCGCGGGGTCGCAAACAGCCGGGCCTCGGCCTTTTGCTGCGCCGCATTGAGTGCGGTAAAGTCTTGTTTCGACATGTAAACTTCGCCGCGAATTTCGAACACCGTCGGTACGCTTCCATGCAGCATTTGCGGGATGTCGGCGACATGCGCGACGTTGGGTGTCACGTCTTCACCGACCTCCCCGTCGCCACGCGTCGCCGCCCGCACCAGCTTTCCGTGCTCGTAGCGCAGCGAACACGACAGGCCGTCGATCTTGTCTTCTGCGGTTACCGCGATTTCCACATTCTCGGGCAGCGCCAGGAACCGCCGTACGCGCGCAATAAACTCCGCCACCTCTTCCGCGGCGAACGCGTTGTCGAGGCTCATCATCCGGACTTCGTGCCGCACCTTGGCAAGGGGGAAGCGGCAACCTCGTGCCCGACCTTGCGATTGGGACTGTCGCTGCGAACCAGGTGCGGGAATGCGGCCTCCAGCTCGGCGTTGCGGCGCACCAGGGCGTCGTACTCGGCGTCGCTAATCTCGGGCGCATCTTGCGCATGATACAGCTTGTCGTGTCGCGCAATCTCACGCGCGAGCCGCATGAGTTCGTTGGCGACGTCCGCCTCGCTCATGCGCGCACCAATACGGTCAGCGCCATAGTCCGCCGGGCGCGGAAACCGAGAGTTTCATAAAGGCGGATCGCCCCGGCGTTGTCCGAATAACTGTGAAGAAACGGCGTTTCGCCGCGCGAGACGAACCCCCGGATCACCCTGCGGATCAGAGCCGCGGCCATACCTTGGCCGCGGAATTCAGGCCAAGTGCAGACCGCGCTGACTTCGGCAAAACCGCCCGCCCGCATCCGCTCGCCGGCCATGGCGGCAAGCCGTCCGTCGACCCGGATTCCGAAGAAGGCGCCATAACGGTGGGTCAGAGGCGCCCATGGGCCGGGCTCGGTTGCAAGCGCAAGCGCTGCCATTTCGGTTGCGTCGCCATCGTCGAGCAGTTCCACCCTCGGATCGTCGCCGCCAGCGTGCACGGGCCGTTCAGCGACCATCTGCAGAAGTTCGCCACTGCGATCCAGTCGTAGCGAGGGTGGAATCGGCCAAGGATCGGGCTCGACAACCGCGATCGCCACATCCGGTTCGGGCAACAGCGCCGCCAAGTCCGCCTGCGAGGCGTCGGTCGTATCGCGCGCTGCTGCGAACGGACCGTATGCGGGATCGATCCGCACTGCTCCACCGTTCCTCCACGCCATGTGCGCCAGTGGGCCAGTGACACACGACCACACCGGACGATCTAGCGGATGACCGGTCATGCGTTCTCCAGCAGGCGGTCCGCCTGGGCACGGGCCTCCGAGGTGATTTCCGCGCCCGATAGCATGCGCGCGATTTCTTCCTTGCGGCCCCCGGCGTCGAGCCGGGCCACGCCGGTGCGCGTAACCATGCCTTCGGACGCCTTAGCGATGAAATAGTGCGCTTCTCCCCGCGCAGCGACCTGCGGGCTGTGGGTGACGACCAGCAATTGTCCGCCGAAAGCCAATCGCGCCAGGCGCTCGCCGATCGCGCTCGCCACTGCGCCGCCCACGCCGCGGTCGATTTCGTCAAAGATCACCGTGGCCGCGCCGCCGGCCTCGGCCAGCGCGACCTTGAGCGCAAGGATGAATCGGCTGAGTTCGCCACCGCTGGCGATCTTGGCGAGCGGGCCGAAGTCGGCTCCCGGGTTGGTCGCGATGAGGAATTCGACCGTGTCGATCCCATGCGGCCCCCATCGATCTTCGGGCAGTTCACTGACCGCGGTGCGGAAGCGCGCCGCATCGAGCTTGAGTGGCGCCAATTCCAGCGCCACCGCCGCGTCGAGCTGTATGGCTGCGGCAATGCGGTTGGCGTGAAGCGCCTCGGCGTGGGTGCGATAGGTCTGTTGCGCTATGCTCGCGGCCGCTTCGAGTTCCGCTATGCGCTCCTCGCCTGCCTCGATCGCGTCAAGCGCGGCGCGCAATTCGGCGGCCTTGCCGGGCAATGCATCGACCGCCACCGCATGCTTGCGCGCCACCGCCCGCAGTTCAAACAGGCGCGTCTCGATCCGGTCGAGCCGGTCGGGATCGTGGGTCAGTGCTTCGGCGGCGCGGGCCAGTTTGTCCTCCGCCTCGCCCGCCTCGATCACCGCTCGATCGAGCGCGGCCAGCGCCTCGCCCAGCAACGGATGCTCGACTGCGATCCGGTCGAGCCGCCGGGCCGCCCCGCGCAAGCTCGCCAGCGCGGAATCTGATCCGGCCCACAAATGCTGGAGTTCCGCGAGATCGCCCGCCAGACGCTCGCCTTTCTGCATATCGGTTCGTGCTGAGGCGAGTTCCTCTTCCTCACCTACCACCGGCGCCAGCGTGGTCAGCTCGGCAAGATGCGCCAGCCACAGGTCGCGGTCGTCAGACGAGCGTCGTTCAGCTGCGCGGGCGGAATCAAGCGCATCTTCGGCCACGCGCCACTCGCGCCACGCCGCCTCGGTCGCGGCGACATCGCCGCGGCCGTAGCGATCCAGCAAGGACCGATGGCCGCGCGGATTGGTCAGACCGCGATCGTCGTGCTGGCCGTGGACTTCGACCAGGTGCCGCGCCAATTCGCGCAGCAGCGCGGCGCCAACCGGCTGATCGTTGACGAACGCCTTCGACCCCCCGTCTGCGCGCAGGCGGCGGCGGATCAGCAGCGGTTCGCCCGGCTCGATCTCGATTCCCGCTTCGTCCAGCGCGCCTCGCACACCGTCGGGCAGGCGGTCGAACTCGAAGGTGGCGGCTACGCTCGCCTGATCGGTCCCGGCGCGGATCAGGCCGCTTTCCGCTCGCTCGCCCAGCGCCAGGCCCAATGCGTCGAGCAGGATCGACTTGCCCGCCCCGGTTTCCCCGGTGAGGACCCCCAGCCCCCCGCCGAACGTCAGTTCGAGCGCTTCGATCAGAACGATGTTGCGGATGGAGAGCGCGGTCAGCATGGCGTGGCGTTCGCTCTAGCCGATACGATGCGCGGCGTCAGGCGGCTTCTTCGGCAAAGGGTGCTTCGAGTGCGATTGGATCGGCCAGAGACATCCGGTCGAGCATCTCGGCGGTGGCGTCGCGCAAGGTCAGCATCAACCCGCGTAGACGGCACTTGGCCTCGGGCAGGCAGTTCTCGCAGTGCTCGTGCGCGTTGCGCGCGGCGCACGGAACCAGCGCCAGGCTGCCGCGGGTCAGCCGGATGAGGTCGCCATAGCGGATGTCGACGGGAGACAAGGCAAGCTCGTAACCGCCATCGCGTCCACGGTGCGAGAGCAGCAGACCCTCACGGGTCATTTCGGCCATGATGACCGTCAGGAACTTACGCGGGATGTTCTGCGCCTCGGCGATGTCCTGCAGCCGCACCGGCCCCTGACCCCAGCGGTCAGCAAGGTGCTGGAAGGCGCGGATCGTATAGCGTGTTTTCTGCGACAGCATGGGAGAAGCGCAGCAAAGCGCCGCTGCTCCCGCAATGTCAACCGGCAAGCTAGTCTATCAGACGGCCTGCGTTCCCGGGGCGTGCTTATTCATCAATTTGAACGCCTTCTGGTACCATTCGTCGCCCGGGTAGTTTGCGCCGAGCACGGCAGCGGCCTTCTGCGCTTCCTCGGGAATGCCCAGCGCGAGATAGGTTTCGACCAGGCGATAGAGTGCTTCGGGCGTGTGGCTGGTCTGCTGATACTTTTCGGTGACGGTGCGGAAACGCAGCGAGGCCGCGAGCCATTTGCCGCTGCGCTCGTAGAATCGTCCGATCTCCATCTCCTTGCCGGCGAGGTGATCGTTGACGAGGTCGATCTTGAGCTTGGCGTCCCCGGCATAAGTCGTGTTGGGATAGCGGCGTACGACTTCCGTCAGCGTCTCCAGTGCCTGCTGGGTGATCTTCTGGTCGCGTGTGACGTCGCTGATTTGTTCGTAATAACTGAGCGCGATCAGGTAATAGGCGTAAGGCGCGTCCTTGTTGCCCGGATGGATCTGAAGGAAGCGCTGCGCCGACTGCACCGACTTGGGATAATCGCGATCGATGTAGTACGAAAAGGCGCTCATCAACTGCGCGCGGCGGGCCCAGGGTGAATAGGGATGCTGGCGCTCGACCTCATCGAACAGCGCGGCGGCTTCCTTGGCGCGGCCGCGGTCGAGCCGCTCTTTGGCCACGAGATAAAGCGTGTCGACATCGCGCGCGACATAGGCGGTGTCCTTGGGCTTGCCTCCGCCGGCGCACCCGGCGGTAACTGCGAGGCCGCTGGCGGCGATGGCGAGGACGGCGATGCGGAGGGGCGAGATGGCGTGCATGGGCCGCGCTATAGCCAGCACCGCGGTGAACGCCAAGTGAAGTGTCGTCAGTGGAAATCGCGCGAGGGCGGGAGCATTTTGGGGATCACCCTTACGTCGCGCGGGTGGCCGTGCTGGAACCCGCAGTCGCGATTGCCGGGTGCGGGCGGGGTCCACCGTTCGCCGGGGAGATTGGGCGTCGGCGCGAACTTCGATGGCAGCGGGTTGTTGCAGTGGTCGGCGCGGGCGATGGTGGTTGTCAACAAGTCGTCGGACAGCGCCAGGAGCGAGGATGTCGCATCGACCAGGTGTGCGGCGATCACGTGGATCACCTCGTCGTCGTACTCGACCCGCCCGCGCACCTCCATCAGCCGCGATCCCATGATTACCTTGCGATATTTTTCCATCGCGTCGGGCCAGATCACCAGGTTGACGATGCCCGTCTCGTCCTCGAGCGTGATGAAGCAGACCCCCTTGGCGCTGCCCGGGCGCTGGCGGATCAGCACCACACCGGCGACCTGGACGGCCGAGCGGAACTTGCGGGTGCGAAGTTCGGCTGCCGGCACGAAGTCGCGTTCGGCCAGGGAGGCGCGGAGGAAGCTGAGCGGGTGGGCCTTCAGGCTCAGCCGATGGGTCTGGTAATCGGCGACGACTTCTTCCGACAATGGCATCGCCGGCAGGTTGGTGATCACTCGCTCCGCCCCTTCCTCACGCTCGCGAGCCGCCGCGAATAGCGGCAGTTCGGGCGCGGAAACCAGCGTTCTCGCGTCCCACAGCGCCTGACGCCGGCGAAGCTGGAGCGACGAAAAGCAGTCCGCCGCAGCGAGCCGTTCGATCTGCGCAGCCGGCAGCCCGGCCCGATCGCACAGCGCGATCACGTCGGCGAACGGCCCGTTCATGTCTCTCACTTGCACGAGTGTGGCAGCAAGACTTTCAGGGAATCCGTCCACTTGCCGCAGGCCGAGGCGCAAGGCCCAGCCCTTGTCCCATCGCCACCGGTCGCGCCCGGGGTGAAAACGCGGCCGCGACAGCGCAACCTCCTCGACGGGCTCCAGCGTGCAGTCCCATGTCGAATGATTGACGTCCACCGGCAGGACCACCACGCCATGCTCCTCGGCATCGCGGACGATCTGCGCCGGGGCGTAGAACCCCATCGGCTGCGAATTGAGCAGCGCGGCGGCGAACGCGGCCGGGTAATGGCACTTGAGCCAGCTGGAGACGTAGACCAGCAGGGCGAAGCTGGCGGCGTGGCTTTCCGGGAAGCCGTATTCGCCGAAACCCTTGATCTGGTTGAAGCAGCGCTCGGCGAATTCAGGATCGTAGCCGCGGGCGATCATGCGGCTGACCATTTTTTCCTGGTGCAGGTCCATCATCCCGCGTGAGCGGAAGGTGGCCATCGCCTTGCGCAACTGGTTCGCCTCTTCCGGCGAGAACTTGGCGGCATCGATGGCGATCTTCATCGCCTGTTCCTGGAAGATCGGGACCCCGTAAGTACGCCTGAGGATCGAGGAGAGTTCATCCGACCGACCGTGCTCGGGCGCGGGGCTGGGAAGATGGAACTCAGTTCCGGGGTTCTCCCGCATCCTTCTGCGATGCTTGAGGTAGGGATGGACCATATCCCCTTGGATCGGGCCGGGGCGGACGATCGCCACTTGCACCACCAGATCGTAGAAAATGCGCGGCCTTAGCCGAGGCAGCATGTTCATCTGCGCCCGGCTTTCCACCTGGAACACGCCGACCGAATCCCCCTCGCACAGCATGTCGTAGACTTCGGGTCGCTCCGCCGGGACGGTGGCGAGATCGTAAGCCTCGCCATGATGGTCTTCGATCAGCTTGAACGACTTGCGGATGCAGGTCAGCATACCCAGCGCCAGGACATCGACCTTGAGGATACCGAGGTCGTCGATGTCGTCCTTGTCCCACTCGATGAAGCTGCGATCCGCCATCGCGCCGTTGCCGATCGGCACGGTCTCGAGCAGTGGTTTGTCGGTCAGGATGAAGCCGCCGACATGCTGGCTGAGGTGCCTGGGCATGTCGATCATCTGGCGGGTCAGGGCCAGCACGCGCTTGAGATAGGGATCGGTAAGGTCGAGCCCGGTTTCCTTGCGGACATGTTCGGGATCGATCTCGCGGCCGTGGCCGCCCCAGACGGTGCGGGCCAGCGCCGAGGTCACGTCCTCGGTCAGCCCCATCGCCTTGCCGACTTCGCGGATCGCCATGCGCGGGCGATAGTGGATCACAGTGGCGCACAGCCCGGCCTTGTCGCGCCCGTATCGCTCGTAGATGTGCTGAATCACCTCCTCGCGCCGCTCGTGCTCGAAGTCGACGTCGATGTCGGGCGGTTCGCTGCCGCGCTCGGTGGAAATGAAGCGGTCGAACAGCAGTTCGTTGTGGGCTGGGTCGACCGAGGTGATGCCAAGGCAGAAGCACACCGCCGAATTGGCCGCCGAGCCGCGCCCCTGACACAGGATCGGCGGCTCGCGGCTGCGCGCGTATTCGACGATGTCCTGGATGGTGAGGAAGTAGCGCGCCAGATCGAGGCGCTGGATTATGTCGAGCTCATACTGCAGCGCTTGCGTGACCTTGGACGGTGGCCCATCGGGATAGCGCCATTTCACCCCTTCCCCCACCCGATGCTCAAGCCATTGCTGCGCGGTCATGCCGTCGGGATAGGTCTCTTGCGGATACTCATATTTCAGCTCGCTCAGCTTGAAGTCGCAGGCGTCGGCCACCGCACGCGCAGCCGCTATGGCGTGGGGCCAGCGGGTGAACAGCGCGACCATCTTCTTGGGTGATCGCAGGTGCCGCTCGGCATTGGGGTTAAGCTTTAGCCCCGCCGCGGCGATCGTGGTCTTGAGCCGGATCGCGGTCATCACGTCCTGAAGCGGACGACAGTCGGGCGCGGCGTAGTGGACGTCGTTCGTAGCCAGCAGCCCCAGCCCGTTCTCGCTGGCCAGGGCATCAAGCCGGTCGATCCGGGCGATGTCGTCACCGCTATAGAGATAGCTGGCGGCCAGGTGGCGGAGCGTGGGAAGCTGGGACGTGAGGTGGGGCAAGACATCGCCGAAGGCGAATTTTTCCTCACACGAAGACACGAAGGTGTCAGCACCGTCACTCGCCGCCTCGCTTCGTGTCTTCGTGTCTTCGTGTGAACCAGGTGATGGAAAACAAATGACGTTGCTCGGAACCGTGACCGTGATGGTGAATTCACGGTCCAAGTCTTGCGGCGGAAGCAGGATGAGTTGCACCCCCTGGGCATGATCTGCCAGCATCGCCAGCGAGATGTCGCACGCGCCCTTGGCCTGCCATTCGCCGTCGAGCGTTCCCATCCGCCCTGCGGAAATCAGGCGGCACAGGCGGCCGTAGGCGTCGCGGTCAGTCGGATAGGCGAGGAAGGTCAGGCCCTCGACGGTCTCGATCCGGCAGCCGATCACCGGCCGCAGCTTGACCTTCTTCGCTTCGGTATGGACGCGCACCACCCCGGCCATCGAATTGGCGTCGGCGATGCCGATCGCGTCGTAGCCAAGCGTCCGAGCGGCCAGCACAAGGTCGGGCGGCTGCGAGGCGCCGCGCAGGAACGAAAAGCAGCTGAGCAGCCCAAGCTCGACGAAGGGCGCGCGCTCGGGTTCGGTTACCGTGTCCGGATCGAGCTCGATCGTCCGCCGGGGAATGAGCAGATCGTTTTCGGGCATGACGGCCCCGACAGGCCGTCACCCCGGCGAAGGCCGGGGCCCAGCCAACCTGACCGCGTGCGGCGAGCTTGGATGGATCCCGGCCTTCGCCGGGGTGACGGGAAAAGGGGCAAACTTCATGGCTAGGCGAATTCCGCCAGGCGCGCCGCAACCGCACGTAAATCTTCGGCAAAGCGTTGTTCCTCGCTGGCGCGGGCATCGTCCTGCAGGCGGAGCAGGTATGAGGGGTGGGTGGTGATCCACAGCTCGGTGCCGTCCTCCAGCTTGTGCGGGCGGCTGCGTTCCTTCTGAACGCTGACGGTCTTGCCCAGCATCCCCCGCGCCGCGCTGGCGCCGAGCGCGAGGACCAGCCGCGGTTTGACGATTGCGCGCTCGGCATCGACCCACCAGCGGCAGATGTCGATCTCCTTGGCGGTGGGCGACTGGTGAAGGCGGCGCTTGCCGCCCCCTCTCATGACTTTGGACACGAACTTGAAGTGCTTGACCACGTTGGTCACGTAAGCGGTCTTGTCGTCGATCCCGGCGTCCTCCAGATGCGCGCGCAGAAGCCGCCCGGCGGGGCCGACGAACGGCCGCCCCTGCTGTTCCTCGACATCGCCGGGCTGTTCGCCGACGATCATCAGCGCAGCCTCGCGCGGCCCCTCGCCCATCACCGCATCGGTGCCGTTGCAGCCGATCTCGCAGCGGCGACAGACCCGGATCGCCTCGCCGATCGCCGCCAGGCTCGTCGGCCGTTCCTCGCCCAAGAACAGATCGCTTCCCGCATCCACCATCGTCGCCTCGCGCGCCTGCGCCCCGGCGATCAACTGTGGGATCAGCGCCGCCTCGGGCATGTTCTTCCAGTACTTGCGGGGCATCTCCTTGAGCATCGCCCCCACCTTCAAACGCGCGGGATTGAAGATCGACGCATAATAGGTGCGCCATAGATCCTCCGCCGCGTCGCTCGCAGGGGCGTCGCCGCGCTGGGCGGGCGGGCCTTCGGACAGGATTTGCCCATTCCAGTGGAGCGAGCCCGCCGGGGTCAGGATCGACCACGCCATGTTGGTGAAACGGTTGACGAAGAACCGCGCATTGGCGCGCAGGATGTGATGCTCGGGTTCGAACCAGGCGACGTAGTGCTCGCCCCCATCGGGCTCATCGACCACCCGGAAGCGCACGAACGCGCGCATCTTGTGAATGTCGCGGCGCACGGTGCGGGCGAGTTCGTCGATCCGGCGCACGTCGCGGTCGGCGGCGTCTTCCATCAGCTTCGGCTTGCGCTGGAGCCGCCACAGCAGGCGATAGAGCAGCGCGAACCGCTCGGGGTCGGAATGCAGGATCGCGCTTTGGGCAAGTTGAACAAACGCACGCGCGGCACGGGGTTGGGGCGCATCGGCGAGTGGGCCAGGCACTTGCCGGTCGGAGCGCGCGAACAGGCTGCCCGAGGTCCCGCCCGGCTCGCTCCAGGCGATGCGATCGGGCGGGACATCGGCCTGGATCAGGCATCGCGCATGATCGCGCCACTCGGCGAAGTCGTCGGATGCGGTCAGCGTAACCCCAAGCGCGTCGGGTGCGTGCATGCCGCAAAGCAGCGCGGTCATACGAAGCGGCCTTTGCCCCAGCCTCGCTCATGTCGAGCGAAGTCGAGACATCTGGCGCAACAGTTCGTCCGCTGCGCGCGATGCCTCGACTTCGCTCGGGATGAGCTGGGGGTGTGCGAGCGCGTATTCATGCCGCGAACAGTTCGAGTTGGGATTGCTTGCGCGGCGCGACCAGCGCGCGCAAATCGGCGCGGTCGGTGAGCGAAACCGGGCGCCAATCCGCGGCAATGAGAAACGGCCGCAGCTTTGCGATCGAGACGGTCAGGCGGGCGACATCTTCAAGCCGCAAGGTGCGATGCCGCCGCGAAGCGAGGATCGCGCCGACCGCCCTCACCCCCAGCCCCGGCACCCGCAGCAGCGCCTCGCGCGGGGCACGGTTGACGTCGACCGGAAACCGCTCGCGGAATTTCAGCGCCCACGCCAACTTGGGATCGATGTCGAGCGGCAGCATCCCGTCGGCGTCCGCAGCCTGCTGGACCTCCCCTGGGGCATAGCCGTAGAACCGCATCAGCCAGTCCGACTGGTAGAGCCGGTGCTCGCGGATCAGCGGGGGGCGCTTGAGCGGCAGCACCGCGCTGGCATCGGGGATCGGGCTGAACGCCGAATAATAGACCCGGCGCAATGCGAAATCGCCGTAGAGCGTGCTCGCCTTGCCGACGATGTCCGCATCCGTGGCGGCATCCGCGCCGACGATCATCTGGGTCGATTGCCCCGCGGGGGCGAAGCGCGGCGCCGACTTGAACCGCTTGCGCGCATCCTTGGCCTCGACGATCTCACCCTTGAGCCCCGCCATCGCGCCTTCGATCTGGCGCGCCGACTTGTCGGGGGCGAGCCGGGTCAGCCCGGCGTCGGTCGGCAGTTCGACGTTGATGGAGACGCGGTCGGCATAAAGGCCCGCCTGGGCGAGCAATCCGGGATCGGCCTCGGGGATCGTCTTGAGGTGGATATAGCCGCGAAAGTCGTGCTCCTCGCGCAGGATCCGCGCGACCTCGACCAGTTGCTCCATCGTGTGGTTCGACGACTTCACGATCCCCGAGGAAAGGAACAGCCCTTCGATGTAATTTCGCCGATAGAAGCTGAGCGTCAGGTCGACCACTTCCTGCGGGGTGAACCGCGCCCGCCGCACGTTCGAGCTCTTGCGGTTGATGCAATAGTGGCAGTCGAAGATGCAGTGGTTGGTCAGCAGGATCTTGAGCAGCGAAATGCAGCGGCCATCGGGGGCATAGGCGTGGCAGATGCCCATCCCCTCGGTCGAGCCGATACCCTTCCCGCCCTTGCTGGTCCGCTTGGCCGTGCCTGACGAGGCGCACGAAGCGTCGTACTTGGCCGCGTCGGCAAGGATTCCGAGACGTTCGAGGAGCGAGGGTTGAGCCATATGTTCCTTATATGTTCTTAACGTGCGAAGTCCAACATCGTTTCGCCTCCCCCTCGCGAAACTTGACCGCAAACCTTTGGCTTCAAACGGAACGGCCCCGCCTCGGCGGAGTTTGGGGTGCGGACGGGAAGCCACAGGAATTCTTTCATGCACATCATCGAAGCCCGCGACGGCACGCACCTCTGGTCGAAATGTTGGGGCGAAGGGCGCCCGGTCGTGCTGATCCACGGCTGGCCGCTTTCGGCCGACAGCTGGGATCCGATCACCAACGCGCTGGCCGACGCCGGCTACAAGGCGATTGCCTATGACCGGCGTGGCTTCGGTCGCTCGATGCAACCCTCGGGCGGATATGACTACGATACGTTCGCCGACGATCTGGCGGCGGTGCTGGCGCATTACGATGCGACCGACGATGTCGCGCTGGTAGGCTTCTCGATGGGCGGCGGTGAGATCGCGCGCTATCTTTCGCGGCACCAGGGCAAAGGTGTCAGCAGGGTCGCGCTGATCAGTTCGGTGGTGCCCTACATGCTCCGGACCGACGACAATCCCGATGGCGTCCCGCAATCGACCTTCGATCAGATGACCGACGCCATGTTGAAGGACCGGGCGGCGTTTTTCACCGATTTCTTCGACGACTTCTTCGGGGTCGGCTGGGTTTCCAGCCCGGTCAGCGAAGAGATGCTGGACGTAGCGTGGTTCACCGCGATGCAGGCGGGCTTGCGGCCCACGCTTGCTGCGGCGAAAGCCTTCGCCACCACCGATTTCCGCCCCGATCTCGCGTCGTTCAAGGTTCCGACCCTGATCATCCACGGGACCGCCGACAAGACCGTCCCGATCGAGGCCACCGCGCGCGCGGTGGCCAGAGCGGTGCCGCATGCGCAACTGATCGAATACGAGGGCGAGGCGCATGGGGTGTTCGCCACGCAGACCGATCGGTTGACCGACGATCTCCTGGCGTTCCTCGACAACGATGGCGAGCGCAGCGCGTTCGCGGGGCTGGAGGGTGAAACGCCCGAAGCTCGTCAGGACATCATCGACGAAGTCTCGCGACAGAGCCTGGTGACGCCGCTGGTGTGAAACCGCGCTCTGTCCGCTTCAGGGGACAGATGCACATGCTTGAGAGCGCAGCGAACTAGCCGAAGTTGAGAGGGGGATGTCGCGCACAACCCCCTCTCCCAACCCTCTTTCCTGAGAGGGAGAGGGCTTCAGGCACACAATCCGTGCAGGAACCACTGCGGGGCGCCGCCGCGTCCGTCGCCGGCCAGACCCTCGCGGTAGACCCAGTAGCGCCGGCCTTCGCCGTCCTCGATCCGGTAGTAATCGCGCAGCCGCGCCCCCGATTTCTCACGCCACCATTCCGGCGCGATCCGCTCGGGCCCTTCGGCACGCTCGATCTCGTGCACCGCGCCGCGCCAGCGGAAGCGGCGGGGCAGGCCGTCGGGAGTGGCATAGAGTACCGCGATCGGCTCGGCCCGGTCGAGCAGCTTGAGCGGGCGGTTGTGGAACGCCAGTTCGCCCTGCGAGGGTAGCGGCTGTTCCAGCGGCGGACGCCAGCGCTGGGCGCGTTCGGGGATGTGGCTGGGATAGGCGACCGGGCGGCGCACCGCATCCTCGCCCAGACGCACCGCGATCCGATCAATGCAAACCGCCAGGCTGGTGCGGTGATCCTGCGCGGCGGCTTCGAAATCCTGCTGCAACAGCGCCAGCGGCTGCGTCCACGGCGCGCGCAGGCGGACCAGTTCGATCCCGAACCCGGCATCGATGTCGTCGAGCCGCGCGGCGAGCAGGCGGCAGATGTGCGCGGGATCGCGGCTGGCGGCAGCCATCTCGAGGCGACGGATCACGACGTCGCCATCGACCTTCCACAGCCCCAGTTCGAGCCGCCGCGCACCCTGCGCCAACCCTTCGAGCACCCGCGCGAGGTCTTCGGCAAGATCGCCAACCACCTGGTCTAGCAGCTCGCGATGGCGGATCGGTTCGAGCAGGCGGCGCTGGACGAGCGGGGGGTGGTGCTCGATCACCGGCAGTAGCGGTTCGGGCAGCAGCCCCAGCAACTGGTCGAGCCGGATCAGCGGATTGGCCGCCGCCGACCGCCGGTTGCGAAAGCGCCGGGCGAGCGCGGGGCGAGCAATTCCCGACAAGTCGCCCAGCCGCTTCAGCCCTAGCCGGCGCAGAAGAAGCAGAACGTCGTCGTCGAGCCGCAGCGCCGCGACGGGCAGGCCGCCCAGGCATCGCGCCGCGTCGTCTTGCGGCCCCAGGATCGCCTGCGCCGGACCGTGGTGCGCCAACGCCCAGGCCGCTCCCGCGGTCGGCGCGATGGCGATCCGCGCGGTCAGGCCCCGCCGCGCCAGCGCCCGCGCCGCGTCGTTGAGCAGCGCCTCCTCGCCCCCGAACAGGTGCGCGGCGCCGGTAACGTCGACCACCAGCCCGTCGGGCGGATCGAGCGCGCTGTGCGGTCCCCAGCGCTGCGCCCACACCGCCAGGTTTTCGAGGAAGGCGAGATCGCCTGCCGGATCGGACGGCCGCACGCCGATTTGGGAACACACGGCGCGGGCATCGGCGAGACGCATGCCGGGCTGCGCGCCCGCCTCAAGCCCGGCGCGATTGACGGCCTCGATCCGCGGCCCGTGCGCGGTATCGGCGACGAGCGCGAGCGGCTGGGCGTCGGCGCCCTGCCCTTCCGCGCAGCCCTCAGCGAGCCGCCAGCGATCGATCGCCAGCCGCGCACACCAGATCGCCAGGATGCGGCGCGGCGGTGAGTTCGGCGGCAAGACATGCGTCATCGCGCACAATCCAATTTCCGGGTTGATGGGTGTGCGCGCGGAAGAGTTCCGCGCTCCACGACGGAGCGCCCGGCGCCGCGGAATTCCAGCGCGGCGGCAGCGACGGCGCCGAACGCACCTCCCACCGCATCCGCGCCGAGCCTAGGTCACGCGCGGCGCCAAGGCGGATCAGCCACAGCGGAACGCCGTGCCTTTCCGCCGCCAGGCTCAGCCGGCGCGAAGCGGTAAGCCCCAGCGCGCGGGGATTGCCCGCGATTTCCCCCACCACGAACGCCAGATCGCGGCAGCGCAGCCCTTCCTCCAGTGCGAACAGCGCATCCTCGGGCTTGTTGGCGGAAACGTGGATCAGGCGGTGGCGCAAATCCGATGGGAGGCCCGGGCGATAGGGCCGCCCACCCAGCCGCCGCGCCGTCTTGTCCTGAACCCACAACCAGGAACGTTGCTCGCGCTCCCGGCTGGCTTGGTCGCGCGCCATGGCCAGCACGACCCCCGCCCCGCTCGCATCCTCGGCGGAAGCGAAAATCTCGCTGTGACGGACACCCGCATCCAGCCCCGGACGCCATTGCGCGGGACGCACCGGATCGTCCGGCAGCGAGAGACTGGTCACGAAGGTCACGGCGAATCGACTCCTGTGTTCTATTTATGTTCCGATTCGACTTGCTTGACAAACGGCTTTCCCGCCGAAGCGACGCTGAACGGCCTGAAGCTCGAAAACTGGCTCGACTGCGCCGGAGCCAACCTTTCGCCCTGCCGTTCGAAACGGGAAGCGAAAGGACAACCCCATGAAATATTCCGCAGGCAACGCCGAAGAGCTCAAGGACAAGTTCTGGCACGAACTGGCCGGTTCATCCTACGTCATGCTCCAGCTCGACGGCGATCCCGCTGGCGCCGCGCCGATGACCGCGAGCCTCGACAAGCATGCCGACAGCGAAATCTGGTTCTTCACCGCCCGCGACAGCCGCTGGGCGCGGCAGGGTGCGGCGACAGCTTGCTACACCAGCAAGGGCCACGACCTCTTCGCGCGCTTCACCGGGACGCTGACCGAGGAAACCGACAAGGCCAGGCTCGACAAGCAGTGGTCGAACTTCGTCGAGGCATGGTTCCCCGGCGGCAAGACCGACCCCAACCTGCTGTTCCTGCGAATGGACCTGGGCGATGCCGAAATCTGGTCGGGAGAACTGGGCGCGCTGGCCACCGCAAAGATGGCGTTGGGCCTTAACGTTCGCGACGAAGTTGCGGGCAAGCACGTCGAGACCGCGCTCTAACCTGAGCGCTTTCCCCTTGGCAACGCGATGGGCCGCCCTTGCGAAAGGAGCGGCCCGTTTGCTTGGCTCCGGTCAGGGCCGTCCGCGATCCGCCACACCCGGGATGTCGGGCTCGATCTCACCGATCTCGGTCTCGTGCACCTCGACGAGCCCGCGGCCCAGGTGGCTGTGGCTGCGGCTGTAGAGGAAGTAGATCACCAGCCCCAGCACCCCCCACTCCGGCAGGAACAGCATCGCCTGCTTGGGCAAGTTGAAGAACAGGAACAGGCAGCCCGCGATCGTCAGCGGTGCGATCAGCCACGCCGCCGGCACCCGGAAATGCCGCGGGCGTGCAGCATCGGTCTTGCGCAGCAGGAGCAGGGCAATGGCCACGAAGCTGAAGGCATAAAGGGTCCCGGCGTTGGAAATGTCCGCGAGCCCGCCAACCGGGAAAAACGCCGCCCCCAATGCCACGATCCCGCCGGTGATCATGGTGACGATGTACGGCGTCTTGAACCGCGGGTGGACGGCGCTCAACTTGTCCGGGAGCAGGCCGTCGCGGCTCATCACGAAGAAGATGCGGGTCTGGCCGTAGAGCAGCACCAGGATCACCGAGGGCAGCGCAAGGAATGCGGCGACGCCCAACATGTTGCCCACCGCCGAGAACCCGATCGTGCGCAGCACGTGCGCCAGCGCTTCCTTCGAGCAGACCAACGCCTCCGCATACTGGGGCATTGCGCATTGCCGGGCGAGTTCCGCCGAGCCGGGCTCGAACGGCACGCCGCCCGCTCCCATCAGCGGCTGCCCGCCAAGCGTGCCGACAGCACCGGCGGCGACGAGGATGTAGAAGATCGTGCAGATCAGCAGCGATCCGATCAGGCCGATCGGCACGTTGCGCTGCGGGTTGACCGTTTCCTCGGCGGCAGTCGAAACCGAATCGAACCCGACATAGGCGAAGAACATCGTCGCCGCCGCGCCGACCGCTCCCAGCCCCGTACCGAAGCCGCCAAAAGGCCTGCCGGCAGGAACGGGTTGAACTTGTCGGTCGAAAATTCCGGACTGGTATAAGTCAGCGCGATGAACGCGGTCAGCGCGACCAACTTGATCACCACCAGAACGGCGTTGACCCTCGCGCTTTCACTGGTGCCGACGACAAGCAGCGTGGTGACCAGCAGCGCGATGAGCATCGCCGGCAGGTTGATGAAGCCGCCTTCCGCCCCGCCCAATGCCAGCGGGCCCGCGGAGAGAAATGCCGGAAGATGGATTCCCAGGAACTGGTTGAGGATCGTTCCCGTAAAGTAGCCCGACCACCCGACCGACACCGCCGCGGCGGCGATCGCGTATTCCATGATCAGCGCCCAGCCGACGGTCCACGCCAGAAGCTCGCCCATCGAGGCGTAGGTATAAGTGTAGGCGCTCCCGGCCACCGGGATCATCGAGGCGATCTCTGCATAGCACAGCGCGGCGACGATGCAGACCAGCCCGGCGATGACGAACGCGAGCATCAGGCCGGGCCCCGCCTTCTGCGCGCCCGATGCGGTCAGCACGAAGATACCCGTGCCGATCACGCTGCCGATGCCCAAGAGGGTGAGTTGGACCGCGCCGAGCGATCGATGCAGCGATTTCCTTTCCGCCGTGGCCAGGATAGCGTCCAAAGGTTTTACGCGACCGAACATCAAAGTCCCCTAAGTCCAGCGGCTTCTGATGGCCGCGCAGAAGGTGTGATTGCGCGCGAAGCTAACGGCAAGCCCCTGTAGCGCAAGCCCGTTTTCCGCAGGTTTGCACCGGGCCGTCGAGCGCCTTAGAAGCTTGGCCCATGTCCACGACCTTCCAGCTCGACACCGCGACCAGCCGCGCCAACCCCACGCCGCAGCCGATGAAGCGGTTGACGGTCCCCGCGATCAAACGTCGTAAGTTTGAAGGCAAGACCGAACAGCCGCTGGTCATGCTCACAGCCTATACCGCGCGCCAGGCCCAGCTCCTCGATACGCACTGCGACCTGCTGCTGGTGGGGGATTCGCTCGGCCAGGTGATCTATGGCCTGCCGTCGTCGTTGCAGGTCACCCTCGACATGATGTGCGCGCATGGCGCGGCGGTGGTGCGTGGCAGCTATCACAGCGTCGTCGTCGTCGACATGCCGTTCGGCGCCTACGAGGCGTCGCCCCAGCAGGCATTTGCCGCGGCGAGCCGGATCATGAGCGAAACCGGTTGCGCCGCGGTGAAGCTGGAGGGCGGCGTCGCCATGGCCGAAACCATCGCGTTTCTAGTGGCGCGAGGCATTCCGGTGATGGCTCACGTCGGGCTTACCCCGCAGGCAGTCAACGTGCTGGGTGGCTACAACGCCCGCGGCCGCAGTCAGCAAGAGCACGAAAAGATCATCGCGGATGGCCAGGCAGTCGAGGCTGCCGGGGCATTTGCCGTGGTGATCGAAGGGGTCATCGAACCGATCGCGATCGCGCTTACGCAATCGCTCGAGATCCCGACCATCGGCATCGGTGCTTCGGCTCAGTGCGACGGACAGGTGCTTGTTACCGAAGATATGCTCGGCATGTTCGATCGCGTCCCGCGGTTTGTGAAGCGATATGAGGAAATCGCGCAGGTGATCGGCAAGGCCGCGGAAGCTTATGCCGAAGAGGTGCGCGCGCGGACGTTCCCCGGCATCGAGCAGACCTATCAGCCCAAGTAGGCCAGCCCAAACCTAAGTAGGAGAATGCGCCTTCAAGCGGCTCGCCAGCGGTGCCGCGATGATCAGCTGCGCCAGGTGATAGGCCAGTGTGGGCAACAGGATCACCCCGGCGGCGGCTGGAGGAAACAGCACAGTGGCGAGTGGCGCGCCCATTGCGATGCTCTTTTGCGCGCCAGCAAAGGTCATGGCGATGCGATCGCCGCGCTCCAGTCCGACGGCGCGCCCGCATAGCCAGGACGCGCCATAGCCAAACAGCAGCAAAGCCGCACAACCGGCGGCGATGCCCGCCCAGCCCGCGGGATCGATCCGGCCCCAGATGCCCTGCCGCACCGCATTCGAAAATGCGACGTAGACGGCGATGGCGATCGAGCTGCGGTCCATCCAGGTGACCAGTTGGCGATGTCCGGATACCCAGCCGCCCAGCGTGCCCTGAAGCGCCTGACCCAGCGCGAACGGCAGCAGCAGGATTGCGATCACCTTGAACAGGCCACCGCCGTCGAATGCCGCCGCATGGCCTCCCGCGAGGAGCGAGAACAGCGGAGCGGTCAGGAACACGCCGAGCAGGTTGAGCAGCGCCGCCGCGACCACCGAACTCGCCACATTGCCCCCGGCCAGCGAGGTGTAGGCGGTTGCCGACTGGACGGTCGAGGGCAGCGTGCCGAGGAACAGGAACCCCAGCGCCAGCAGCGGCGGCAAGACCTGTCCCGTCCCTTGCCACAACAGCCACCCCGCCGCGGGCATTGCCGCGTAGACGAACAGCACCAGCGGCAGCAACAGCCGCCACTTGCCGATTCCGGCGATCACCTCGCGACGTGGCAGGCGCAGGCCGTTGAGCAGGAACAGCAGGAACACCGCGGCGTTCGATACGAACTGCGCAATGCCAGCCCAGCGTCCGCCGACCGGCAGCACCGTCGCGAGAAATATCGCCAGCAGCAGAAGCCGCACCATCGGATCGATGCGGGGCATGGGCTTTGATCAGCGTCCGGAAAGGCAGACCGGTGGCGCGGGAGTCTCCGAGAAGCGCGGAGCGGGCGCGGGTTGCATGATCCCGCCTTCGCGCACGAAGGTCTTGCGCGCGACGTTGTGCGGGTGCTTGGGCGCTTCGGAAAGGCTCAGGACTGGCGCAAAGCAGATGTCGCTGCCGTCCATGATAGCGCACCATTCCTCCCGGGTCTTGGTCAGGAACAGCTCGGTCAGCTTGTCCTTGAGCGCGGGCCAGCCCGACTGGTCCATCTGCGCATCGAACGCCGGATCGTCGGCCAGCCCCGCGGCCGCGCGCAACAGCGCGTAGAACTGCGGCTCGATCGAGCCGATCGAGATCCATTTCCCATCCGAGGTCGCGTAGGTGTCGTAGAAGTGCGCTCCGGAATCGAGCAGGTTCACCCCGCGCTCGTCGCGCCACATTCCGTTGGCGAAGAAGGTGTAGGTCATCGCCGAGAGGATCGCCGCGCCATCTACCATCGCGCAGTCGATCACCTGACCCCGGCCGGTGCTTTTCGCGGAAAGGATGGCGGCGAGTACGCCGAACGCCATCAGCATCCCGCCGCCGCCGAAGTCGCCGACCGCGTTGACCGGGAAGCTCGGCTTCTCACCCTTGCGGCCATAGGTGTGGAGCGCGCCCGATAGCGCGATGTAGTTGATGTCGTGCCCGGCGAGCGGCGCCATCGGGCCGTCCTGGCCCCACCCGGTCATCCGCCCGAACACCAGGCGAGGGTTGTCGGCGAGGAGGACATCGGGCCCCAGCCCGAGGCGTTCCATCACTCCGGGACGAAAGCCCTCGACCACCGCATCGGCGGTCTTCACGAGCTCGCGAATCTGCGCAATCGCCGCTGGATCCTTCATATCGAGCTCAATCCGCTGGCGCGAACGGTTCAGGATATCGCGGTTGCCACCGTCGCCGTAACGCCCGACCACCCCCGGTCGCTCGATCCGGATGACCTTGGCGCCATGATCGGCGAGCATCATGCAGGCGAACGGACCGGGGCCGATCCCGGCGAATTCAATCACCGTAATTCCGTCCAACGCACCCGCCATCTCAGCCTACCCCTTGCAGTAGCAAGCGCTCGCCTTGCCGCGCGGGCAAGCTACTGTCGAGGAGATTTACCGGAGGCTGGCGGTCGCGGCTCAGGCGTGGATCGCGTATTGCTTGAGCAGGTCGTACAGCGTCGGCCGGCTGATCCCAAGCATCCGCGCGGTGCTCGAGATATTGCCTTCGCTGCGCGCCAGGGCATGGCGGATCACCTTGCGGTCGGCATGCTCGCGCGCCGACTTGAGGTTGAGCGGGGCCTCCCCCTCGTCGCTCGGAGCCAGATCGAGATCCTCGGCGGCGATCAGCTTGGCGTCGGCCATGATCACCGCGCGCTTCACCCGGTTTTCCAGCTCGCGGACGTTGCCCGGCCAGCCCCAGCCATCGATCGCGGCAAGCGCATCGGGCGCGAAGCCCTTTACCGAGGGGTTCATCTCGCGCGCGAAGCGGGCGAGAAACGCCTTGGCGAGCAGCGCGGCGTCGCCGGGGCGTTCGGCCAGGCTGGGAATCTTGATGACGATCTCGGCCAAACGATAGAACAGGTCCTCGCGGAACCGTCCGTCGCCGATCATCGCCTCGAGATCCTGGTGGGTGGCGCAGACGATCCGCGTGTCGACCGCGATCGAGCGCCGCCCGCCGATCCGCTCGATCGTGCGTTCCTGCAGGAACCGCAACAGCTTGACCTGGAGCGGGAGCGGGATGTCGCCGACTTCGTCGAGGAACAGCGTGCCGCCGTCGGCCAGTTCGATCTTGCCCTCGGTGGTCTTGACCGCGCCGGTGAAGGCGCCCTTCTCGTGCCCGAACAGTTCGCTTTCGAGCAGGTTCTCGGGAATCGCGGCGCAGTTGATCGCTACGAAGTTGCCCTTCGAACGGTCGCTGGCGTCGTGCAGTCCCTTGGCGAGCAGTTCCTTGCCGGTCCCGCTCGCACCGAGCAGCATCACCGAGACGCTGGTGTTGGCCACCCGCTCGATCGTGCGGGCGACGCGGACCATTTCGGGCGCGGCGGTGATCAGTCCGCCAAGCACCTTGTTGCCCTCGTCGCTGCGCTCGGCCAGCGCGCGGTTCTCGCTCTCGATCTTGTGGAGATGCAGCGCGCGGCGGACGATCATGCCGAGCGATTCGATATCGACCGGCTTCTGGTAGAAATCGTAGGCGCCCTTGGCGATCGCGGTCTGCGCACTTTGGCGGGCGCCATGTCCCGATGCCACCACCACTTTGGTGTCCGGCTTGAGCGCCATGATCTCGTCCAGGATCGCGAAGCCTTCGCTCGTTCCATCGGGATCCGGCGGCAGGCCAAGGTCGAGCGTAACCACCGCGGGTTCCTCGGACCGCAGGGCGGCGATCGCACTTGCACGGTCGCCCGCGACGATCACCTCGAAGTCCTCGTAGGCCCATTTGAGCTGTGCCTGGAGCCCGGGGTCGTCCTCGACGATGAGCAGCTTGGGCAGCGGCGTGCTGGCGGAGTCAGACATAATACGACCTCATGCGATCAGTTTCTCTGCGGGGTCCGCAGCCACGCTGCTTTCCTTGAAGCGCTCGAGCAGTCCGGCAGCCTCGGCCAGCGGCAGACGGATCACGAAGCGGCTGCCTAGCCCTTCGCGAGACTCGACATCGAGCCGGCCCTGCATCGCTCTGACGAGTTCGCGCGCCTCGAACGCGCCGATCCCGAAGCCACCCGGCTTGGTCGAGACGAAGGGCTTGAACAGCCGGTTCCGGACGAAATCCGGGCTCATGCCCGTGCCCGAATCGATCACCTCGATGGCCGCGTGAAGTCCTTCGCTGCGCACCACGAGCGTGATCGGAGCATCGTTCTCGCTGGCGTCGATCGCGTTCTGGACGAGATGGACGAGCACTTGTTCCAGAGTCTCGCGATTGCCGATAGCGCGTACGCGCGATGCGGCGTCCGCAACGACGATGGGATGGGCCTGTCCTTGGCGCGCGGCCACGGCGGCAGCGATTGCGACCGGATCGATCTCTTCCATCCGCTCCAGCGGGTTGGCGCCATAGCGCGAAAGCTTCGCGATCAGGCCGTTCAGCTTTTCCGCCGCGTTGCGCACGGTGATCTGCATGTCGGCCCGGAACGCGGGATTGTCGCCGTGGCGCTCGGCATTGCGGCATAGCAGGGTCAGTTGGCTCGCCAGATTCTTCACGTCGTGCATGACGAACGCGATCCGGCGGTTGAACTCGTCGAACCGGCTGGCATCCAGCAGTGCCTCCTGCCCGGCGTGCTCGGCCAGATAGCTGGCGAGCTGACGTCCGGCGACGCGCAGCAGGTCGAAGTCTTCCCAATCGAGTTCGCGCTCGTGCGCCGGGCGGGCAAGCACGATCACGCCCACCAGACGCTCGAAGTGAAGCAACGGGACCAGCGCCCACGCGCGCGGCTCGTCGAGCAGCCACTCGGGCACGATCGCCGCTTCCCCGTGCGGCGCAATGCCGCGCCGAACCGCGTCGCAATCGACAATGAAGCCCTCGCGCTCGAAAAACTGCCGCGCTTCACCGGTCATCGCCTCGGCGGGCACGTCGAGCGTGCGCCACTGCCAGCGCGCCGCCAGCGTGAGTTCGCCGCGGTCGCCGGGCACCAAAAGCAAACCGGCGGTGCTGTCGGTAATGTCGGCGATCGCCTGGATGGTGCGCTCTTCCAGCGTCGTGCCGCTATCGCCCCGGCCAATCGTCTGGGTGAAGCGCAGCCACTCGGCGCGATAATCGTAACGGTGTTGGAACAGATGCTTGGTCACCGTGACCTTCATCCATCCGCGCACCCGCCCTGAAGGCAGCACGATCAGCGCGAGCACCGCACTGGTGAAGACAAAGCCGACTTGTGCGAGCGGCGGCGCAGTATCGCCGAGCCAGGCGAGCGACTGCGCCGCGCCGACCATCGTCACCAGGTAGCCGCCGATCACCAGCAGCGACAGCGACTGAAAGGCCATCGCCCGCGACGGCCGGAGCCGGCGTTCGGCGCTGCGCGTGCGGGCGATAACCAGCATCATCCCGACCGGCACGAGGACTAGCCCCCTGAGCACCGCCATTGCCTCGGGTTGGGCGTCGCCGAGCCATGCGATGACGTAGAAGTTGAGATCGCACAACCACACCGCGCCCAGCGCCGACGCGCTCCAGCGCAGAGCCGAGCGGCCGAGCTCGCGTTCCAGCCCGTAGACGTTGTGAACCAGGACCAGGCCGCCAGTGATGACCATCATGCGAAAGAACACCGTCATTTCGAACGCGGTGTCTTGAAGCGGATGGGCTGCGGGTGCGTTGGCCGCAACCAGGCGCACCACGGGATGAAGCAGCTCG